>JACDHV010000068.1 GCA_013820855.1 Gemmatimonadales bacterium | reverse complement strand
GGCCCGCCTGCTCGGCTTCGCTTCCTGGGCGGACTACGCGCTGGCCGACAAGATGGTGGGCACGGCCGCCAGCGCGTCCGCCTTCATCGACCGGGTCGTGGCCGCGTCGGAGGAGGCCGCGGAGCGGGACTATCGGGCGCTCCTTCAGCGGAAGCGCCAGGATCGTCCGGGCGCGACGGGGATCGACCGGTGGGAGACGGGGTACCTCCGGGAGCTGGTCCGCCGCTCCGAGTACGACTTCGATTCGCAACAGGTGCGCCCCTACTTCCCCTACGAGCGGGTACGAGCCGGCGTGCTGGATCTGTCGGCCCGGCTCTTCGGCGTGACGTTCCGACGGATGACGGACCCGCCGGTCTGGCACCCGTCGGTGGAAGGATGGGAGATGCTGGAGGACGGCGAGCTGGTCGGCCGGTTCTACCTCGACATGCACCCGCGGCCGGGCAAGTACGGTCACGCGGCGCATTTCCGGGTGCGCACCGGCACCACCGACGGCGCGCTGCCCGAATCGGCACTGGTGTGCAACTTCCCCGGTGGCAAGCCGGGTGAGCCCGGTCTCCTGGATCACGGCGACGTCGAGACCTTTCTCCACGAGTTCGGCCACCTGATGCACTCGCTGCTGGCGCGGCAGCGCTGGAGCGGCGTCAGCGGAGTCCGGACCGAATGGGACTTCGTGGAGGCGCCGTCGCAGATGCTCGAGGAATGGGGATGGGACCCCAGGGTGCTCGGAAGATTCGCGCGGCACCACGAGACCGGCGAGCCGATCCCCGCCGAGCTCGTCGGGCGGCTCAAGCGCGCGACCGATTTCGGGCGGGCGCTCGACATGCGCACCCAGATGTCGTACGCCCGGATCTCGCTCTCGCTGTACGATCGTCCCCCGGCACAGGTGAACACCGACTCGATCGTGTCCGCGGTGACCCGCGCCTACACGCCCGTGCCCCCGATGGAAGGCACCCACATGCAGGCGTCGTTCACCCATCTCAACGGGTACTCGGCGTTCTACTACACCTACATGTGGTCGCTGGTGATCGCCAAAGATCTGTTCAGCAAGTTCGACCGGAAGGATCTGCTGGCGCCGGAGCCGGCCCGCCGCTACCGCCGGCTGATCCTGGAGCGGGGCGGCTCGGCTCCCGCGGCTCGCATGGTGGAGGAATTTCTCGGGCGGCCGTTCAGCTTCGACGCCTGGCGAAGCTGGCTGGAGACCGGAAGCTGAACCCGCGCGCCCTCAGCTCAGCGGGCGGCGTGCCAGGATGGACTCGGGTCGCCGGGCCGCGATCCAGGCGTCGAGACCCCAGACCCGCCCCGCGCGCGCCATGAGGAACGTCAGCATGAGCGCGAAGAGAACCAGGTGGAATCCCTGCTGCCCCGGTGACATCCATTGGGTGGCGAGGCCGTAGATGGTCACCAGCAGCAGCCCGATCCCCGAGGAAAGCCCGGTCAGCACCCCTAGCGTGAGCCCGATGCCCACCGCCGTCTCTCCCCACGCGGTGAGCTGGGCGAAGAGTTCGGGGTGGGTGAGCACCGTGCCCTCGAGAAAGTGCTTGTAGAACGCGAGCGGGTTCTCCGACGCCTGCTTGGCCACGATGTTCGGCATCACCTTGACCCACCGCTCCGAGACCGCCGGCACCGGCAGGAACCCGCCGACCAGGACGACGGTCATCTTCGTGATCAGCGATTTCACGAAGTAGAGTCCCACCACGACGCGCAGGAACGCGAGCCACCTGTCCGGGTGCACCATCGCGGGCGTCGAGCGGTTGCCATTGGCCATGAGCCTGTCTCCATAGTGGTCGGCAGCTACCGGCATCGGTCAAACCTCGACCCCAACTTCCGAAAACACAAACGCCCACGTGTCGGTGAGCTCCTCCAGCATTTTGTTCAGCGGCTTCCCGGCTCCGTGGCCGGCGCGGGACTCGAGCCGGAGCAGAATCGGCCGGGAGGACGCGGTCGCCGCCTGAAGCCGGGCGGCCATCTTCCGCGCGTGCATCGGGTCCACCCGCGTGTCGCTCTCCGCGGTGGCGAGCAGGACGGCCGGATACGCCACGCCGTCCCGGACGTGGTGGTACGGGCTGTACGCCCTGAGCCAGCCAAACTGCGCGGGATCCTCGGCCGACCCGTACTCGGGGATCCACAGCCGGGCGATCAGGAAGCGGTGGTAGCGCAGCATGTCGAGCAGGGGCACCTGAATCACGACGGCCCGGAACAGGTCGGGCCGCTGCGTGAGCGCCGCGCCCATCAGCAGTCCGCCGTTGGAGCCGCCGGCCACCGCGAGGCGAGCCGGGCTGGTGTATCGCTGCTCGATGAGCCATTCGGCGGCGGCGATGAAGTCGTCGAAGCTGTTCTGCTTGCGGTCGAGCATCCCCTCCTGGTGCCAGCGCTCGCCGTATTCTCCCCCGCCCCTGATGTTGGGGATGGCGACCACCCCGCCCCGCTCCAGCCAGAGTAGCAGCGAGCGCGAGAAGGCCGGCGTCATGCTGATGTTGAAGCCTCCGTAGGCCGTGAGGTACACCGGATTGTCGCCGTGCCGAGCCAGTCCGGTGCGATGCACCAGGAACATCGAGATGGGAGTGCCGTCCCTGGACGTGACGGAGACCTGGCTCACCTCGAACCGGCCCGGGTCCAGCTCGGCCTCCACCCGGCGCCACAGCGCCTCCGCCCCGGTGGCGAGGTCGATCCGGTGCACGCCGGGAGGAACGGTGTACGACGAGAACCCGTAGAAGAGCTCGCGCCCATCCCACTCCGCGCCGGCACCGAAGAGGCTCCCGAGCGTCGGCAGCCGGATTTCCCGTACGTTGCGTCCGCCGTGATCCGTCACCCGCAACCTCGAGGACGCGCGCTCGAGGTAGCTGAGCGCGAGGTGATCCGCCGTCACCCGCACTCCCTCCAGCACCGCGTCAGGACGCGGCGGCACGATCTCCTCCCACTCCTCGCGTGCTGGGCGCTCGGGATCCACCGCGTACAGCCGGTACGTGGGCGCGTCCATGTTGGTGCGCATGAACAGGCGGCCGTGCGCCACCTCGCCCTCGAAGGAGGCGGGCAGGTCCTTCGCGACCGCCACGGGCGGCGCGCCGCTCCCGAGATCCTGCAGGTAGAGGTCGGTCTGGTCGAACGTGCGGGCCACCCCGATCACCAGCCAGCGCCCATCAGGCGAGATGCCAACGCTCGGCCAGTGCTCCTTCTCGGCGGGCTGGAAGACGAGCGGGTCCTCCGAGGGATCGGATCCGAGACGGTGGAAGCGGATCGCCCGGTGGTAGTGCTCCTCGCCTTCCGGCGCCTCGCCCGGAGCGGGATAGCGGGTGTAATAGAATCCCGTTCCGTCCGGCAGCCAGGCGAGATCGGCGGCCCGGGTGTGCGGGATGCGGTCGCCGAGGTGCGCACCCGTGTCCACGTCCAGCACGTGGAGCACGCTCTGCTCGCTGCCGTTCTCCGACACGCCGTACGCGAGCAGCCGGCCGTCATCGCTGGGGTAATGCCAGTCGAGGGCGGTCGTGCCCGTCGGGTCCAGCGCGTTGGGATCGACCAGCGCGCGGTCCTCCCCGTGGATTCCCTCGCGCACGTACAGGACGGGCTGGTTCTGGCGCCCGTCGCGCCGCTGGTAGAAGTAGCGGCCCCTGGCCGGCGTGGGAACGCTGATGGCCCCGATGGCCAGGAGCTCGTCGAGACGGCGGCGGATCGCGGCGCGGCCGGGCACCGCGTCGAGGTACGAGCGGGTGAGCGCGTTCTGGGCCTCGGTCCACTCCCGCGTGGCGGCGCTCTCTCCGTCCTCGAGCCAGCGGTACGGATCAAGGATGGTCTCGCCGTGCAGCGTCTCGACGTCGTCGGAGAACGGGGTGGGTGGGTAGGCGGGCATTGGGGAATCTACAGCGGGGCGGAACGGGGTCGGTCAGTCTCCGAGACTGATCCCCAGCTCCCTGGCCGTGGCGATGATGTCGCCGCCGAGCGGAACGTTCTTGGCCCGACCCACCACGTCGGCCAGCGGCACGCGGGTGATGTCCGGGCCGTTGAGGCCGACCATGACCCCGAACGCGCCGTCCGCGATGGCCCGCACGGCGGCGCCACCGAACCGGAGCGCCAGAAGCCGGTCGTATGTGGTCGGCGAGCCCCCGCGCTGGAGATGGCCGAGAACCAGGGTGCGGGTTTCCTTGCCGGTCCCGAGCTCGATGGCGCGGGCCACCTTGCTCGCGATCCCCCCGAGGCGGTCCACCGTGCCGACACCGCGCCGCTCGACCAGCTCGATGGCCCCGTCGCTCGGGCGGGCGCCTTCCGCCACGACGACGACGCTGAACCGCCGCCCCGCCGCCTCGCGCGCCCTGATCTTGTCGCACACCTTCTCGATGTCGAACGGGATCTCCGGCAGCAGGATGACGTCGGCGCTGCCCGACAGCCCGCTGTAGAGCGCGATCCACCCGGCGTAGCGACCCATCAGCTCGACCACCATCACCCGGTCGTGGCTTTCCGCCGTGGAGTGCACCTTGTCGAGCGCCTCGGTGGCCGTGCTCACCGCGCTGTCGAACCCGAAGGTGCGCTGGGTACCGCTCACGTCGTTGTCGATCGTCTTGGGCACACAGACGACCGGAAGGCCCTTGCACCAGAGCTGGTGCGAGATGAGGAGGCTGCCGTCGCCCCCGATCGAGACCAGGGCGTCGAACCCGCTCGCCTGGAAGGCGGCCACCAGGTCGCCGGAGCGGTCGACCTCGGATTCGTTCCCCTCCCCGTCCCGCATCACGTAGCGGAAGGGATTCCCGCGGTTGGTGGTGCCCAGGATCGTGCCGCCGAGATGGGTGATGCCCCGGACCTCGGCGGGCCCCAGCGGAACGACGCCGTTGAAGGACAGCAGTCCCTCGTACCCGCGCTGAATGCCGTAGGACTTCCAGCCGCGGTAGTGGGCCGACAGCACCACCGCGCGGATCACCGCATTGAGTCCCGGCGCGTCGCCCCCGCCGGTCGAGATGGCGATCCTCACCCTGCCCCTCGGATCAGCTTCACGACCTCTCCCGGCTCTGCATGCCTCCGGCTCGCCTTCTTGGAGAAGACCAGCTCACCGTCCACGGTGACCTCGAAAACGCCGCCAGAGGATGGGATGAGACGCACCTCCGGATTCCCAAAGGCCTCTCGCAGCTCGGCCGCCAAACTGGTGGCCCGCGGCTCGTAGTTTCAGACGACGCAATACTGGATCGTCACGTGCATGCTGTCTCTCCCTCCAGGGGGCGGTGCCGCCGCGAATCGTAGCGGTCCCGGGGAGTGAAACCAAGAGGGCCGACCGGTGTGACGAACCTCCTTGTCAGTCCCGTTCTCGCGGCGTATCTATGTGATCCATGCGAACCTACCGATGCGACTCCCGCGGCCTCGCCAGGGGGCTCGTGCCCCTGTGCGCTCTGGCCCTGCTCCTGGCGACCGGCTCGGCGCTCGAGGCGCAGCAGCGCCGGTTCCTGATCGAAGTCAGCGCCGCACCCGCGTACCAGTCGTTCGACTCCGCCACGAATCTGAAAGGCGCCGTCGGTGGGCTCGGGCGTATCGGCGTGTGGCTCCCCTACAACTTCTCGGTCGAGGGCGAGGGGATGTTCACCAGCTCCGACACGAAGGACAGTGGGGTCGGGGTCGGAACGCGCACCTTCGCGGCGTCCGTCCTGTACAACATTCCGGTCGGGGGCGACAGCTGGGCCCATCTGAGGCTGGGTGGCGGGTCGAGCAGGTTCGGCGATCCGCCGTGCCCGACGGAAGCCTCCACGATCATATGCGGCAGTAGTGGAGCGTTCATGGGAGGGGCCGGCCTGCGGGTCGGATTGACCCCGCTGCTGTTCGTCAGGGGCGACGCCACGCTGATTCGGAACAAGGCCAGGCGTTCCGACCGGAATCTGACCAACTTCGGCCTGAGCATCGGCGTCAGCTACATGCTCGGCAGCAAGCCCATTCCCGACAGCGACGGGGACGGCATCCTGGAGAACCGCGACCGCTGCCCCGACACCCCGGCCGGCGCGCAGGTGGATGGAACCGGATGTCCCAGCGACAGCGACGCCGACGGTGTGCCCGACGGCGTGGACCGCTGCGCCAACACGCCGCCCGGCGCCTCGGTGAATGCAACCGGCTGCACCCAGGACTCCGACGGCGACAACATCCCCGACGGGCTGGATCGCTGCCCGGACACCGAGGCGGGCGTGCTGGTGGATCCCAGCGGCTGCCCCAAGGACAGCGACGGAGATTCCATCCCCGACGGCCTCGACCGCTGCTCGGAGACCCCGCGGGGCGCTACGGTGGACGCCCTGGGCTGCCCCGGCGACGAGGACGGGGATGGCGTGCTCGACGGCCTGGACCGCTGCCCGCGGACGCCGGCCGGTGCCGCCGTGAATGCGTCTGGCTGCTCCGCCAGCCAGGGGGCGGCCGCGAGGCCGGAGCCCACCCCTCCAGCGAGCCCGGCCCCGCAGCCGCAGGCGGCCGCGCCGACTCCCTCGCGGACGCCACCCCAGGAGCGTGCGGCACCCGTGCCGCAGGCGACCGGCAGAGCAGGACGGCCGGCAGACGGTCGCATCGCGGCGGGCGTGCTTCCCGGTGTCGGGTTCGCGCCGGGCACGGCCCGGCTTCGGCCGGAGTCGTACATCGCCCTTGACTCGATCGCCGGAATCCTCCAGGCCGACACCACGCTGAGAGTCGAGATCGGGGCACACACCGACAACTCGTCGGCGCCGGCGGAGGCGCAGCACCTCACGAACCTCCAGGCCGACGCGGTGCGAACGTATCTGGTGACCAGAGGCGTGCCCTACCAGCAGGTGCTGTCGCGAGGCTACGGGGCAACCGTCCCTCTCAGCGGTGACACCACGCCGCGCGGACGCGCGGCCAACCGAAGGGTGGAGATCAAGCCGGTCACGACGGGCCTCTGATTTGCGGTTGAGGAGCGTCGGGGCGCCGTCCGGTGCCCCGACGTTCTTTTTCCCCGGATCAGGGCTCATGCACCGCTTCGTCGCGATCGGCATTCTGGCGATTTCCCCGCACCTTGCCCCCCTCCAGGCGCAGCAGTCCCATCGCTGGGGCGACGAGCTGCCACCCGCCCCCGCCGCTCCCGACCCGCTCTTCACGATCCCGGGCCTCGACACGCCGGTCCGCTGGCCCGCTCCGCCGCTGCATCGTCCGCCGGCCAGCATGCGCGCCCTGTACGTGAACGCGTGGGCCTTCGGCGGCAGGCGCTTTCACGAGCTGGTGCGCCTCGCCGACCAGACCGAGGTCAACGCGTTCGTGATCGACGTCAAGGACGACACCGGATTCCTGACCTACCGGTCCGAGGTGCCGACCGCCGTCGAGATCGGCGCCAACCAGCAGCTCCGTGCCCGCGACACCAGGGAGCGCCTGCGCATCATGCGCGAGCACGGGATCTTTCCCGTCGCGCGCATCGTGGTGGCGAAGGACCCGCTCCTCGCGGCGAAGAAGCCGGGATGGGCGGTGCGCCACGTGGACGGCGGGCTCTGGCGCGACCGGCTCGACTTCGCCTGGGTGGACGCCTTCAACGATTCGGTCTGGGTCTATGCGGCGGAGCTGGCGGCCGAGGCGGTCCGCATGGGGTTCGCCGAGGTGCAGTACGACTACGTGAGATTTCCCGACGAGCCGGAAAGCCGGCTCGCCAGCGCCCTCTTCCCCGGCCGCCTGCCGGGAGAGACCAAGCGGCAGGGGGTGACCCGCAATCTTCGCCTGCTCCGCGAGCGTACCCGGCCGCTCGACGTGCCCTTCACCATCGACGTGTTCGGTCTAACCACGAGCGCGCGCGGCGACATGGGCATAGGGCAGTACTGGGAGGACCTCGTCACCACCGCCGACGTGGTGCTGCCGATGGTGTACCCCAGCCATTACGTCCGCGGGATCTACAACCTGAAGCACCCCAACAGCGAGCCGTACCAGGTGATCCGCCGCGCGATGCAGGACGCCCTCCGCCGCTCGGCGCCACTGGGAGAGACCGCCGAGATCCGGCCCTATCTCCAGGCGTTCACCCTGGGGCAGCCCCGCTACACGCCGGCGATGGTGCGGGAGCAGATTCGCGCCGCGGAGGAGCTGGGCCTCCGTTCGTGGGTGCTCTGGAACCCGCGCAGCGCCTACGACCCGGGCATCTTTCGCCCGAAGACCCCCACGATGGGCGCGGCGTCACCGCCGCAGGCGAGTCCTCAGCCGGGGACGAACTGACCCCGTTCCTTTCACCCTTTATTGCATTCCCTCTGTCCGGCGAGTCACCTGCGCTTGACCGCCGTTCGCTCGCGCTTATTCTCAATTGCCCGATCCTGGATCCAGTTAAGGGGGCGCCTTCTTGCCGTCCGGCCGAGGGTGGCGCACCATCGCCATAGGAGAGCATGATGGATTACCGCACTCGCCTCGGCCTGGTCGTCGCGGTGGCCGCACTGGTCGGGACCCGGCAGGCTGTCGCACAGGAGGCCTCGGCGCCGGCCGGCGTCACCCCCGCGGCGATCGCCACGGGCGACACGATCTTCCACAAGAGCGGGTTGTGCTACGCCTGTCACGGCACCAACGCCGAGGGCGGTGTGGGTCCCAATCTGACGGATGGGGAGTGGCTTCACGGCGACGGGTCCTACGACACGATCGTCGCCACGGTGACGACGGGAGTCCCGGCGGACAAGGCCAAGAAGGGCATCCCGATGCCGCCGAAGGGCGGGAGCTCGATCACCGACGAGGAGGTGAAGGCGGTCGCCGCCTACGTGTACTCGCTGAGCCACAAGTAGCCGCCACGAGTCGCCGGGCCGTAGATCACCGACGATCCATTCCGTCACGGTAAACTTGCCTCCATGACCTCCAACCGCCTGGGCACCGCCGCCTCCGCCTACCTCCAGTCCGCGGCCCATCAGCCGATCCACTGGTTTCCCTGGGGCGACGAGGCCTTCTCCGCCGCCCGGAAAGAGGACCGCCCCGTGCTGCTCGACATCGGGGCCGTCTGGTGTCACTGGTGTCACGTGATGGACGGGGAGTCGTACGAAGACCCGGCGCTGGCGAGCTACCTCAACGAGAATTTCATCTGCATCAAGGTTGACCGGGACGAGAGACCCGACGTGGACGCGCGGTACCAGCGGGCGGTCCAGGCCTTCACCCGGCAGGGCGGCTGGCCGCTGACGGCGTTCCTGACGCCCACCGGCGAGGTGTTCTATGGAGGCACCTACTTTCCGCCGGAGGGCAAGTACGGGCAACCGGGATTCCGCACCGTGCTCGCGAGCGTGCTCGAGGCGTACCGCTCGCGCCGGGGCCAAGTGGAGGCGCAGGCGCAGGCGATCCGCAAGGTGCTCGACACCCACCTCGACGAGAGCGCGCCCGGAGAGCCCTCGGCGGCGCTGCTGGGCGAGGCCCAGGAGCGGATCGCGCGGGATTTCGACCCGGTCAACGGAGGGTTCGGCAGCCAGCCGAAGTTTCCGCACCCTGGCGCGGTGACCTTCCTGCTCCACCGCTGGTACGACCAGCCCGACGACGAGACCCGCCGCATCATCGATCGAACGCTCGAGGGGATGGCCCGCGGCGGGATGCACGACCAGCTCGGCGGCGGCTTCCACCGCTACAGCGTGGACGCGAAGTGGATCGTGCCCCACTTCGAAAAGATGTCGTACGACAACTCCGAGCTCCTGAAGGCGTATCTCGACGCTTACGCGGCGTTCGGCGCCGAGGAGTACGCCGACGTGGCGCGTGGCATCGTGCGCTGGGTCCGCGAGGGGGCCTCCGGGCCCGAGGCCGGCTATGCCGCCAGCCAGGACGCCGACGTGGGGCTGGACGACGACGGGGACTACTTCACCTGGACGAGAGACGAGGCGGCGGCGGTCCTCACCGGCGACGAGCTCGAGGTGGCCGCGTCCTATTACGACATCGGCACCGCGGGCGAGATGCACCACGACCCCGCGAAGAACGTGCTCTTCGTCGCGGCACCCCTCCCCACGGTGGCTCGGCTGAACGGGCTGACCGAGGACGCGGCCAGGCTCCTCCTGGCCTCGGCGCGCCGGAAGCTGCTCGAGGCCCGAGGGCAGCGCCAGGCGCCGTACGTCGATCGCACGCGGTACACCAACTGGAACGCGATGATGGCCTCGGCGATGCTGCGCGCGGCGACGGTCCTGGACGACGCGCCCGCCCGGGCCCACGCGCTCGCCACCCTCGAGCTGGTGCGCCGCGAGAGCCCGGAGCCGGACGCGCTCCCGCACACGGCCGGCGGCGTCACCGGACTCCTCGACGACCAGGTCCAGACGGCCGCGGCGGCGCTCGACGCCTACGAGGCGACCGGCGGCCACGAGTGGCTGGTGTGGGCCGAGCGGCTGATGGACCGGGTCTGGGAGGACTACCGGGACGATGCCGGGGGCGGGCTGTTCGACACCGCCCGGGGACGCAGTGGCGAAGAGGGACTGCTTCCGGCGCGGATCAAGCCGGTGCAGGACACGCCCACCCCCTCTCCCAACGGGGTGGCGGGAATCGTCCTCGCGCGGCTCCATGAGCTGACCGGCGAACCGCGCTGGCGCGAGCGCGCGGGCGAGCTGGTTGCCGCGTTCTCCGGGCGTGCCGTCGAGCTCGGACTCCACGGGTCCGCCTTCCTGCTGGCGCTCGACTGGTACCTCAATCCCGCGACGCACCTGGTGGTGATCGGTGACGAAGCCGACGAGACGGCCGACGCGATGCACCGGGCGGCCCTGGCGACCTTCGCGCCTCGACGCGTGATTCAGCGGCTCACACCGGCCCAAGCCGCGGGGCGCAGGCTGCCGCCGGCGCTGACCGGAATGCTGGTCGCGGGGGCCGGAGCCCGAGGGTACGCCTGTGCCGGCACCAGCTGCAGCCTGCCGGCCACGACGCCCACGGAGTGGGTACAGCAGCTGTCCCGGCGGACCACCAACCTGAGCGAGACGGGGAGCCGTGGCCCCGGGTGAAGCTTCCTCGCCCAGCTTACATTCCGTTTCCACTCTTCGACGAGCGTACCCGCGTGGCCAAGACCGCAACCATCGAAACCAGCAAAGGCACCATCGTGGCGGACCTGTTCGACACCGAGGTCCCCGACACGGTGGCGAACTTCGAGAAGCTCGCCAACAGCGAGTTCTACGACGGCACCCGGTTCCACCGTGTGATCCCGAACTTCATGGTCCAGGGCGGAGACCCGCTCTCCAAGGAGCCGGGCAATCCCCACGTGGGCACCGGCGGCCCGGGATACAAGATCAAATGCGAGACCCATCGCAACACGCACAAGCACGTCGCGGGCACCCTGTCCATGGCGCACGCGGGAAAGGACACGGGCGGCAGCCAGTTCTTCATCTGCCACTCGCCGCAGTCGCATCTCGACAAGGTGCACACGGTGTTCGGCGAGGTGCGGGACGGGATGGACGTCGTGAACGGCATCAGGCAGGACGACGTGATCACTTCGATCCGGGTGTCCTGAGCTGCATCTCGACTTCGCGCTGACCGCCGACTACGCCCTGATCGACCAGCAGGGCAAGCTCAGCGTGCTGGGCATCTTCCAGCATGTCTGGCTCACCAAGTTCCCGGCGGTCTGCCCCCGTACCCACCTGGTCCTTCGGGTGCGGGGCCGCCGCACCGAGATCGGCGTGCACACCATTCGCATCCGGTTCGTGGACGAGTCGGGTACCGAGCTGCTCGGCGGCGAGGGGACGGTGCAGTTCGGCGAACCGCCGGCCGGCGTGGTGGACGTGGAGGCGGGCGCGGTGCTCGTGTTCGACATTCCGCTGCCCCGCCCCGGCCAGTACGCCTTCGAGATCACGCTCGACGGTGAGCTCGCGAGCCGGGTCCCTCTCACCGCGGCGGTGGTGGGCGCGTAGTCCAACCCTTCCACTCATCCTGCCATGGCCCTGACGCGCCCCGAAGCGCTCTCGCTGGTCCACGAGTACACCGCCTCCGACGCCCTCCGCAAGCACATGTACGCGGTCGAGATCGCCATGCGGGCCATGGCCGAGCGCGCCGGAGAGGACCCGGAGGCGTGGGGCCTCGTCGGCCTGGTGCACGACTTCGACTACGAGCGCTTTCCCAACGCGGCGCACGCGCCGCACGAGGAGCACCCGGCCGAAGGGGTGAGCATTCTGGCGGCGCGCGGGCTGCCGGAGCCGATGCAGCGGGCGATCCTGGGTCATGCGAGCTACACCGGCGTGCCCCGCGAGACGCCGCTGGCCCGGGCCCTCTTCGCGGTGGACGAGCTCTGCGGCTTCCTGGTGGCGTGCGCCTTGGTGCGTCCCTCCCGAAGTCTCCAGGATCTCGAGGTCTCCAGCGTCAGGAAGAAGCTCAAGGACAAGGCGTTCGCCCGCGGCGTGAGCCGTGAGGACGTCATTCAGGGCGCGGCCGAGCTGGGGGTACCGCTCGACGAGCACATCGCCTTCGTGCTGGCCGCGCTCCGCCCCCACGAGCGGGTCCTCGGACTCGGGCAGGCGTGACCGCGCCGGGGATCGACGGCCTCACGCAGTCGGTCGCCTCCGCGATCAACCGCGCGGCCGGAGGACGGCCCATTCCCGGCAATCAGGTCCGCCTCCTGATCGACGGCCCCGACACCTACGCGGCGATGCTGGATCTGATCGCGGGCGCCACCCGCTGGATTCATTTCGAGAACTACATCATCCGGAGCGACGCGGAAGGCTGGCGCTTCGGCGAGGCGCTCGCGGCCCGGGCCCGTGAGGGACTCGGCGTGCGGGTGCTGTACGACGGGGTGGGCTCGATGTTCACGTCGCGAAAGCTGTGGCGGTTCCTCCGGCGGGCCGGTGTCGAGGTCCGCTCCTTCCATCCCCTTCGCCCCCTGGACCTCGTCACCAACTTCTCCCGCGATCACCGGAAGCTCGTGGTGGCCGACGGCGCGGGAGCGGTGCTCGGAGGTCTCTGCATCGGCTGCGAGTGGACGGGCGACTCGGACCGGATCCGTCCATGGCGGGACACCGCGGTCCGCGTGGACGGTCCGGCGTCGGCCGTGCTCGACCAGTCCTTCGCGCGGACCTGGGCGGTCGCCGGCCCGCCGCTTCCGGACGGCGAGGCGGCGGGCCGCGTCACTCCCGAGGGAGACGGCGAAGTGCGGGTCATCGTGGGCGAGCCGGGACGGGAGCGGGCGTTCCGGGTGATCGAGCTGCTGGCGGCGGGGAGCAGCGAGCGCCTCTGGATCACCGATGCCTACATGGTGGCGCCGCCCCGGCTGTTCCAGGCGCTGCGCGACGCGGCCCGCGACGGTGTGGACGTGCGGATGCTGGTGCCCGGGTCGAGCGACCTCCCGCTGATCCGCAACCTGTCGCGCATCGGCTACCGCGACCTGCTCCGGAACGGCGTGCGGATCTACGAGTGGGATGGTCCGATGCTGCACGCGAAGACCATCGTGGCCGACGGCCGCTGGGTTCGGATCGGTTCCAGCAACCTCAACCCCTCGAGCCTGATCGGGAACTACGAGCTCGACGTACTGGTGGAGGACTCCACGCTCGCGGACGCGATGGAGCGGCAGTTCCGGCTCGACATCGCGCGGAGCCGGGAGGTGCGGCGCCGGCCGCTGCGGGCGCCACGGCGGATCAGCGAAGCGTTGCCCACCGCCCTCACCCGGAGCGACCCCGAGGTCGAATCGGCGGGTTACCGCCGGAGCCCCCGAGAGGCCCGCCGGCGCGCCGCCCTCGTGCTCCGGACCATCGCCACCAACGCCCGCCGCTCGGTGTTCCTCCCGCTCACCGGCATCTTCGTGGTCCTGGGTCTCCTGTTCTTCGTGCTGCCCCGGCAGACCGCCTACGTCTTCGGCGTCCTCTGCGCCTGGCTCGCGGTCAGCGCCGGGCGCGAGGCGTTCCGCAGGCGCGCCGACAGGTAGGCGGCGACGAAGCACGCCGCACGGACATCCTCCCCTGGGGCTGCCTTCCCGGGCCTGCCGAAGTAGCATTCGGCAGGTATCGGCGTCTACCCATCTCATCCATCGGATCGGAGTGCATGACCTCTCGTCGAGGCGCGGTCCTGCTTTTGGCGGCGCTGGCCGTCCTCCCGTCCGACGTCGGCGCGCAGGAGCGGACCGTCACGCTCGCCGACGCCATCCGGGTTTCGGAGCGGGTGCGGCCCGTCGTGGTGCGCGCGGCGGGAGACCTCGAGACCGCCGCGGCCCAGCGGCGGAGCGCCTGGGGGGCCTATCTCCCCTCGCTCACCGCGAGCTCGTCCGCCAGCTCCTTCTTCTCGGAGGGCACCTCGCGGGTCGACCCGGTGACGGGCCAGCTGCTCAGCGGCAACTCCTCCAACCGGAGCCTGAGCACCTCGCTGTCCGCCAGCGTGGACCTCTTCACGGGCTTTCGACGCGGCGCCGAGAGCAGGGCCGCCCGGGCGAGCCAGGCCGCCGCGGAGGCGGAGTTCGTGGACGTGCGATTCCAGCAGGCGCTCGAGACCACCAGCCAGTTCCTCGACGCGCTCGCGGCCGAGCAGCTCGTCAGGGTGCGGGAGACGAGCGTGCGCCGCGCCGAGGAGCAGCTCAAGGTCTCGATCGCCAAGCTCCGCGCCGGGTCCGCCACGCGCTCGGATTCGCTCCGCTCCAGGGTCACCCTCGGCAACGCGCAGCTGGAGCTGATCCGATCGCGAACGGACCTCGCGACCGCGGAGGCGGGGCTGGCCCGGCT
>JACDHV010000251.1 GCA_013820855.1 Gemmatimonadales bacterium | reverse complement strand
GTCGTGGCCCGAGGCGTGTCTCTGGTGGTGCATCTCCCGGACGGGGCATCCGCCAAGCCGTTGGGCCGCCAGCGCGCCAGGCAGTCAGGGCGCACGCTCCGGATCGATCTCGATGACCTGGTTTCCGGGCAGGAGGTAGAGCTGGCCGTGGCCATCCGGTTCCCCAGTGGGCGGGACGGCAACCAGATGGACGCGCTCTTTACCGTGGCGGATCGAGATGGCGCGTTGGACGCGACCGAAGAGCGGCAGTCCTGGACCTACGCCCCTCATCTCGAGAACGACCGGCAGCCGCGCGTTGTGGCGGTAGACCGGGTGGTAGCGCGGTTCCACGCGGCGCGAGCTCGCTCGGAGGCGGTGAACCGCAATCGCGACGGTGACCTGGAGGGCGCCCGCCGGGTGCTCCGCACGACTGCCGAGCGTATTCGGGGCTACGCGGGCAAGGACCGCGAGTTGCTCGACCTCGTGCGTGAGATCGAACGGGACAGCGAGCGGTACTCTGAGACGGTGCTCCCGGCTCCCTATCTCAAAGAGGCGGCGTACCTCAACTTTGCCGTCGCACGGAGCCGCGCGCCGGATGGGAAGGCACGCAGGGGATCGTAGCCAACACCGGGACCGGACACCTGAGCGTAGGCGTCCCGCCGGCTGGCCACCGGCGCCTGTCGCCGATACCATTGGACCGTGGAACCGACCCACCTCCCGGGTGGCGACCTGATCGCCACCGGTCTCGACGAGTTGCGACGGGGACTGGAAACCGTGCCCTCGCTTCTCGTCTCGATCGGCGCCCCACGGCTGCGGCGCCTTGGTTTTGCCGTTCCCCCCGGCCTCCCCGAGCCTGAGCAGCGACTGTATGCCCGGCTCGCGCGCGAGCATGGCGCCGCGGCGCATTCCCGGTACAATGCCCTGATCCGTCGCCTGGTCAGCTTCGAGCGGGCCGCCAGTGCGTGATTTGGCCGATCGCGAGCGGATCCAACGGCTGATGGCGGCATTCGGGCGCGCCGCGCGAGGCGACGTCCGCGTCTACCTGGTGGGTGGGGCGACGGCCGTGCTCTTGGGATGGCGGGCGACGACGATCGACGTGGACCTGGTCCTGCGTCCGGAGGACGACGCGCTCCTGCGGGCGGTGCCGGCCCTGAAGGAAGAGCTGCGGATCAACGTCGAGCTCGCCTCGCCGCTGGACTTCATCCCCGTGCCGCCCGGATGGGAGGACCGGGGGATTTTCGTCGCCCAGATCGGCCGGGTCGGATTCTTTCACTTCGATCTGTATGCCCAGGCTCTGGCGAAGGTCGAGCGCGGGCATCGGCAAGACCTCGCCGATGTGCACGAGATGATCGCCCGCGGGCTGGTGGACCGCCGCCGCGCGCTCGGGCAGTTCGCCCGGATCGAGCCCGAGCTGTATCGGTTTCCCGCGATCGACGCACCGACCTTCCGCCGCGCGGTGAACGAGGCGTTCGGCCCGTAAAGAGGCCCCGCACCCTAGAGAATGACGCCGGGGGTTCGCACCGCTTGAGACCCCGCCCTCTTCGCGCAGGTCTTTGTGGACCATGAGGCGGGCACCATCGTGTGGCCGAACGGCGCGGACGTGGATCCCGACACACTCTATGAGGAGGCCCACCGGTCGCCGCGCCTCTCCCCGGGCCAATACATCGTCCACGCGGAAGAGCTGTGGCTCGCCTCGCCCCACCGATTGAGCTTCGACAGCCGCTACTTCGGCGCGGTTCCGAGAACCCCGTCCTGAGTGTCCTGCGCCCGCTGTTGACCGCATCCATGGAGCACTAGCCGACTCCCGGTGCCCGCAACCAGCGGCCGTCAGCTTGATCCTTGATGGGCGAGCCTCCCATTCATCGCAGGGCGTTTCCGTTTCGGCGGTCGCAGAGTCCCAGTAACGTTCCCAGTGACAGTCCTTTCTTTCCTGCATGTCGTGGCTCCGGCGCCGCGACCAGTACGAGGATTGACCGATGACTGGGATGACCATGCCGCAGCAGACCTGGTACGGCGCCGCGGCCGGGTACCTGGCGACGTGGATGGCGATGATGGTGCCCATGATGCTGCCATCCTTTGTGCCGATGGTGTCGCGGTATCGCCGGTCCGTGCGCGGCGCGGATGGGATCCATCTGCACGGACTGACGGCGCTGGTCGTCGTGGGCTACTTCGCCATCTGGACCGCCCTCGGTACGGCAGCCTACGCCGCCGGCGCTGGTGTCATGGCGGTCGAGATGCGCTGGGGGACGGTGGCGCACTGGCTGCCGGTCGCGGCCGGCGTGGTGCTGCTCGCGGCGGGCGGCGTGCAGTTCACCCCGTGGAAGGCGCGGCAGCTGGCGCTCTGCCGCGAAGGGTCAGGGCGCGACTGCCCGCCTGCGCCCAATGCTTTGGGCGCGTGGCGGCATGGCCTCGGGCTGGGCGTGCGGTGCAGCCTCTCCTGCGGCAGCCTGATGCTGGCGCTGCTCGCGGTCGGGATGATGGATCTGGTCACGATGGCTGCGGTGACGCTCGCGATCTCTGCCGAGCGGTTGGCGCCCGACCCGGTGCGAGTCGCGCGGGTGGCGGGGGTGGCGATCGTCCTGGCTGGCGTGCTGACGATCGCGCGGCCTTAGTAGGAATGTGGGGCCAGCGGCTCTAGCCGCCGCGCTCGGCACACGCTTTCTGGAACGGAGCCTGGTACACGCCCAGACCGGTGAGGCGAAACTCCGCCGTCGTTCGGGACGATCCTGCGCCGTCGGCGTACTCGATGACCGCACGCTGGTGTCCGCTGAGCAGCGCGAGCAGGGAGTCCTGGGGCACCGTCAGCACCACCTGACCACCCGAAGGCGTCGTCCCGGCGAAGGCCGGGAGGCGGAGGGGCGGGGAGCTGTCGACCGTGAGCCGGGTCTCCACGCTGCCCTGACGGAGCGCCTGGTCGGTCATGATGGTGCTGCCCGCGTTGTCCGGGAGGCAGTCGAAGCTGAGGATGACCGGCCTGGTCCGCGGCTCACCCTCCGGTCCCTCCTGACCGACCACCCGCAGAAATGAGGTCTGGCGGAAGCTCCCGTCCGCAGACCTCACCGTGTCCGCGTTGAACCGCCAGTCCCCGGCGTCGGGCCCCGCCTCACCACTTCCGCAGCCGGAGACAATCAGGATGGCGGCCAGAGTCTCCCGCAGATACGATCTCATGCCGCCGCTGTGATGGGATCGCGTGATGCCCCGTAACATGACAACCTCCCTCGGCTTCGGGGACCCGGCAGCGCGGAGCGATGGCTCCACGGCCTGTGCAGGAATTCGGAACTTGACGGAAGGCGTGCGGGAAGTCTGTGACATTTCTTCCTCGTGGTTCTGGACCAGGGGTATGGCTACTGGGTAGGCCCCTTCCAGTGGCGGGCCGGCGCGCAGCTCGATCTGGCGATCGAGCGGTATGCGGGCCTGTCCGTGGCCCGCCTGCACTAAAGGCACTCTCCGCAGACGTGGCCTGAACGCGTCGAGGATCGGTTACCCCCGACCAGGGAAGGGGGCATGCCTCCAGGTGTGCCCCCTTTGCTCGCGCGGCACCTCAGAGTATCCCCGACATCAAAGTCCCAGGCCCGGCGCACCGGCGGCCATGGCCTGGCACCTGCCCACGTCTTCTGGTCCGGTGCGCCATAGCCGATCGCCGCGCGGGGTAGCTCTGACCACCCGCGTTGGTATACTGCACGGGGAACCCAGGGAGGGCAGATGCGAGGCCGCAAAGCGATTCTGTGCACGACGCTGGTGGGATTGCAGCTCATGACCGGCGGCTGTTACCGGTATCACCTGCTCGCCCCGGAGCCCGATCCGGTCGTGACCGCCTGCCGGCGCACGGTGCACGCGCTGGCCTGGGGCCTGATCACTCATGACACCAGGGCCAGCCACTGCGAGGGCGCGGTGCCCGACTCGGTGGCCAGCGCATGCCAGCAGAGCAACGCGATCGACCAGGTCATGGTGACCAGCAACTTCGGCTACACCCTGCTCACGATCGTGACGCTGGGATTCTGGTCGCCGGTGCGGCTCGAATGGCACTGCGCCAAGCCGGTGGAAGAGCCGGGGGTGATCGGCTCGGCCGGCCCATGAGCCCGGTGATCGATACCGGCCGGACGAGCTGGCAGAACAGACACGAGACCTACACCCAGTCGCTTCGCGGAGTGCTGCAGGCGGTGAACGAGCCACCTCACGCCGGCGATCCGCTCCAGCGCTACAACACGATGACCGGCACGCTTCAGGCGCTGATCGGCAGGGCGCTCCAGGAAGGGGTACGGCTGCGCGCGTTCGGCGGCGGGTGGTCGTTCTCCGGCGCGCCCTCCACCGATGGATACCTCCTCGACACCAGCCCGCTCAACCTGTGGTTCAGGATCCGCGACCGCTCGATTCATCCCGGTCCAGGGCCCGCGAGACGGGCTCTACTTTCTCCAGTGCGGCAACTCCATCGCGGGCCTCAACCGCAACCTTCGGGCGGAGCAGCGGTCGCTGCGCACCACCGGCGCGAGCAACGGGCAGAGCATCG
>JACDHV010000250.1 GCA_013820855.1 Gemmatimonadales bacterium | reverse complement strand
AGGTTGTGCCCGGAATCGGTTGCGTACACCTGCATCTTCACGGTACGTTCCGCACCCGACGAGGCGTCGACGACCCAGATGTCCTGCAGATCCTCGTACCAGTAATCCTTCTTCGCGTTGCCCAGCTGGGCGATCCGGCGTCCGTCCGGCGACCACACCGGAACCGATGCTGCCATCAGGCTCTTCGAGAGCTGCCGCGCCTTGCCCGACGCCACATCGATCAGCCACACGTCATCGTGCCAATAGTCGGACTTGTTCGAGATGTACGCGATCTGCCGCCCGTCCGGCGACCAGGCCGGCGCGAAGCGCCCATCGTCGTCGGCCATGGCCTCGCGGGTGAGCTGGCGCGGCGCCGCGCGGCCGTCGCTCGGGACCAGCCAGATATCCTGGTGGCCGCCGCGTGTCGAGTAGAAAGCAATCGTGCTGCCGTCGGGCGAGACGACTGCCGCCCGCTCGTTCGCCGGATCGGTGGTAATCCGGCTGGCGTCCCCGCCCTCGAGCGGGATCGCCCAGAGATCGTTTTCCCTCGAGAACAGGATTCGGCGGCCATCGGGGAACCACGAGGGATTGCTGCCCGGCGTCAGAAGCGTGGGCGCCCCCGAGCCCGCCACCCGCACGACATGAATGCCGGCCCCCTGTGGCCCCTCACCGGTGAGAGCGACCCACTGGCCGTCCGGCGACAGCGCCGCCTGGCGCGCGCCGGCTTGCCGCCCGACGATGTTCTCGAGCGTCAGTGCCGTGGCACTGCGCTCCTGGCCGATGGCCCGCTCGGGATCCGCCCCGCAGCCGATCGCCGCGAGCACTCCCGCCACGACGGCCACGGCGGCTCCCGCTCTTTGTGCTGCTCTCGCCATCATCTGCTTCTGCCTTTCAGGACTGCCCATCAGAGGATCACCTTTCCTGGTTTCTGGCCGGTGAGTTTCGCACCCAGCAGCACGGGCACACCGTTCACCACTACGTCGCTCACGCCGCTCGCGACCGGAAACGGATCGTTCGGATCCGATTCCATCGGCGTCGGGAAGGTGAAGCGTGCCGGGTCGAACACCATGACGTCGGCGATCTTCCCGGCGGCGAGCGTGCCGCGATCCGTTACGCCGAACTGCTCGGCGGGCAGCCGGGTGGCACGGCTGACGGCCTGTTCGAGCGTGACCTTGTGCTCCCTCGCTTGCCTGAAATAGCCGGCAAACGCCCCGCGACGTTGATGCTCGTACCAGCCATACGGCTCGTCCATGTCGACGGGAATCGAGTCCGCTCCCGGGCCGAACCGCGCGTGCGTCGTCCAGTACCCGGGCGGCAACTGGTCAGCGGGATCGGCCTGGCCTCGCCCGCGCCCGCCTGGCCGTGGTTCCCGGCGGTCCCCGTCGAACGCAAAGACGACGGGATTGTCTTCGTCGAGAATCACGTCGATGTAGTAGTCGTTGGGATCCTTGCCTGCGCCCTTGGCGATGTCCGCGATGGACCGTCCCACGAGCCCCTCGTTCTTTCGGGTCAGCGCGCGGACGATCACGACGTCGTTCTTGTCGTTGTTGAAGAACGACACCGTGCGGACAATCTCGGCCCGGGTCTTCGGATCCTGAACCAGCGCGCGGAGCTGCGCCTCCGAGTAGTCGAACGCCCCGGGGTAGAAGACCATGAGCGCTTCGAGCATCCGGTTCGACGCGCGCCGGTGGCTGGTCGACTGAGGGATGACGTCGGCGGCGACGTCCAGGCCGCGCTTGTTGGCGGCGGTGACGAGATCCAGGGCCGCCCGCGAGCCGCCGCGGAAGTGCGAGAGCTGGACGCGGCACCCGGCCTTCTCGCCGATCTCAACGGCTTCGAGCGCCCCGTTCGGACCCGATCGCAGGTGCGACGCATAGGTCTTGCCGTGCTTCCCCAGGATCTTCGACACGCGGATCAGTTCGTCGGTCTGGGCGTAGTAGTTGGGACGGTAGGCGAGCCCGGTCGACATGCCGACCGCGCCCTGCTCGAGGCCTGTCTCCACGAGCCGCTCGATCTCTTTGTACTCCTGCTCGGTCGGCGGGCGATCGACGCCGCCGCCCATGGCGCCCCAGCGGATACCGCCGTAGCCGAGCAGCACGACGCTGTTCACCGTGGCGCCCACGCCCGCGACGGCCTTCGCGTACCCGTCGACCCCTTCCCACTCGATAGCCATCTGGCTGCGCCTCTTCGAAATCAGCGCCTCGCGCCACCAGTACTCGAGTACCTTCTTCGAATGATACGGCGTCACGGAATGGCCGCAGTTGCCATTGATCAGCGTCGTCACTCCCTGCCGGACGAACTTCTCGAGGACGGGGTCGGCGAGCATGAGAATCTCTTCATGCGCGTGCGGGTCGAGGAGCCCCGGGCAGACGTACTGGCCGCGGGCGTCGATGACCTGTTTCGCCGCGGAGGCCGGCACATTGCCGATATCCACGATTCGCCCGCCGCGGATTCCCAGGGCCGCGTCGAAGGCGGGACGACCGGTACCGTCCACGATCCGGCCGTTGACAATCACGACGTCCAACGGTGGCCCGCTGACCTGCAGGACCTCGAGCAGGCGCGGCGCGCTCAACGCGAACGACGCCCCTCCCGCCAGGGCGGTTTTCAGGAACTGCTTGCGCGTCATCCCGCTCTTCATCGTCCATCCTCCCCCATCACGAGTGGCTTTCGCGGCCTGGCGTAGGTCCGCCGGCTCTGCACGAGCCCCTGCGCGGCGAGTGACCGGGCGGTCTCGAGCGCGCACCAAGCCGGGTTGATCACCGGTACCCCTACCTGCTTCGCCATTCGCTCGGCGACACCGAGAAACGACAGGCTCATGCAGCCAAGCACCAGCACGTCCGCCTCCTTACCGCGTACGAGCGACAGGCCGGCGTCAGCCGCGCGCACCGCCACCCCTTCCGGGTCGTTCTCCAGCTCCAACACCGGCACGTCGATCGCGGTTGCGCCGGCATAGCGGAGCGACAGGCCCATGCCGCGCGCCAGATGGTCAAGGACAGGCACCACGCTATCGAGGATCGTCACGACGCCAACCCGTGCGCCCAGCTGCGCGCCAAGAAAAAGGGCAGCCTCGAACGGCCCCACGACGGGACATTCCAGCACTTCCCGGACGGCAGCGAGCCCTGGGTCGCCGAAGCAGCCGACTATCACGGCATCCGGGTGTACGGGCCGGGCCAGCAGCGCACTGAGCATTGGCGGTACGCAGAGGAACTCCTCGGCGTGGCTTTCGATCGAGAACGGCCCACCTGGCGCGTCCGCCACCTCCACGCGAACGTCGGCGGCCGCCCATCCCTGCAGGATCCCGCGACGGCGCTCGAGCTCGGCCAGGCCGAGCGGCCCCGCCGTGACGTCGCCAGGAATCTGATAAAGAATGTCCACCTCTAGGCCTCCCCGATTGCAACCGCAATCTTGCCGAAGATCTCCCGCCGCTCGAGCAACCGCAGCCCCTCGTGAATGCGTTCCAGCGGCACGACGGCATGGACCACTGGCGCCAGCCGTCCGGCCGCAAACGCCCGGAGCAGGGCGGTGAACTCTGCGCGGGTCCCGAGCGGCGCACCGAGAATCCGCCGGTGCGATTGGTAAATCTCGCGGATGCTGATGGACGGCGCGTCTCCGGCAGTGGCGCCACAAACCGCCATCCGGCCGAGCGGCACGAGGGCCCCGATGGTGTCCCGCCACCCGGCACCACCCACCGAGTCGATGGCGACGTCCACGCCCCGCCCGGTTGTCAGCGCCATCACGCTCTCCTTTAGAGGCTCATCGGCCATGACCACGGCGTCGGCGCCGCTTTCCATGGCGCGTCTCGCCTTCCACTGGGTGCCCACGGCCGCAATCACCCGGCAACCGGCTGCCCGCGCGATCTGGATGGCCGCTGTCCCCACCCCTCCGGAGGCACCCACGACCAGGACCGTTTCGCCGGTTCGGATGCTGGCAACGCTGATGAGCGCTCGCCATGCGGTCAGCCAACTCCCTCCGACACACGCAAGTGCCTCCGGCCCGAGGCCCTCGGGGATCCGCTCCAGGTTGCGCGGCGGCACCGTGATGAACTCGGCGTGCCCGCCCCAGCACTGTTCGCCGATTACGCCGTAGGTCGTGCACGCCGACGTTTCGCCACGGACACAGAATTCGCACGCCGCACAATACAGGCCGGGATAGACCACGACTCGCTCACCCGGGTGCCACCCGTCAACCCCTTCGCCGGCCGCGACAACCGTGCCCCAGGCGTCCGTACCGTTGACGTGCGGCAGGGGCGGCCGCGCGCGGATCCCGGGACCGGTGAGGTTCGCGAGCGCGAACAGATCCTTCCGATTCAGCGTCGACCCGGCGACACGGACGAGCACTTCGCCGGGGCCGGCCCGAGGCGTCGTCACCTCCCGCACTAGCAGGCTGGTGTCGGAAGACCCGTACCCGACCTGGACGGCCGCCCTCATTCCTGCAGCAGCAGCGGCGTAGTCGCGGGCGTGTTCAGCTCGCGGTGAACCGCGCGCAACGCCGCCCGCACCTTGTTGATCTCGCGCACGAGG
>JACDHV010000249.1 GCA_013820855.1 Gemmatimonadales bacterium | reverse complement strand
GGGCGGAGTGGAACAGACGACTCGGGGTCTGACTGCCCCGGAGCTCGTGACGGATGCGCCCGGCATGGTAACTGGATAGGCACTGCGACGCCCGACTGTCGCTTGCGGGGGTCTGACGCGCCCGCCGACGGAACTCCCGGCGCAGGAACCTCCAGGCACGTCCCGACGTACGGTCTCCATCACCACTCTCCTGGAGCACCTCATGCGTCGTTCCGCCGCCACAGGCGCGCTCGCGGCCGCCCTTGCGTGTCTCGGCCTGCCGGCCGGCCTGCCGGCCCAGGTTCCCACCCTGGTTCTCCCCAAGGCCAGCCAGCGCGCCACCGTGTCCCAGACCATCGGACTCACGGAGATCGGTCTCACCTACGACCGCCCGCTCGTCAACGGACGGGAGATCTGGGGCAGGCTGGTGCCGTACGACTCGGTATGGCGGGCCGGCGCCAACGAGAATACGGTCATCGCGTTCAGCTCGCCGGTGCGGGTGGGGGGACGGGAGCTGCCTGCCGGCCGCTACGGCGTCCACATGATCCCGACTGCCGGCGAGTGGACGGTGATTCTGAGCAGGCGGCGGATGCTTGGGGAAGCTTCAGCTACGATCCGAAGGAAGATGTCGTGCGGCTGACCGCGTTGCCCGTGGCGGCGCCGTTCCAGGAGGTCCTCGGCTACACGCTGGACGACCCGGGGACCGGCTCGGTCGTGGCGACACTGCACTGGGAGAAGCTGGCTGTGCCGTTCACGGTGGAAGTGGACCCGAAGCGGGTCGTGGTGGACAGTCTTCGCCAGCAGCTTCGTGGCCTCGGTCGGTTCTTCTGGCAGCCGTGGGTTCAGGCGGCCGCCTGGTGCGCCGCGAACGACACGAATCTGGAAGAGGGCGCCGAATGGGCCCAGCGCTCGATCGCCATCAACGAGAACTTCACCAATCTGCGGGTGAAGGCGACCCTGCTCGAGAAGCTGGGGGACGCGCCCAACGCCGCCCAGCTCCGGCGCCGCTCCTTCGAGCTGGCGGCGGAACCCGACATCAATGCCTACGGGTATCAGCTTCTGGGCGAGGGGAAGATCGACTCGGCGATCGTCGTCTTCCAGAAGAACGTCAAGGACCACCCCGGGAGCTGGAACACGTACGACAGCCTGGGCGAGGCCTATGCCAAGAAGGGCGACAAGCGGCGGGCGATCGAACAGTACACCAAGGCTCGGGCCCTGACGCGGGATCCGGCACAACAGCAGCGGATCGCCGGCATCCTCGCGGGACTCAAATGAGAGAATCCGGGGCCGACGGGCCCCGGATCGTCGCTCGGGTGGGTGCCGGTTACACCGTGGCGGTCTTGGGCCCGATCGCCGCGGCGAGCATCTCGGAGATGTAGCCGAGCACCGCGCCGGCGATCAGCGCGATGATGGTACTGGTGTAGGTGCCGTTCGCGCCGACCACGACGCTCACCGCCGTCGCCGCGCCGAGGAACGCGCCCGGGATAAAGGAGAGTGCCGGAATCTTGGCCTGGATCACCATGATGAACGCGGCGAGGCCGACGAGAAGGGACAGCATCGGGACGCCGCCGCCGAACCGGTTCCACAGCAGCAGCGCGAGCGCGGCCCACAGCACGCCCGAGAGGTTCGAGGCGATGGTCTTGGCGAGCCCGGTCGTCTTGCCCCCCGCCGCGAAGAAACACCCCCAGGCGATTATTCCGGCCCACACCGGCAGCGCCGCGACGCCGAGTGCGAGGTAAGTCCAGCCGGCGATCAGAATTCCGATGCTGAGGGCCAGGGCAACGAGCGCGTCCATGTACCACCTCCGCAAAATGAGGGGAACGGCGCGAACACGAGTACCGCCGGTATTAGCGCCCCGGTCGCCACCTGTCAAGGCGACGGGGGCGGCATAGATTGCCCTGGTCTCTCGATGGAGCCTTCCCGTGGCCCGAGTTCCCCAGATCGAATACGACTCCGCCGTCCCCGAGGTGCGGGAGGCGCACGACGACCATATCCGGCGCCACGCCCGCATCACGAACATGAAGCGCACGCTGCTCAACTCCCTGCCCGCCTTTCGCGCGCTGATGGAGTGGTACCCGCTGCGCGACGCCGTCCAGCCGTTTCTGGGCCCCCGCCTCACCGTCCTGTTCGCTCACGCGATATCCGCCGAGTCCGACTGCCTGATCTGCTCCACCTTCTTCCGGCGTATGCTGATCGATGACGGCCAGGACCCCGATCGCCTCCAGCTCGACGATCGCGAGGCGGCGGTGGTGGCGTATGGGCGGTGCCTGGCCGTGTCGCCCTTCCGAGTGCCGGCAGCGGTCTACGACCGGGTGGCCGCGCACTTCGATTTCTCGCAGATGACCGCGCTCACCGCCTTCGGAGCGATCATGGTGGCCACCAACGTATTCAACAACGCACTCGAGGTGGACCTGGACGAGTACCTCCACCCCTATCGCCGCAAGCCGGCCGGGAGCGGGCATGCCGGGTGAGTTCTCGGGGAAGGTCGCCTTCGTCACCGGCGCCGCTCACGGGCAGGGCCGGGCCACCGCCATCGCGCTGGCGCGGGAGGGCGCCCGGATCGCCGCCTTCGACGTCGCCCGTCCGCTGAGCTACCCGGGGTACGGCATGGGCTCGCGAGAGGACCTCGAGTCGCTGGCCGCGGCATGCGGCGAGCTGGGCGGCGACTGCCTCACCTTCGCCGGCGACGTGCGCCAGGACGCCGAGGTGACCGCGGCGGTGCAGCGGACGACCGAGCGGTTCGGGCGGATCGACATCCTCTTCAACAACGCCGGCATCTGCGCCTATGGATTGGCGCACGAGCTGACCGAGGAGGCGTGGGATGCGATGCTCGACATCAACCTGAAGGGCGCGTGGCTGGTGGCCCGCCGGATCATTCCCGTGATGATCCGCCAGGGATCGGGCGTCATCATCAACAATTCCTCGGTCGCCGGACTCCGCGGCATGGGCCGGCTCAGCCACTACGCGGCGTCGAAGTGGGGCCTGACCGGGCTCACCAAGTCGTGGGCCATCGAGCTGGCACCCCACGGCATCCGGGTGAACTCGATCCATCCGACCGGTGTGAACACCCCGATGAACGTCGGACTCGCGGAGCTGGAGGGCCTCACCCCGCGCGACATCGCGGAGCGGTCGGCGGGGAACCTCCTGCCCGTGCCGTGGATCGAGCCGGAGGACGTAGCGGCGGCCGTGCTCTACCTCGCGTCCGACCGCGCGCGGTACATCACCGGTGCCCCGCTGATCCTCGACGCCGGACTGCTGACCCGCTGACCTCCGCCCCGGCGGCCCTCCCCAAGGCCATCGGCCGGGCCGCCCTCACGGGGCTGGTCCTCAATTCGGTCATCGGCAGCAGCGTCTTCGGCCTTCCTTCCGTCATCGGCGGGCGGCTCGGCGCCGCGAGCCCCCTGGCCTGGATCGTCGCGGCCCTGGGCATGGCGCTCGTGGTCGCGGCGTTCGCCGAGGTCGCGAGCCGGTTCGCCCGCGCCGGCGGCACCTATCTCTACGCCCGGGTCGCCTTCGGGCGGCTTGCCGGCATCGAGATGGCCTGGCTCACCTACCTCGTGCGCCTGACCGCGGCCGCCACTAACGCCAATCTGTTCATCATCTACCTCGCCGAGTTCTGGCCCGGCGCGACCGAGCCGGTGGCGGCGCGCGTGCTCCTCGCGCTGGTCTTGTTCCCGCTCGCCGTGGCCAACTACCGTGGCGTCCGCGGCGGCGTGACCACCAGCAGCGCGTTCGCCGCCGCGAAGCTGGTTCCGCTGGTGCTGTTCGTCGTCGCCGGAGTGATCCTGACCGCCCCGGGCGACCTGATCGAGGGGTCGTCCGCGGCGGTTCGGGCCGACGCGGGGACATGGCTCGAGGCGATCCTGCTGCTCGTGTTCGCCTACGGCGGCTTCGAGGCGGCGCTGCTCCCGTTGGGCGAGGCCAGGGACCCGCGCCGGGACGCCCCGGTGGCGCTGTTCGCCGCCCTTGGTTTCTGCGCGCTGCTGTACACCCTGGTGCAGGTGGTGGTGATCGCGGCGCTGGCCGACCCTTCGGCGAGCCCGCGCCCGCTCGCGGCGGCCGCGGCCGTCTTCCTGGGCCCGATGGGCGCTTGGCTGATGGCGGCCGGGGCGCTGGTCTCGGTGCACGGCTACCTCGCGGCCGCCATGGTCAACGTTCCGCGACTCACCTACGCGATGGCTGCCGAAGGCGATCTCCCGCCGAGCCTGGGCGCGGTACACCCGAAGTTCCGCACGCCGCACGTGTCGGTGATGCTGTTCGCGACGGTGGTGTGGACCTTCGCCGCCGCCGGAGACTTTCTGCAGAACCTGACGCTGTCCGCGGTCTCGCGGCTGCTGACGTACGGGGCAGTGTGCGTGGCGCTGATCGTATTCCGGCGGCAGGAGAAGGCTGGCGCGACGGGGGTCGATCCGGCCTGGTTCCGGGTGCCGGCGGGCACGGTCATCGCTCTGCTCGGTCTGGCGTTCTCGACGGTTCTGACGGTGCGGATCAACCAGCGGGAGGTGCTCGTCCTCGCCGGGACGC
>JACDHV010000248.1 GCA_013820855.1 Gemmatimonadales bacterium | reverse complement strand
CTGCCACGAGTTGCTCAGGGGTGAACTGGTTTCGCTCCGCGTGGATGAGCAGGGTCGAATCGATCAGGAGTCCCAAAATGGGCGCTCCTCGACCACCTCCTCCTCCAGAACCTCCAGCAGGTCGGCACTGAAGGTATCGTCCAGCTTGACCGGAGACCGCGTGTGAAGCAGAGCGAGGCACTCCGAGGCGCGGCGTGTGTCAACCGGAGGCGAGGTGATCGCACATACGTCCCGCCCCCGGCGATGCACCACGAAGCGGTGACCACTCTCGACCTCGTCCAGCAGCCGGGAAAAGGAACGACTTGCCTCTGTAGCGGAAATCCGCCGTTCGTGGCGATAATCTGATTTCTTTCGCATAAATCCGAGGTTAGCGAAGTTCGCCAGGTCTCGCAAGGTGCAGCACGCTCGCCGGGAGGAGCAATCTCCTCGCCATCGAGCGCGGACCGCGGCTCACCTGAGCCAGCGCTGGACCCTGGCGCCTCACCCCTTCGGCCGCAGCAGCTCGCGGAAGGGCGGGTAGTCACGCAGGGGATCGAAGCAGGATAGGCGTGCGGAAACGCCTGCGGGAGGTGGCCCTACCACAACCCGTCAGCGAATGCCTGGCGCAGCAGCGCCACCGCTTCCGCCTCCCCTCCCCGCTGCGCCGCAATGCAGGCGCGCCAGCACGCGAGGTTGCGGTTCAGGTAGGGAACCTTGCGGGCGCCCAGCCACGCGGCGATCCGTTTGGCCTCGGCACTACCGGATCCCCATCTCGCGGTCTACCCACGCCACCAGCTGCGCAAAGCGAGGGTCGGAGCGCAGGGGATCAAGGGCAGGGTCCGCTCGGGCGGGGCCACGGTTCGGCCATTGCCAGCTGCTGCGCTCCAGCCAGGCGAACGCGCTGTCCGGCTCGCCCAGCGCCACGTACGCACGGGCGATGTTGAATCCTACCCATGGCTGCTCCCCCGCCCGCGGCAAGCTCTCCCGGGCATCCTCGAATTCTCCGGCTAGCGCCTGCACGAAGGCGAGGTCCGCCAGAAGGTCCGGGCTGTTCGGACTCAGTTCGACCGCCTTCCGAACCGCACGGATCGCCTCCTCGTGCAGCCCCTTCTGCGCGTAGGCCCGGCCAACCGCTGCGTGAGCGGGCGCCCAGGCGTTGTTGATCTCGAGGGTCCTGCGGTATTGCGCTATGGCGCAGTCATAATCGCGGGCGAGGTAGCACGCCCATCCATAGGTCATGCTGATGATGATCGCGAACGGGTCCAGCTCATAGGCGCGGCGGCTCTCCCGGAGCGCTTCCTCTACCCGCCCCATCCCGGCCAGGAGCAGCGCATACCAGGCACGGGCCTGCGCGTGGCCCGGGTTCAGCTCGATGGCCCGGCGGAGCTCGCGCTCGGCACCGGGCCAGTTGCGCTGCCACCAGAGCGACACGGTGAACGAGGCATGGGCGTCGGCGGATTGGTCGTCGAGCGCGAGGGCCCGCTCGGCGGCCCACTTGAACCGCGAGTACGCCTCCGCCTCAGACCTGTCGGAGGTTCTGAGCTGGTACGAGGTGAGGTAGACGTCCGCCAGCCCTGAGTACGCATCGGCGTAGGTCGAGTCGCGTCCGATCGCCCGCTGGAAATACTCCATCGCCTGCTCGTGTCCCTCCTTCGTCCGCATGCTCCAGAGGAATCGGCCCCGCCGGTACAGATCGTAGGCTTCCGGGTCGCGGGTCCCCTGCCTCACCAACGCCCTCTGCCCCCGCTCTCCCAGCTCCACCTCTAGGGTGCGCACGACCTCGCGCGCGATCTCTTCCTGCACCCGGAAGATGTCCCGCAGCTCGTAGTCGTAGCTCTGCGCCCAGAGGTGCTGATCGGTCCGGGCATCGATGAGCTGCGCGGTGATGCGTACGTGATCGTCGCTCCGCCGCGCGCTTCCCTCGAGGACGTGGGCGACATCGAGCTCGTCCGCGATCTGCCGGAGTGGCTTCTGGCTTCCCTTGTAGTGCATCGCCGAGGTACGCGAGATCACCTTGAGCTCGGGGACGGCCGCAAGACGGGTGATGATCTCCTCGGTGAGCCCGTCGCTGAAGTACTCGTTGTCCTCGTCCGGGCTCAGGTTGAGGAAGGGCAGCACGACGATCGAGCGCTCCGGCGCAGTGCCGCGCGGCCAGATGGCCCAGACCGCCCCCACCAACAAGGCGGCGGCCAGCAGCGCGGCGGCGCCCAGCCACTCCCAGCGGCGCCATGTCCGGCGCTCCGGCGTGGCCGGCGAGGAGGCAACCCATGTTTGGCAACTGGATCACGAAGGGGCTCGCGCTTGCCTGCGCCGGTCTGCTCCTCGCGGGCTGCACCGATGACGTACCCACTGGGGCCGAACTCAGCGGGTTACAGGAGCACGGACTCACGCTCTCCAGCCTCTCCGAGGGCGCGACCGCCCAGCTGCTCGTGACTGGCCTGGAGGAGCTCCAGGGGAGTGCCATCGGCCCCGACGGTGCGCTGTACGTCACCGCGCCGCTCGCCGGCAGCATCTGGCGCGTCGACCGGAGCACCGGCGAGGTCACGCTCTTCGCCAGCGGGCTGCCGGCCCGCATCCCCGATCCTTTCTTCCTCGGCAGCGGGGTGGTCGATGTCGCCTTCATCGGCGGGACCTCGTACGCGCTGGTCACCGGCGTCGGCCCGGACTTGGAGGGCGACGACGTCGTCGGCATCTACCGAGTGGACGGCCCGCACAGCTTCACCGTCATCGCGGATATCGGTGCGTTCAGCATAGCCAATCCGCCGGCGACGGATTTCGTCGTCCCCACCGGATTCCAATACGCGTTGGACACCCTCGGTGGCGAGTTCCTGGTCACTGACGGGCACCACAACCGTGTGCTGCGGGTCACCCGCGCTGGCGAGATTACCGAGTTGATCGCGTTCGGTAACGTCGTCCCGACCGGGCTGGACGTGAGGGGCCGCAGGGTATTCCTAGCCCAGGCCGGACCCATCCCCCACGAGCCGGAGGACGGCAAGGTTGTGTCGTTCGAGCCGGATTCGCCGATCGCCACAGAGGTGGCCTCCGGCGCCCCGCTGCTCGTCGACGTGGAGTTCGGCCCCGGTGGAGCGCTCTTCGCCCTCTCGCAGGGTGTCTGGGACGGCCCGTTCGAGGGGGCTCCGGCGCTGCCGAACACCGGTGCGCTGGTCAGGGCCATCGCGGACGGCGCCTTCAGCGTCGTCACCGAGGGCCTGGACCGGCCGACCTCACTCGAGTTCATCGGGAACACCGCCTACATCGTCACGCTCACCGGTGAGATCTGGACGATCGACCTGAGCCACCACTCGGCCTGGTCGCCCGCAACGAGCATCGAGGACGCGCCGCCAGGCGCACACGATAACTTCAACACCGCATTCCTCGACGGCTGCCCGTTCCCCTCCCGGGACGGGAAAATGTTCTTCATCGCCTCGACCCGGCCAGGAGGCTTGGGCGGGATCGACATCTGGGTCTCGATCCGCGCGAGCGTGAACGACCCCTGGGGAGAGCCGGTCAACGTGGGGGCGCCGATCAATTCGGAGTTCAACGACTTCTGCCCGACACTGGCGCCCGACGGCCACACGTTCTTCTTCGTGAGCAATCGGCCGGGCGGTTTGGGTGGGTCCGACATCTACGTCACCCGCCTGCGCGACGGGAAGGGCTTCGATGCGCCGCAGAACCTGTGGCGCGTCAACAGTGCCGCGGACGAGGCGAGCCCGTTCCCGCTCCATGAACCAGGGGTTGGCCCCGTCCTCTACTTCTCGAGCACGCGCCCGGGAGGCTTCGCGCCCGAGGCGCCGGATGCGACGGTCGGGGACAGCGACATCTACCGGAGTGTTGCGCTGGGTCGCGTCTTCGGGCCGCCCGAGCTCGTTCCCGGCGTCAACAGCGCCTCCGAGGATGGACACCCGAACGTACGCCGCGACGGTCTCGAGATCTTCTTCTTCAGCAACCGTCCCGGCGACGAGGGGCTCGGCATGAGCGATATCTACGCGGCGACGCGGGCACGCACGTCGGACCCGTGGTCGATCCCGGTGAACCTCGGTCCGAACGTCAACAGCGCCGCGGCCGAAAGCAGGCCGTCACTCTCCTGGGACGGCACCACGCTCTACTTTGGCTCCACGCGTCCAGAGGGCGAGGGTTCGACCAACAGCGACGTGACGACGCGGCAGTAGCACGTGGGGGGGCGGTGTCGAGGCGAGCCGCGCCTTGACACCGCCCACCATCCGTCACGGGAAGAACGGGAAGACGAAGGGCATCACCCAGATCACGATCAGCAGCACCACGGCGGTGAGTGGCAGCCCTACCTTGACGTAATCGATGTAGCGGTAGCCGCCTGGCCCCATGATCAGCACGTTGGCGGGATGAGCGACGGGGCTCGCGAGGCTCGCCGCCGAGAGCGCCACCCCCATCATCAGCGTGTACGGCGAGATCCCCAGGTCGGCGGCGGTGCTGAGCGCGATCGGCGCCATCAGCACGACCAGCGCGGCGCTCGGGATCGCCTGCGCACCCAGCACCGTCATAACGCAGATACCGGCGAGCACCCCGCGC
>JACDHV010000247.1 GCA_013820855.1 Gemmatimonadales bacterium | reverse complement strand
TCGACAGCTTGGAGCGGGTCACACCCACAGCGGTGGCGTTCTGGCAGGCGATGCAGGAGCATTGCGTGCTTGCGGTCGCGACGCCCGCGATTGATCGCAAAGACTACCTGCGTCGGTTCTGGTCTGGCTTCGTGCGCCTCGACCTTCAGCCGCTCCCGGCGCCGGCCATGCGGCGGCTGCTCGAGCACTACCTGCAGTCGTACCCGATCCTGGTCAGCGATCGGCAGATGTTCCGGCGGCAGGTGCTCGCGGCATCGGACGGAAACTGCGGGCTGCTCAAGAACCTTCTCAGCGACGCCCACCGGCAGCGGCAGGTGACGCTCGACGAGATCCGATCGCTTGGGCAGGCCGACGAGTCCGAGCACTTCAACCTCGGGCCGCTCTACGTCTTCGCTTTGCTCGGCTTCACGATCGCGAAGCTGGCGCTTCACGGGGCCGGCTCGGCCGAGCTGTACGTCGTGCTCTCTGTGCTCGCGGTGGTGGCGATACTGGTGATCCGCGTCTTCCGGGTGTTCTTCATCTTCCGGCCGCGCTGAACGGCTCCCGGCGCGGGCGAGCGATCCAGGAGCCAACAACCGAAGGGGGTAGCGATGAGGAACAAAGTGGCGGTGATGGGATCGTTGGCGGTGCTGACGCTCGCGGCCGTCGGGATCGGCACGGGTGCGGCATCCCCGCGGCTGGCGGTGGATCTCCCGGAACACCGCTCGGCCGCTGTCGAGGGCTACGAGCTGCGCTTCCATCCGGCCTGGCTCTCCGCGGCAGTGCTCCGCACTCCCGAGGGTCGGGAGATCGAGCTGTACCGGCAGTCGGCACCGTACAAGCTGGGGGCGGGCGAAGCTGTCCCGGGCGATCACCTGTTGAGCATCGGCGAGGGGCCGGAAACGGTGGGGCTGCTGATGCAGGATAGGGCGCACCTGGTCAAGCGGATCACCGTCGAGTACTACGATGGGCGGGTCTTCACGATGGACAACGGCCCGGTGATCTGCCCGCCTTCGTGCTTCTAAGCCCTTCCGATTCGGGCACCTGGCAGTTACCTTTCGGCCGTCTCGCAGGGGTGTGGGACACGGCGAAGGGCAGCGGCTCGCGCGGGGGCGCGTGGCGGCTGCCCTTCGTCATTCTGGCGCCGGGGGTTGATTGCCGGCCGGGTGGCGTGTATTCTTCGTGCGGCTCCCTCCGGGGCCAGCTCGGACCAACGGGGCGGCACCCCCGCCGGGCGACTCGCTCACCAGCGAGGTAGGTACTCAGGACCGGGCGTGTGGCCTCTCACTAGGCTGGCGCCCGGTTCTGCGTTCAGCTGTGGCCGTTGCTCGCGATCTGCGCGGCGATTGGCCGGAGCTCGGGGCGCTTGTCGAGCAGGCGCACGAGCACGGCGACCGGCCCGGGCACTCCTCGCGCGTGGTCGCTCCCCTCTTCCGTCTCCCAGGACACGACAGCCTGGCGGCTCGCGCCGATCACCGCGGCGAACTCGCCTTGTGAGACGTCCCACCCCTCGCGCAGCTCGCGCAGCTCGTCGGCGCTCATTGTCGGTCTTGGCATCAGACTCCCCCCTCGGTTGGTTGTGGTGCTCCGCGCGGCCATTGCATCGCTACAGTGCAGCGGAGCGTGCGCACGTGGCCGGCCTGTCTCTGTTCGGTGTAGATCCCCCAGCCGGCGGCCTCGTACCGCTCGATGGCCTGGCGGCGGGAGAGTGCGACGGTATCGAGCATCGGCGCCCAGCCGCCGCGATGGCAGCGGAGCGCGATGCACCAGCCGTATTCAGAAAGGAGCGGATCGGCGCACACGGCTCACCTCCTCGGTTGGCTGGAAAGCGGCCGGCGTGTGCCTCTTGCTCGGCGGGAGGCACGGCAGGCGCGCGAGGCGGAAGAACTCGTCCTCGGTTGGCGTTGGCATCAGCTCGCCGGTTCGGCGGTTCACACAGTACCCGCGCTCGTGTTGGAGATCGAAGAACTTCATCCGCGTCACCGCCAGCTCGCCGAGTTCGGCGGGGCCGGTGCGGATGGCGAGCAGGCTGCCCCACTCCGCGGGCGGGTGGCAGAGGAACAGGTCAATGTTGACCGGCCGCTCTCCCTCGCCGAGCACGTAGAGGCGGCCTGCGATCTGGATGTACCTGTCCCCGTTCTTCACCAGGTCGCCCCACTGCGCAGCTTTCGCGCGGATGTTGTCGAGGAAGGGCGCCTCGGCGCCGAAGAGATCGGCGGCGTTGGGCGGCTCGATCAAGAGCTCGATGTCATGCACGATCGGCTTTCGCCGGCGGATGCTGCCCACGGTCTTGACTCGCACGGCGAGCGGGGTCAGCTCGGCGCTGATGTGCTGGGCGAAGCGCGCGGCCACCTCCCAGGGGACGCGCGGGCGGTCAGATAATTCAGGCATGGTCCTCCCCCTCGGCTGTCGTGGGCGGCTCCGCGGGCATCGTCCCGCACGTGGCGCACATCCGTAGGAAGCCGGGGCCGCCTTCCAGCGGCTCCATGCAGATGCAGCAGATTGAGCCCGCCTCCAGCTGGGCGAGCGTGGCGGCGAGATCGGCATCTGACAACGGTTCCTGGCCGCTCTGCTCGTCATAGTCAATCAGCACACAGAGTGCGCAGAGCGGGCCGGCGGGGTCGGCGTTGAAGGCCGCATCCTCCCCACAGCGCATGCACCGCAGCGGCTCGGGCACTTCCTCGCACACGAGGTCGCTGAGGCCGGGAATCCGCGTGTCATCATCGGTGTGTATGCGGCAGGCTGGCGCGGTGAAGCGATCGGGGCCGAACGTCTCGACCCTGAGCCGAATTTTCCCGCTGAGATGCTCGCGGACTGTCACGGTTGACCGCGCGTCGTGGTTGATCAGCACGTCGAGCGGGGCGACGAGCAGCGGGAGAACATGGTTGAAGTCCAGAGCACGGAAGTTCTGCGACTCCGCCACCCCGAACAGCGAGAGGTACTTCGTGATCTGAACGTCGAAAAGCGGTTCAATCATCGCTCGATCTCCTCAAACGGCGTTGGCGCGCAGTGCCTGCTCCAGCACGCGCCTACGATCGGCCTGGGATAGCTCCGCGATCACCGCGAGCACCCGGAGCGCGTGGGTTCGGACCTGGTCTTTGCTCATCCCGCGGCGCGGCTTCCGGGGCGCCTTCAGCCCGAGGCGCTCGCGCGCGTCGGCCGGGAGATCATCAAGCGCGATGGATGGCGTCGGGCGGCTCATCGCTCGTTCTCCGGCGCCCCGGGCCAGTCGGCCGAGACCAGGGTTTCGACGCCGACGTCATAGCGGCCGGTCCGAACGGAGCCGCCCTTGCGCTCGATCTCGGCGCCGAGGCGCTGGGCGAGCTGGAGAGCGTTGCCGATCCCTTCGTCTACCTTCGCCTCCACTGCCTCGTTGAAGAGCGGTTTTGGGGCGGTGACCTCATGCGTCGGAAGCCACAGCGAATGCAGCTCGTCGCCGGCGTGGAGTCGATGCAGCTTCGTGGCGTGGGCGCCGATCTCGAGGTGCACGAACACGATCTCCTTCCCGCTGCGGCGGCTGGTCGCGTAAGTCTGGATGCGGACGGTATCGCCGCTGCGGACTTCGGCCAAGAAGTCGGCCGCGGTGAAGAACTGGACAGTGGGCAGCATGGTTTCCTCCGGGTGGCTGGTGAGTGCGGGCGGCGGATCTCAGCGGCGGTCATCCTTCGTCGTTGGCCGTATCACCCTCTACGTCCACGAACTCGGCGCCGCCGTGCTCTGCCATGATCGGCAGCCGCGAAACTTCATCCGCCACCATCCCCGCAATGCTGATCGCCTCGTCCTCGCTGTCGGCGTACAGCGTCACGCTGATCTCTGCGTAGTAGCGTCCCATCGGAACCTCCGGGTGGCTGGTGAGTGCGGGCGTCGGCAGTCGCTCCGCTTATGGTGATACGCCGCAGCGTGGCACCGGTTCCGCTGGTGATCGGCCTGTGCGCTGGCGATTGAGTGCCGCACGGTGGCGGGCTCGTCGGCGGCGCGAAGCGCGGCCGGTGTGGTGGCGCCGCATCGCCTGGGGCTCGCGCGAGAGCAGCGCGGCGCGGGGGCAGGGACGCCCCGGGGTGGCGCGCGGCGCGGGACGCCCGGCAGGGAGCCGACGCTGCGGAGGGACGCGCCATCGGCCGACGCTCGAGCGATCGCCAGCCGACCGCCAAGCAAGCCACTTGCCGCGCAGCGGCCTGCGGAGCCTCGGGCTACTTCGGCGATTGTCACTGCACCGGAAGGCTTGGGCGCGTCCCCCGCAAGCGGGGGTCGGGCTTCGGGTTTGGTGGCGGCGAAACAACTGCCGCCGCCAAACCGCAGCCGCGCCAGGATGGCCCGGGCGCTGGCGATCTCTCGAGATGTCGAGCGTCGCGCGGGGCTCGGCGCGTCTGCGCCCTTCGGGCCGTAATCCCTCGCGCGACAGCTCCCGGCACTCCTCGCCCGCGCTACGCGCCGGCTCCCCTCCGCGGCCGGCCTGCGCTCGATCAACCGAACATCCAGCTCCGGCCGGCCGGTTGGCGGGGGCGCCCCCGGTTCGCTCCCGCTCGTGCCTCGCGCTCGCTCCCCCGCCGAGCGGTG
>JACDHV010000246.1 GCA_013820855.1 Gemmatimonadales bacterium | reverse complement strand
TGCCAGCGCGGGCGTCCGGTCGCGGCGTCGAACGCGGCCATCAAGCCCGGGCGGCCGTACTGGCCCGCGACTCCCACCACGGCGAGCCCCCGATCGGGGTGAAGACCGTAGCCCACACCGGCGATCCCCACGAACACCGTGCCGTCGTGAACCAGCGGCGCGGCACTGATGCCGACGCCGGTGGAGCCGGTGGTCCCGACCTGCGCCAGTGGATCCTCGGCCTTCAGCTGGCTGCTCGCCTCCGTCGTTCCGGCGTACTCGGCCACCGTGACGTCCCAGGCCACGGCCCCGGTGGCCGCGCCGAGCGCGACGAGCCGCCCGTCCACGGTACCCACGTAGACCTTGCCCCCGGCCACGGCGACCCCGCGGTTCGCCGGTCCGCAGCAGAGCTTCGCGGACCGGGACCGGTGCTGGTACCGCCACAGCTCCCGCCCGGTCCGGGCGTCGAGGGCCGCGACGCTGCTGAACGGCAGCGACACATACATTACGCTGTCGATCACGATGGGCGTCGCCTGAAAGGTGGCCTCGACTCCGCTCCGATAGGTCCACAGCGGCGCCAGCCGCGGCACCGAGGCGGTGTCGATCTCGGTCAGGGGCGAGTAGCGACGGCCACCCAGATCGAGCCCGTGCAGCGGCCATCCGGCGGGCGTCTGTGCCGAGGACGGCGAGCCCGCCGCCAGGACCCAGAGCGCCAGGATCGACGTTCGCCGGTGGGGCCTCATGAACTCTCCTCGGACAGCCGCGTCGCGGCGGCTACTCGGTCTTGATCAACTGCAGAAAGACGGTCAGGCCGTCAAACGTGCCCTCGCCCGTCAGCGTATCGCGGCCCGCGATGAAGTCCGCGTCCCGGATGAAGGTGTCGGCCGTCTGATCGAAGGTGACGGTCTCGCCCGACAGCGTCCACGTGCCGGTGAGATCCTCGTCGAGGTCGGCGCCACCCTCCCCCGCTCCGGGAACGAACAGCCGGCCCGAGGCCGTGCCGTCGGGGGCAAGCGTCACATCCACGGTGGCCCCGGCCGTCAGCAGGTCCGTCGAGCCGATCGTGGAGGTCACCGTGAACGTGCTCGCCTGGTACGTCCCGGCCACCGTCTCCTCCGTCGGCGAGAAGCCATCGCTTCCACCACACGCCAGCAGGAGCCCCAACGCGATCGGGGGGAATCGCCAGGCTCGGTGTCTCATGACTCCTCCGGACTCCGGTGTATGAGCGCCGGCTAGGCGCTGTCCTCCAGCGTGAACCCTATCTTGAGCGTCACCTGCCAGTGGGCGACGTCTGCGCCCTCGATGTGCCCGCGGGTCTCGGTGACCTCGAACCACCGCAGGTTGCGGACGGTCTCGGCCGCCTTCGCGATCGCTCGTCGAGTGGCATCCTCCACGCCGACCGTGGACGACCCGACCAGCTCGATCGTCTTGTAGATGTGCTGCGACATGTGACCTCCTCGTGTCGAGGGATGCCTCATCGTGGCTTGGGGTCGAGCTTGCGCCGGAGCCGTGAACCGGCAGCGGCACCTGCCAGCCCGAGAAGCGAATAGAGGCCGAGCAGCGCGATCCCAAGCGGCCAGGGATCGCCGGTGGCCGGATCGGCCAGCACCCTGGCCAGCAGCACGACTGCCTGACCCGTGAAGATTCCCACCGCCACCTCCAGCCAATGACCCGCGACCAGCAGTCCCCCAATGAGACCTGCGGCGAGCAACGCGGCCGGGTAGTACGTGCCCCGGGCGTCCCACGGCTCCGCCTGCCCGGTGACGGACACGGACAGCAGCCAGATAGCGGCCCCGAGCGCTACGCCGATCGGAAGTCCGGAGGAGATCGGAGTCCATCGGTCAAGGCCCGGCGTAGGCACGGTGATCTCCTCGGTCAGACCGCAGGGTTCTCGGCCGGCGCCAGGTGAATGACTCGCAGCGGCATCTTCGCGGCCAGGGCGCTCGCCACGAGACTGCGGTGGCAGTGGGTCGGGTCCGCCTCGAGGCAGAGGAGACAGACTCGCCGGCCCGACCGGACGATGTCGGCCAGCGACTCCAGCTCGGCCTGCGCCCCGGCCGTGGCGAGATGGTCGGCGAAGATGTCGCGCATCCGGGCGTGATGCCCGGCACGGGCCGCCGACCGCCCCTCGGCCGGCGTGCCGAGTCCGCGCAGGTGCAGGTATTCGATGCCCGCGCCATGGAGGTTGGCGGCCAGCGCGGACTTGGCGAAGCCGGGGCGCCGAGAGCTGGCCACGGCCCGAACGTCGACCAGGAGCTCGACCCCGTGCTCCGTCAACGCCTCCAGGAAAGTCCGCACCGTGGCCGCCTCGTACCCGATGGTCGCGATCGCGCTCACGCTAACGGCCGCGCGTCTTCGGCGCCACGTGAAGCTCGCTCATCCGGTATCCGGCAGTACCTCGATGTCGGTCGGACTCAGCGCCACTTCGCCGTGGCCGGGCACGTCGAGCGTCACCCGGTCCCGCAGCGGTCCCGTTGGCGGGCGCCGGGTCCGCGAGACCTCGACGATGGTGCCGGTGTTTCCCTCGACCCGCGGGACGCCGGCATGGAGCACCCGCGCGAGCCGGCCGGAATGCAGTCATCGATACTGGCCATGGAGATCCTCTCCGATTGGGTCGCCGCGCGACCGTCATGCGGGCCGCCGCCCTTCCCTGACCGCGTCGAGGATGTCGTCGCGGCCGAGTTGAGCCTCGAGCGCGGGGACGTCCAGCGGCGAGAGCACGGATTGCTCCGGCCGCAGCACGAAAGCCCGGCCATCCTTGCGCCGGATGCGTACCTCACCCTCGGCCACGGCGAGGTCGAGCACCGAGGCCAGCCGCTGGCGAGCTTCCGGAAGGGTGAACTCCTTCATCATCACACCTCGATCACCCGGACACCCGCCTCGTGCGCCGCCCGCCCGAGGCGGGGATCCAGCGTGAGCAGCGGAGCGCCCTGCTGGCGGGCGCACGCCATGAGGTAGGCGTCGTATGCGTACAGCCCGAACCGGTCGGCCAGCTCCAGCGCGTCGCCCAGCTCCACCTCGACCAGCCGGATCGGAATTCGCGCGTAGGCGGCGAGCGCCGACTGCACCTCGGCGAGCTTCAGACGACGCCGCTTGAGCAGGGCCGACAGTGCATTGCCGGTCTCCCAGTGCACCGAGCCCGGCGCCAGGAGCTCCCCGCCCTGGGTCCTGGCGATGAAGCGCTCGCGGGCCGGATCCCCGGTGAGAACGGCGATGAGGGCGGAGGTGTCTACGACGAACCGCGTCACCGTAAGCCTAACATTCGCGCTCACTCAGGAAATCGCGGAACCGGCGAAGGGTGTCGCCCCGCCCCGCCTGACCGGAGACCGTGGAAGTGTCGCCGGCGGCTCCGGAGAGGAGAAATTCGTCGGGCCCTCCCGGTGGGCCGACGGCGAGCGCCGCGAGCCAGCGGTCTTCCTCGGCCAGCGTGATCTCCGTGCCGTCGGCGATCGCCGCCTCCGGCGCGAAGACCTGGTCGACCAGCTCCCGGGATGCGGGGACGACCCGTTCCCGCCCGTTGTCGCAGATGCGCAGGATCATCCTTGCGAACCGGAATCCGGCGCTCGCCACGGCGCCCGGAGCGGGCGACAGTCCGTAGCGCTCCCGAAGGACGGCGGCATGATGCGCCACGTGCCCCACGATGATGTAGGCAAGCGCCCTCGCGCTGATGGGCGCCCCGCTCGCCTCGCCGCGGCGCGCCCAGGCGGCGCTCGGCAAACCGTCCATCATCGCGATGGTGCTGAGCCGCAGCGCGCGGAACTCTCCCAGGAGCGACGCGAGCGGACGGGTGTCGAACTCGCCGGCAGGGACGTAGGCGTTCTCGTCGAAGCCGGGCAGAGGAGTCGCGTCGCCGCGGGCGATCCGCAGCATCCGGTACGCGAAGATCCGCTCGGCGTCGGCCAGGTGTCCCAGCACCTCCTTGACGCTCCACTTGCCTTCCCCGTAGCGGGCTCGTGCCGCCATCTCGTCGAGCGGTGCCAGCATCAGCTCCAGCTCCCCGGGCTGGTCGACGAGATGACTGCCGATCTGCTCGCCGCGGACCTCGGAGATGTAACCCCGGTAGTAGGGACTGGACTCGTCAGCGCCGGGTCGGGGGAGGGACAGCATGCTCATGGAAGGCTCCTGAAACGCTTCGGGCGATTCACCCGCTCCGATGGGATCGCGGAGCGGTCGGCGTGCGCCTGATCGTAATATGGCGAGTCGAGCTGGGGCGCGCGCCGGCCGGGGTCAGCTTCGCTCCGCAAGCCATCACCCGGCCGTGGACGACTCGATTCGAAACCGTTCGAGCGCGCGACTCGCCTGGCGGCGGATGGCCCGTTGCACCACCGGGGTCCAGCCGAGCAGCAGTCCCTTGGCCCCGAGCGCCTGCCGGGACCAGCGGTAGAGATCGAACACGTCCTCGTGCCGGCGAATCAGACCTCGCTCCATGATGAAGGTGGCCGCGATCCTGTTGTGCACCGGGCGCCGGGTCGCGCTGTAAGTGTACCAGGCCTGCCAATCCACCCCCGCCACATCGCGGGCCACGCGCACGGGGCCCCACTCCACCCGCAGGTCGGTGGCGCGCGCGCAGAGCATCCTCCA
>JACDHV010000245.1 GCA_013820855.1 Gemmatimonadales bacterium | reverse complement strand
CCTCACGGCGGCGTCGGTGATGCGTCCCGCCGGGTTCGGCGCGGCTTTGGCGCGTGACGGAAACGACCTGCTGGTCGGAGCGCCGATGGCCGACAAGAGCGCCGGCGCGGTGCACGTCCTCCGCCGGGGCGGCGCCGAGTGGAAGGAGGTGCAGCGGCTGACCATACCGCCGGCGGGGCACTCCACGCGGCTAGGCGCCGCCATCGCCGCGAGCCGCGGACTCAGCGTGGCGGGCGCGCCCCTGGCCTATTTCTTCGAGGGAACCGGCCTCCTCTACCGCCGCGACGGTGCGGGTGGTGCCTGGCGCGAGATCGCGACGGTGAGCGACACCGTCTCCACCCTTCTGCCCGCCGTCTCCGGCGGCGAGGTCAAGTGCGAGGGGGGGAAGGCCAGGGGATTCGACTGCAAGGACGCCGACCTGGTCGCCTTCATTCCCAAGAGCGCGCTCGGGGCGCAGCGCGGCACGCTGCTGAACGACCTGTGGGGCTGGACCGACTCGACCACACGGCGTGAGTTCGCCATCGTCGGTCGAACCGACGGCACGTCGTTCGTGGAGGTCACCGACCCCGCGAATCCGCGCTACCTCGGCGACCTGCCGATGCACCAGGGCGCGCGGGCCAACATCTGGCGCGACATGAAGGTGTACAAGAACCACGCCTTCATCGTGGCCGACGGCTCGGGGCCGCACGGGATGCAGATCTTCGACCTGACCCAGCTCCGGAACGTCACCACGCCGCAGACGTTCCGGGAGACGGCGCACTACACCCGGATCAACAGCGCCCACAACATCGCGATCAACCCCAGCACCGGCTTCGCGTACACGGTCGGCAACAGCATGGGCGGCGAGACCTGCGGTGGCGCGCTCCACATGGTGGACATCCGCGATCCGCTGAGCCCGCAGTTCGCCGGCTGCTACGCCGACCCCGCGCTCGGCCTTCAGCGCACCGGCTCCACGCACGACACGCAGTGCGTCACCTACCACGGCCCCGACGCCCGCTACCAGGGGCGCGAGCTCTGCTTCAGCTCCTCGGAGACCGCGCTCGGCATCGCCGACGTGACCGACAAGTCCAACCCCAGAACCCTGAGCATCGCCGCCTACCCCAACGTGGCGTACGCCCACCAGGGCTGGCTGAGCGACGACCACCGCCACTTCTTTCTCGACGACGAGGGCGACGAGGTGGCCGGCACCGCACCGAAGACCCGGACGATCGTGTTCGATCTGACCGATCTCGAGGATCCCGTCGTGGCCCGGGAGTTCTACGGCAACACCGCGGCCTCGGACCACAACCTGTACGTGAAGGGCCGCTACATGTACCAGTCCAATTACGTGGCCGGTCTTCGCGTGGTGGACGTAAACGACCCCGTCAACCCGGTCGAGGTGGGCCACTTCGACACCGTGCCGTTCGGTGAAGATTTGCCCGGATTCTCGGGCTCGTGGAGCAACTACCCGTACTTCCAGAGTGGCGTCGTGGCGGTGACCAGCATGCGCGAGGGTCTCTTCCTGATCCGCTATCAGCCGAGCGCGGTCGTCCCGTGAGGAGCCCGCTCCGGTTGGCCGCGCTCGCTGCGCTCGGTCTCGCGGGGCCGCTCCCGCTGCGGGCTCAGCTCTACGTGCCCAACCAGGACGACGCCACGGTTTCGGTGATCGACCCCGCCACCCGGCGGCTGCTCCGGACGGTGGACCTCCGCCGCTACGGCGTGGGCGACAACGCGAAGCCGCACCATGTCCAGGTGGAGCCGGATGGAAGCGCCTGGTACGTCACGCTGATCGGGGCGGGGAAGGTGCTCAAGCTCGATCCGGGGGGCCGGCTGCTGGGCAGCGTGGCGCTCGAGGTCCCCGGCCTCATGGCGCTCCATCCCGCGAAGGACGTGATGTACGTCGGCCGCTCGATGAGCGCGGTGAACCCGCCGCCGAGAATGGCCGTGATCCGCCGCTCGGACATGAAGTTGCTCGACGAGGTAGACCTCCTCTTCCCCCGGCCCCACGGCATCGTGGTCCACCCCGCGGGCGACGTGGTCTACGTCTCCAGCCTCGGCACCAACCAGATCGCGACCGTCGGCGTGGACCAGGGCGAGCTGCGTCTCCTCACCGTGCCCGGCATGGCCCACGGCTTCGTCCAGGCCGCCGTTTCGCCGGACGGGCGCCTGCTGGCGGTCACCGCCGAGCTGACCGATTCGCTGCTGGTCTTCGACCTCGCCAATCCGCTGGTGCCGAAGCTCGCGAGGAGTCTCCCGATGCCGGACGGCCCGTTCGAGCCGGTCTTCACGCCCGACGGCCAATCGATCTTCGTCACCGCGCTCAACGCCAACCGGGTGGCGGTCGTGGACACGCGCGACTGGTCGGTCAGCGTGCTCCCGGAGCACGCCGGCTTCGGGCAGCCGCACGGCATCGCGCTCTCGCCCGACGGCTCGCGCGTCTTCGTGGGCAACCGCCACCAGCTCGGCGGCGTCCACGACCACGCCGGTGGCCGCCCCATCGGCAACGGTACGGTGGTCGCCATCTGCATCGGGACCCGCGCGGTGGACACCGTGGTGAGCGTCGGGCGCTATGCCGCCGGCCTCGGTATGACGCCCGCGCGGCGTGCGGCCACCGCGGCTCCCGGATCCTGCCCCTGATCCATCGGATCGCGTCGCTCCTCCTGGCGGGCGCCGTGGCGGCGTGCGCCGGAGGCGGCGCGCCGCGCACCGCTCCCGCGGCGCGCGGGCTCGAGTTCCGCTCGGTGGTCTCGCCTTTTTCGGTGATCGACACCGCCGGCCGGCCGCTGGCGCTGCCGTTCGTCGGCGGGTTCAATGCGCCGCGCCCCCAACTGGTGGATGCCGACGGCGACGGCGATCTCGACCTGTTCGTGCAGGAGGTGACGGGGAGCGTCGCACTGTACGAGCGCGAGGGAGAGGAGGCGGACGGCCAGCCGCGCTTCGTCTTCCGCACGCCCAGGTACGGTGATCTCGACGTGGGCGAGTGGTACCGCTTCGCGGACGTGGATGCCGACGGCGACCTCGACCTTCTCGCCGAGCAGCCGTTCAGCTACATCAAGTATTACCGGAACGACGGGCAGCGGGGTGCGTACCGCTTCGTGCTCGCCGCCGACACCCTGAGGGATACCGACGGAACGCCGATCTTCTCCGACCGGCAGAACATACCGCAGCTCGGCGATCTCGATTGCAACGGACGATCCGACCTGCTGATCGGGCGGCTCGACGGCACCGTCGGCCGGTACGAGGCGGTGCCGCCGGAGTCCGGCCGCGCGCCCGCGTTCCGCCTGGTGGCGCAGGAATTCGAGGGCATCCGCATCGTGGGGCAGCAGGTCGGCCCGCCCATGCCGCTCGTGCCGGGTCCGAGCATGCACGGGGCCAACACGATGGCGCTGGCGGACCACGACGGCGATGGCAATCTCGATCTGTTCTGGGGCGACTTTTTCGAGCCCGGGCTCCTGCTCATCCCCAACACCGGCACCTGCCCCGCGCCGAATTTCCGCAGTCAGCCGGTGCAGTTCCCGGTCGGGAAGCCCTTGCTCACCTCCGGTTACAACGCCCCGGCCTTCGGCGATCTGAGCGGAGACGGGAGGGCCGACCTGGTGGTCGGCGTCCTGGGCGGGGCCTACAATCCGCTTCGGACATCGGCGGAAAATCTCTACTACCTCAGCCGTGGGACGAGCGGGGAATGGGAGGTCCGGAGCCGGCAGCTGCTTCCGGTGCTCGATATCGGCAGCGAGACGATTCCCGCGATCGCCGACTTGGACGGCGACGGCGACCTCGACCTGCTGCTCGCCAACAAGCTCGACCCCTCCGACCTGCAGCGATCCTTCGTCTACTGGCTCGAGAACGTGGGGAATGCACGACGCCCTGCGTTTCGGCTTCGAGCGCCGCTCGAGCTGGGCCAGAGGTTCCACGCCGCGCCGGCTTTCGGCGACCTGGATGCCGACGGGCGGCTCGACCTGATCGTGGGGCAATGGGGCCCGCGCCTGGCATGGTACCGCGGTACGCCGGGCGGCTACGAGGCGGCCGACACGGCGCTGGTCACCATCACCCGCGGCAGCAACACGGTGCCCACGCTCGGCGACCTCGACGGAGATGGCGATCTCGATCTGATCGTCGGCGAGTCGTCCGGGTGGCTCAACTACTACCGGAACGATGGTGACACCGCCCGACCGGTGTTCACGCTGGTCAGCGATGAGTTCGACCGTATCCAGATCGGCCGGCGCAGCGCGCCGCTGCTCGCCGATCTCGATGGGGACGGAGATCTCGATCTGCTGGTCGGCTCGGAGAGCAGCGGACTCGCGCTCTTTCGGAATGTCGGCACCCGCACCGCTCCTCGGCTGGTCCGGGACTCCGCCTTCAGGGTCCCGGCCCCGGTCCTGGCGGCTCCATCGGCGGGAGATCTCGACGGAGATGGGGATCTCGACCTGATCGTTGGAGGAGCGGGCGGAGGGGCGATCTATCTCGAGCGGATAGGAGCCCCTGACGGCGACTGACCCCGCCGGCAGGGGATTCGCCCGGCGCCCAACGAGGGACCTGCTCGGCCACACGTCGGCCGAACAGGTCCCTCGCTGCGCTGAATGAAATACACTATCCGGCACCACGCAGTGG
>JACDHV010000244.1 GCA_013820855.1 Gemmatimonadales bacterium | reverse complement strand
CTCCCGGCGGTCGAGCTCCCGCTCCTCGGCGGCGGCCACCGTGGCGATGACGCGATCGGGAATCTGTAGCAGCTCGACGACGTCCTGGCTGACGATCCGCACCCCACCCGACGCGATCGCCCCCATGGCCAGCTCCTCGTGCCCAGGCACACCGAGCTTGCGTACCTGCATGACGTCCAGCGGCGCGTCGAGGGCGCGCGCCACCTCGTAGCCGACCGGCACGCCGCCCCGGGGAAGGGCGAGCACGAGCACGTCCGGCCGGCCGGCGTACGCCCGAAGGGCCGTTGCCAGTTGCCGTCCCGCCTCGTGGCGATCACGGAATCGCTGTCCCATCGCCTTCCTCCAGCTCGGGCACCGCTGCATGCATAGGTTGGCATCCCGGTGCCGTATGTGAGCCGTCTCACCGTTGCCCGCGACACGTGGCCGGGTAGCGCGCGAGGTTTGGCCTGACGCGGCGCGGAGCGTATGTTTGGGCATGCCCTCCCGGGTTTGGCTCGTGTCCCTTTTCGCGTTCGCCGCAGGCTGCGATCGCCCGGCTGGTAGCGTGCCGCCGACCTGCGGCATGGCGGCGCTCGTGGGCGCCACTTCCCTTCTCGAGCAGTTCACGGTTCCCAACCAGACGCTCGCCGCACCTCCCGGGGCGCTTCCCGAGCGGACCGTCGCGCGGGTCGTGGCGGACGGTGCGTTCCCGGCGGTGATCGGCCGGACCGATTCGGCTCTCATAATAGGGATGGAAGGCACTCCCCCTCCCACCACCAGACCGGGGTTCGGGGTTCTGGTCGTGGACCTCGACGAGCGCGTCGTGGGGGTGATGGTCTACGAGGGAGATCCCATTCCGGGCGCTCCCAAGCTGGGCGAGGTCTCGGTAGGCGGCGCCTCCATCCCGCTGATCGGCGTCCAGGTCGATCCCATGAAGATCATGGATCCGAGCTGTCCCACGCTGTTCCCGGACTCGATCATTCGGTGAGCGCCCCCCGCATCGCGCTGGGAGGGGTGGTACGCACCTGGGATGGTGCGGAGCGGACCGGACTCAACGCGGCCTACCTGCACTCAATCTGTGCCGTGGGTGGCGTGCCGGTGGTGCTGAGCCCGCTGATCGGCCCCGCGTACGCGGCGCGGGCGCTCGACGGCATGGACGGGCTGGTGCTCACCGGCGGCGGGGACGTCGACCCCGCCTGGTACGGGTCCGACCCCTCGCCCCGAGCGGATCCACCGAACCGCGAGCGGGATCTCTTCGAGCTCGCGCTCTTCGCGGCTGCGCGGCAGCGTGAGCTTCCGATCCTGGGTATCTGTCGCGGCATCCAGCTCATGAACGTCGCGCTGGGAGGCACCCTTTACCAGGACTTGCCGAGCGAGCGGCCGGGCGTGGTGGACCACAACCGCCCGGGGGCGCGAACCGATCGCAGCCATGCGATCCGGCTGGCGCTCGGCAGTCTCGCCGCTGAGGCCCTCGGCAATTCCGACCTGCGGGTAAACTCCTTCCACCACCAGGGCATTCGGGATCTCGCACCGGGCCTCGTGCCGACGGGATGGAGCGAGGACGATCTGATCGAGGCGGTGGAGGGAGCGAAGGGTCAGCCGTGGATGCTCGGCGTTCAGTGGCATCCGGAGGAGATGCACGCGGATGCCCGCGCGCCGGAGCGGGGGCTTTTCAGGGCGCTGGTGGAGCAGGCACTGTCCGCCGCCGCCTCAGTGGATTCCTAGATCCCGGAGCGCGCGCTCGGTCGTCTTCGCGCCCGGGAAGAACACCCGGTCAGCCACGCCGTTGAGCGCGCTTCGCACCGACGGAAAGCGCTCTGCCGCGGTGCGAAGCACGTCCCCCAGCCCGTACTCGCTCGCGAGCTGGTGGTCCGAGGCCATGCCGAATCCCCGCCGCCCCAACGCGTCGTAGTAGCTGACGTCCGGCCCCGCTTTGCGCAGGTGGCGCGCCGCGATATAATCGGGAAACAACCCCGCGAGCCAGAGGGAGTAGTTGCCGAGGTGCACCATCACCCGGAATCGGCGGTCGCCCTCGGTGGCAGCGAGGTCGGTCAGGATGTCCACCAGATACTGGTGCCGCTGGTCGTCGTGCCAATCGATGCGCCAGGCGCGGTCGCGCTGCCCGAAATCGAGCAGGAGCGCGGCCAGGTAGTCGGCCAGATCGCGGTCGTCGATGCCGGCGCGCCGCAACGCGTGGCGGACCATCACATAGAAAAACAGTGTCTCGGACGGCACGAGCATCGTGCGCACCGTGAGCAGCCGCTCGAGCAGCTCGGGGGCGTCGAGCAGCGGGTCGGGACCTTCGGCGGCCAGCCGGCGCTCGAGCGAGGCCCGCCGATGGGCGGAGCCCCGGCTCAGCAGCAAAATCACCAGCTGGAGATCCGCCGCGGTCAGGCGGCCCCGCGCATTCGCCCGGATCATGACTAACCCTCCATCGGTAGACGACCTGGCGATGCTTCGCCGGGTGATCGCGTTCGGTCAGGAGTTGGCCGGCACGCTGCGACGAGCCTCGGTGGTGGACGCTCTGTTGCGGCACGTACGGGAGAACCTCGCCCCCACCGAGATCGCGCTCTCCCTGTTCCACCATGACGTGGACGGCCGGGACAGCCTGCACGCGTGGCCCGTCCGGGGGCCCAGCCGGCAGCTGCTGCTCGAGCACGCCTCCAGGAACGGGGCCCTGCTGCTCGCGAACGGCCTCGAGCCCCTGATTCAGGAAGGAGGGCTGTCCCCCCAACCGGATGCCGCCGGCAGCTGGCTCTTCGCGCCGTTCATCGCCAAAGGTAGAGTAACCGGGACCATAGCCGTTCGCGGTGAGCCTGATCGCTACACGCCCCAGGACCTGGCCCTGCTCGAGGGCCTGGTGAGCCAGGCCAGCATCGCCCTCGAGAGCGCTCGCCTGGTGGATCTGCACGACGACGGCCGGCGGTCCTGGCAGGAGGTGGTAGACGCCATCTCGCCGGCGCTCTGCATCGTGGACCGTGGGGGCCGGATCCGGCGGGCCAATCGGGCCTTCGCGGACCTGGTGAACGCCCCGCCGGCGAGCCTGATCGGCCGCCCTTGGCAGGCGTTCGCTCCGCCCGAGTGGGCCACCGAGCTTCAGCGGGCCCTGGATCAGCAAGGAGCGGGCCGCGAGGTCGAGCTCCGGACCGGGGAGCGGACCTACGCGGTGTCGGCGGTGCCGATCAGCAGCACCGACCGATCGGCCGTCATTCTCCTCTTCGACGACCAGACCGAGCGCCGCCGGCTGCAGGACCAGCTCATCCAGTCGGAGAAGATGTCCGCCATCGGACAGCTCATCGCCGGCATCGCCCACGACCTGAACAATCCCCTGGCCTCGGTGGTCGGCTTCGCCGATTACCTGACCGAAGTTCCCGAAGTCCCGCCGTCACTGCGGGAGCCGCTCACCGTTATCCAGGAGGAGGCGGAGCGGGCGTCGAACATCGTGAAGAATCTGCTCAGCTTCGCCCGGAAACAGGAGCATCAGCGGCGTCCCACGGCGCTCAAGCCGCTGCTCGATGCGACGTTTTTATTGCTCCGGAACAATCTCATGGCGTACCGGGTGGAGGCCAGCCTCGAGATCGAGCCCGATCTGCCGATGCCTGACATCGATCCCAACCAGATCCAGCAGGTCTTCGTCAACCTCATCAACAACGCCGCCCAGGCGATCGCGAGCACCGGCCGCCCCGGGACGGTCGTCGTGCGGGCGCGCCGTTGGCTCGACGGCGTGGCGGTGGATGTGGTGGACGACGGGCCCGGGATGTCGGAGGCCCTCGCGGCGCAGGTGTTCGAGCCGTTCTTCACCACCAAACCGGAGGGCGAGGGCACCGGTCTCGGGCTGTCGATCAGCCAGGGCATCGTGCGGGAGCACGGTGGCCGCATCATGCTCTCCAGCGAGGAGGACCGGGGCTCCGTCTTCACCGTGCAGCTGCCGCTCGCGACCCGGCCTCCCGCTCCGGTCCCGGACGCCGATGAGCGCGTGCTCACCAAGCGCCTGCGGGTTCTCGTGGTGGACGACGAGCCGCACATCCTCCACTATATGCGCGCCACGCTCGAGGCCTGGGGCCACATCCCCGTGGTGGCGAGTGACGGCGCCGAAGCGCTGGCCGTCGCGGCGGACGAAGCGTTCGATCTGGTGATCTCCGATCTCAGGATGCCGCGGCTCAGCGGCCGCGAGTTCTACGAGGAGCTCGCACGCCGCCGGCCCGAGATCGCCGACCGGCTGGTCTTCAGCACCGGCGACACGGTGCGCGGCGACACCCTGGCGTTCCTCGAATCCCTCGATCGACCCTACCTGCACAAGCCGTTCAGTCTGGCGGAGCTCCGAAGCCTGCTCGGCGAGGTCGCCCGGCACAGCGGTCCCTACGTCCGACGCCGCGACAGCGGCAGCCGCCCGGTCGAAGCGCTTCCCGAGACGTGACGGCGACCGTCGTGCACGTCGCGTCCGGCCGCGAATGGCGCGGCGGGCAGCGTCAGGTGTGGCTGCTCGCCCGCGCGCTGCGGCAGGCCGGGCTCGCCGATCAGGTCGCCGTCACCGGGGGCGGCACGGAGCTCGCCTCCCGACTCGAGCACGACGGCATACGCGTGCACCAGGCGCGGTGGACCGTCGGTCTC
>JACDHV010000243.1:2329-4639 GCA_013820855.1 Gemmatimonadales bacterium | reverse complement strand
CTAGCTTGTGTGGGTTCACTGAGTCCTCTGGCGTTTGCCGGTGAAGGTCTTCGACAAACCCAGCTTGCAACGCTATGGCTCAGTGAACAACCTCCTCATCAATTACATCTAGCCCCATGCACCCCCAGGAGACACGGAGAATCCCGATGACCAATTCCTCAGCTGACGCGACCCGCGCCTCCCTGCGAAAGGAGCTGCTGCACCTGCTTACTCTGCGCGGCCATAATGCCGAGAGCAGGGCGGTCATTGCCGCGGTTGAAGCCGCCCTCAGCGCGCAGGTTCGCGACCGCCCGGACGGACCCGGTTACGAGGTCACGACCAGCGACGGCAGCAGGGTGATCCGCGAACCAAACCCTCTGGAAAAGGTCGCCAACTCGATCAGCGTGCACCTGGAGAATGCCACCAGGGCGCCAACGTCACCGGAGCAGCTCCGGGCCATGCAACGCCGTGTCGAGGATTATGGGTTCTAGATGCCGCCGAAAAAGCCGCCCCGCCCGCCGGCGCGGAATCACCTGGCTCCTCGCCGGGGTCCCCGCTGTACTGTCTGCACGCACGAGGGCCGGGCGGCGATCGACCGGGCGTTGATTGGCGGGGAGAGCGCGCCCAAAGTCGCCGCGAAATACCGCGGATTAACGGACGACGCGGTACGCCGCCACGCGAGTTCGCACCTGCCGGAGCATCTCGCGGCTGCGGCCGAGGTTCGGAGCGTGGTGAGTGCCACGCAGACGCTGGAGCAGATCGATCGATGTCTCGAACGGGTGAACCTGCTGTTCGACGCCTGCGACCGCTGGCTCCGAGATCCCGATGACCCGAGCCGGTACGAGGTAGGGCCTCGCGCGGAGAATGTGAAGGTGGTCTACCTGGAACGGGGAGAGGACGGCAAGATGACCCGGAAGAAGGCGACCATTGCCGAGCTGCTCGAGCGGGTGGCGGGTGTAGCGCCTGAGATCCGCCTGGTGGAGATCAAGCACAGCGATCCGCGCGAGCTCGTGTTGCAGGCATCCAAGCGGCTGGAGGGACTCTCTGAATTGCTGGCGCGCATCCGGGGGGAGTTGCCGGAGCCCACCGTCGCAGTGCTCGTATCCCCGGCATGGCTGGAGCTCCGCAGCCGCATCCTAGGAGCCCTCGAGCCATACCCGAAGGCACGCCAGGCCGTCGCCGCCGCGCTCGTGGCCCATGCTGGCTGAGAGCCTCGCCCTCGCGCTCGACCCGGTGCTCCTAGCCAGGAGGTCGGGGATCGATCCCGATCCGTGGCAAGCACAACTCCTCCGGTCGCGGGCCCGGCAGTCGCTCCTCCTCTGCTGCCGGCAGGCGGGGAAGAGCGCCACGAGCGCCTTGATCGCGGTGGACGAGGCGATTCACCGCCCGCCGGCGTTGGTGCTGCTGCTGGCGCCGGCCCTCCGGCAGTCCCAGGAGCTCTACCGCCGCGTCCGCGCAACCCTGGCTGCTGCGGGTGACCTGGCACCTCCGGTGATCGAAGAGAGCGCCCTTCGGCTCGAGTTGGCGAACGGAAGCCGCATCGTGGCGCTGCCCGGCAAGGAGGCCACCATCCGCGGCTACTCGAATGTCGCCCTCCTGGTGGTAGACGAGGCCGCGCGCGTCTCCGACGATCTCTACCAGGCCGTCCGGCCGATGCTTGCGGTGAGCGGAGGCCGGCTCGTCCTGCTCAGTACGCCATTTGGGAAGAGAGGCTTTTTCCATCACGAGTACACCGAAGGTGGACCGGGGTGGGAACGGGTGAAGATCACCGCGCCCGAAGTGCCGCGGATTGACCCGCAGTGGCTTGCGGAGGAGCGCAACCGGATCGGCGACTGGTGGTATCGCCAGGAGTACCTCTGCGAGTTCGTTGAGACCGATGACCAGGTGTTCGGTTATGAGGAGATTATGCGTGCGGTGAGCAACGACGTGCAGCCGCTCTTCCCGAATGGGCGGCTAGTGGCATGACATACTTCCTCGGCCTGGACCTTGGCCAAGCGCAGGATCCCACGGCGCTCGCGATCCTCGAGCGGCATGAGCGCCCCGGCACGGCGAAGCCGGAGACCTGGAAGACGTTCCATCCTGGTGGTGGGGTCGGTGAGTTCACCACGGTCTCGAGGACACCGGGCCCAGCCGCGTTCACGTGCGGCCACCTCGAACGACTTCGGCTGGGGACGCCCTATCCCGCGATCGCGGACCACGTCGCCGCCCTCCTCGATAGGGCGCCACTCAAGGGGCGGACCCACCTCGTGGTCGATGCGACTGGAGTCGGGCGGCCTGTGGTGGACATGCTTCGGCAGCGGGAACTCAATCCTATCGCCATCACCATTACCG
>JACDHV010000243.1:0-2319 GCA_013820855.1 Gemmatimonadales bacterium | reverse complement strand
TCGTAGCGGTGATGCTACAGACGGACCGACTGAAGTTCGCGGCCGGCATCCCGACGGTACCCGTGTTGGTGCAGGAGCTCCTTGCGTTCCGGGTGAAGATCGACCCGCTGACCGCCCACGATTCCTACGGCAGCTGGCGCGAGGGTAGCCACGACGACCTGGTTCTCGCTGTGGCCGTGGCCGCTTGGTATGGTGAGCGACCCGCCCTGCCGACGCTGCCGGATCTGCCTGGCTCAGCCGTGTACTTCTCGAGGGGCTGACGGTCGTACACTTGAGGACCTGGAGGACTGCCTCGTGACCCCGAAGAAGCGTCGTTCCCGTGTCTACTGGAACCACGGTCGGCTGTGGGGCGACTTCCGCGACTTCGCGGCCGTAGGTGGGCGGCGGGAGCCGCTCATCCCGCATGGTGAACGGCTCGCGACCACCAATCCGGACGTCGCCGCGCGCCTCGCCGACCAGCGGATGCGCGTGCTTCAGGAACTCAAAGATCGCCTGCATCTCTCAGGTCGCCGGCCATCGCCCACCTTGGCGGAGTTTGCCGGGACGCACCTGGTGGCGAAGAAACGGGCCGGGAAGGTGACCGACGGGTGGCTCGCAGCGACGGAAGGCTTCCTGCGTCGGGCTATCGAGCACTTCGGCGCCGAGCGGCCGCTCGCTTCGATCAGTGCAGGCGACGTGCGAGGCTTCGCGGAGTGGCTTGCCACCCAGCCGGCACGGCGGCGGCGGAGCGGGGAAGGGAAGCCGGACCGCCCAGTGCGCACGATGAGCGCCTACTCCGTGCGCGCGCATCTCTTCGCGCTCTCGAACCTCTACCGCCGTGCCCGGGAGAGCGAGCTCGTGCCCGTCGGCTGCAATCCGGTCCATGAGCTTATGGACAAGCCGGCAATTACCCGGAAGGAAGCGCGCTGGCTCGAGGTGCCCGACGCCGCACTGCTGCTCGAGTCGGCTCGCACCCTACCCGGCCTCGTGACGGCGGCTGGCGAGGCGATCGGCGCCACGGTGGCACACCCCTTCCTCGCCACGTTCCTGCTTACCGGCGGCCGCTACCGGGAAGTGCTGGGCCTGGAGCTCGAGGACGTGAGCTTCGACCGGAAGACGGTGACGTTCCGCCCCAATGCCTGGCGCCGGCTGAAGACGCAGGGCTCCTGGCGCGTCGTCCCGCTCTGGCCGCAGCTCGAGGAGATCCTCCGGGCCTACGTGTTCGGAGTCCGGCTCGAGCGTGCGGGCCCGCTGCTCTTCCCAGGTGCCGCCAGCGGGATGCTCCGTGAGACGCGGCGGCTCCTAGACCGCGTCGCCAAGCGTGCAGGCTGGAAAGCCGGCGAGATCCGCCACCGGATTTTCCGCCACACCTACGCGGCCTCCCGGCTCCAGACGCTGGACCGCGGGGCACCGGTGAGCCTCTACACCGTCTCGCGCGAGCTCGGGCACGGCAGCGAAGACATGGTGCGCCGGGTGTACGCCCACCTCGGCTCGTTCCGCCACCGATCAGAGGTCGTGGAATATCGGGTCGAGCAGCACTTCGAGCGGCTCGGCGATCAGCTCGTTCGGCTGGGGTTTGACATAACTAGTGTCATAACGGAGGGCACTGCCGGGGCAAACGAAACCCCCGCTATCACGCAACGTGAGGCGGGGGAAGACGTTCCGGAGTGGGCCCGGCGCGACTCGAACGCGCGACCTCTTGCTCCGGAGGCAAGCGCTCTATCCAACTGAGCTACGGACCCGCAACAACTTATCCCTGCAGACCTTCAATAGTGCGGGAAAACAGTGCCGGACCCTGTTTTCCGGAACCGAATTCTAACCCCTGGCTTCCCATACGGTAACCCCGCGTGCGGTCCTCCCGCGGGCATAGCTGACCGCCGATCTCAACGAACCACTGTTCCGGGCGGAACTCGGGTGCTTCGACTCGGTGCCGAACCTTGCCAAGCCGGGCATACACCCGCCGCCGATTCTTCGGCAAAACTCTACGCATGATTCCCTCGGACCGCTCTGGGTCGTGATGAGGGTGATGATGGTCATCAGTGATAGTCCACAATTTCTACCTCGTGGGGCCCGTCATCCCACCGGAAGCAGATGCGGTACAGATCATTGATTCTGATACTGTGTTGCCCTTGCCTGTCCTCTTTCAGCGCTTTGAGCTGGTTCCCGGCGGCACGGCCAGAAACCGTAACTCTGAAACTCTGTTGATCTGGTCCAGTTTCCCGCTGGGCAACCTTCCAGACCTGGTGGGGGCAGGTTCTCAATGCTGCCTTGCTTCCTCGCCGTGAAACACATCTCCGTACCTTGGTTCCGAAACGACCGAATCATTGCACATTCTTGCGG
>JACDHV010000242.1 GCA_013820855.1 Gemmatimonadales bacterium | reverse complement strand
CCGGCCCCAGCGTCTCGGCGGCCTTCCAGTCCAGCACCGCGTCGTCGAGCCGGTCGGGTGCTCCGATGGCGGGCTCGAGGGCCAGATTGGAGTACGGCCGGACGCCGGGCGGCGCCCACCCCCGACAGTTGATCCAGATGCCCACCTGCGGAACCTCCTCGGGCCGCACGACCATCTCCAGCCGCTCGCCGCGGCGCGGATCGGTGAGGAGCATCCTTCCCGACGACCCCACGTCGCCGAACAGCTTCACGGCCCAGGCGCCGTGATCGGGAAAAGTGAACCGGCCTGATTCGCCGCCGAAGGCGACCGGCCACCCGACAATGTCGTTTCGGCTCAGCTCCGGCATACCGTGCACCGCGTCGAGCCTGACCTGGTGAACGGTCGGCAGCTCGAGGGTGGTGCCCGGCTGCACGTTGAAGAGCGGATGTGCCGACCAGATCCAGGGGAACGACGAGTGACCCGTGTTCCTGACCCGGTACCGGAGGCGCATCACCGGCTCCCGCGTTTCCAGCGTGACGTCGCGGTGGAACTCGTAGGGCAGCAGGCCGCCGCCGGCGGAGGCGGTGAGCGTGAGGCCGCCCGCGTGCTCGAGGACCGAGCTGGCCCAGCGCGCTCCCCACAGCTCGCCGTGATCGGGAAGCGGGGGAGTTCCCGGCGGGGCGCCGGGAATGGGCGAGGGACCCACCGTAGGAAAGCATTCGTCCCACCCCCCACTGTCCGCGGTCTCCACGAACGACGCGCCCTGGCGGGGCAGCGCGAGCGGGATCTGATCGTTCCGCCAGAGCCACTCCCTCCCGCGGAGCCTGCGCAGATTGGTGAGCTTCATGCCCACGGCGGGCACCACGACGGCCTCGAGCTCGCCGGCCCGGAAGGCGATGGCGGGAAGGCCGGAGACCGAAGTCTGGCGGATGGGCATGGCGGCTTCAGGCCTTGGGCAGCGTCGCGAACGCCCTGACCGGCCACGTCCCGACGCCCGCCACCTTCGGGGGCACGGCGGAGAAGCGGCATCCTCTCGAGGGCAGCCCCGCCAAGCCGCGAAGATGCTCGACGATGGGTATTCCCGCGCCGAGCAGAATGGAGTGGACCGGGCGGGTGCGGTCGCCGATGTCGTCGATGTTGAGCGAGTCGATGCCGACGAGCGTCGCGCGGGCCGAAGCGAGCATCTCGGCCGCCCCGGCCGTGAGGAAGGGATTGCCCGAGAGGTACCGCTCGGTTCCCCAGTGCCGGTCCATCCGGTCTGAACCAGCACCGCGCGGCCCTCCAGCTCCAGGCCCTCGAACGCACTCCGCTCGACGGCACGTCCCGCCGCCGGCGCCCGGATCACCACGGCTTCGAGTTCGGCGAGCGACTCCAGCGGAAGACCCGCCAGGTCCTTTCCGTCGGCATAGCGATGAAACGGCGAATCGAGGTACGTCCCCGTGTTGGCGACCATCTCGATCCTGCCGATCTGGAACTCCACTCCCGGAGCGTAGAGCTCCCGCGACCGCTCCCGGCTCAGGTAGTCGCAGATGACCGGCCCCGGCAGGCCGGGGTACGTGGTCATGCCGTGCGTGATGGTATGGGAGAGCTCGACGAAGCGGGAGCCGCTAGGCGATCGCGGCACCGAGATCGACCCCGGCGGTGCGGCAGATCCTCGCCACCGTCTCACCGATCTTGTTGTTCGGGGTGGAGGCCCCGGCGGTGATCCCGATGATCCGCGCGTCCTCGAGCCATCCTGCGGTCACCATCTCGTGCTTGGCCATGATCGGCTGGTGCCGCACCGCGCCGGTGGCCGGGTCCACCGAGTCGGCGTCCTCGATGTGGAAGACGCGAACGCCGCGGGAGTGCACCAGGGCCGCGAGGTGGCAGGTGTTGCTGCTGTTGTAGCCGCCCACCACCACCATCACGTCGAGAGGCTCCTCGAGCAGCGCCACGACGGCGTCCTGCCGCTCCTGGGTGGCGGAGCAGATGGTGTCGAACGACCGGAAGTGCTCGCCGGCCGCGTCCCCATAGCGGCGGACCATGCTGCGCCGCACCTCTTCGGCGATCGCGAGGGACTCGCTGGAGAGCATGGTCGTCTGGTTGGCGACTCCGACCCGCAGCAGGTCGCGCTCGAAGTCGAAGCCGGGCGACGTGGCCTTCGCGAACCGCTCGCGCAACGCGCCGGCATCGCCGCGCCCTTCGATGTACTCACAGACCAGGCGCGCCTCCGCCATGTCATAGACCACCAGATAGCGCCCCTGCGGGTACTTCATGACCTGGCTGGCGGTCGCCTTGGTCTCCTCGTGGTAGTGCTTGCCGTGGATGATCGCGGTGAACCCGTCGCGGGCATAGCCGTCCACCCGCTTCCACACGTTGAGGACCGAGCCGCAGGTGGTGTCCACCAGGACGCACCCGATCGCGCGCAGCCGCCCGAAGTCTCCCATCGTCACGCCGAACGCCGGCAGGATGACCACGTCGTTCGCGATGATGCTGGAGAAATCGAACTCCCCCTCCTCGTTGCGGGCGAGGAAGCGCACGCCCATATCGCGCAGCTTCTGGTTGACGTGAGGATTGTGAATGATCTCGCCGACCAGATGGAGCCGCCGGTCCGGAAACTTGATCCGGGTCTCGTAGGCGTAGTCCACGGCCCGGTCCACCCCATAGCAAAAGCCGAACTCCCGGGCCAGCCGGAAGGTCAGGGGGCCGACGGAGAGACGATACTGGTTGGCCCGGAGCGCCTCCACCACGGTGCTGTGGTAGTCGGCGGTGAGCTTCCCTTCGATCTCGTTCTTGAGCCCGAATCCGCGGCGGAAGTAGGTGCTTTCCATGGTCTCAATGTAACGCCGGACCTACTCGGTGTCGGCCCCGCCGCCGTCGTACTCCTCGTCCTCCTCCTCGTTCAACAGTTCGGGCTCCTCGGGCTCACCGCCGCACCCGGGCGGGGCGGCGGTGACGGTCAGCCCCTCGAACGATCCCGTGACGGTGAGCTTGCTGCCGTCGGTCGCGGATCGGAGGTAGGCGGAAAAGCGTCCCGCCCCCGCACCGGGATCCAGCACCTTCAGCGTGACCGTGCCACTGTCGCCACGGTAGCCGCGGATGGACGTCTCGGCGAAATAGCGCAGGGCGATGGCGCCGGCAGGCCGGTTCGAGTCGGCCCGATGGGGCTCGACCACCCGGTAATCGGCCGGTCCGGCCGCGACACCGGTGGTGACGGAGTCGGAGGGATAGAGCGCGAGGGCGACACCGGTGTCACCGCTGATCGCCCGCAGCTCCAGCATCTTGAGGCTGTCGCACCACTCGGCCACCGCCGGCGCCGAGAGCTTGCCGGTGTCCGCGCCGATCCACTCCACCTGGAGAGAGCCCCCACGCGGCGGAGGTGAGTTTCGGGACGAGCAGGCCAGCCCGACGAGCACGGCCGCGGCCGACCCGGCCAGCATGGCCCGGAAACTGTGCATGGCAGCAGGCATGCGGAGCAATCTACCTGGCCCCCTGTACCACGATGTCGAATCTCAGCTTGGCCCGGTCCGGAGCGACGGCCCGGCTGAGGTCGAACCGCAGGAGCCCGCCGAACACCGACAGGCCCACTCCCGCACCGGCCAGTACCCTGCCCTCCAACAGGCTCCCGGCGCCTCCCGCCTGCCCCGCGTCGAGGAACAGCACCGGACGCAGGCGGCCGGGAATGGGGGTCACGTCGATCTGAGCCGCCCAGAACGCCTGACCCCGCCGCACGCCGTAGTCATGACCCCGCACGGTGCCGATCCCGCCCAGGCGGAACGCCGCCTGCCGGAGTGTCGGCGCAGTCGCGAGACCTCCTTTCACCCGCACCGTCAGACCCTGGCCTCGGCCGACGCTTCGCCGTACTTCGCCGTGGATCCGGCCCGTCGCGGTGCCTCCACCACCCAGTACATCGGCCGTGGCCTGCCACCGGAAGGCGCCGGTGCCGGTGAGACGGACGTGCCCGCTCCCGAACCGGCCCGCATCTACCGCCGGATTCGGAGGCAGGACACCCGACCCGCCGAGGAAGTCGTTCACCGTCGATTTCGCGGCCCGCGCGACGCTGGTCTGCCGCTCGTAGCGAGCGCCGACCGCGAGGTCGAGCCCGGTCCGGAGCGAGGTCTCGTAGCCGGCGGAGACGCCGTGCCCCAGGAGATAGTCCCCGTCGTCGTGAGCCACGAACAGGGCGTTGAGCGTATTGCCGATTCCGGGCGCCGGCGCGAACGGGTCCAGATTCATCACGTCGCGATATCCGGCGATCGCCAGCCGGCCATTGGGCGCATCGCGGATCACGGAGAGCCGGCCGGTCACCCGCTCGTCGCTGAGCCCGTAGCGCACGGTGCCGTAGATGTTTGTGAATGAGACACCGGGCGCCCTCACCCGGTAGCCGAGCCCGAGCGAGAGCCCCTGCACCCGGTCGTATCGCAAGGCGTCGGTCAGCCGTTCGTATGCGATGCCGTGGGCCCGTTCGCCGGTCAGCGAGTCGGGCAGCGCCTCCGCCAGGCGCGCCAGCTCCGCCTCCGCCTCTCTGGCTCGCCTGGCCTCCACCGGGTCGGCGTCCAGCGAGAGCGAGTCGAGCCAGCCCCCGAACCGGCCCAGGGAATCGTCGGACGGACGGTGCACCTCGTAGCGACCGCCGGGCCATCGGTCGGCATAGCTCCAGGATCGGAGACTGTCCTCTCCGCCTCGCGCCCCACCCCGGCGC
>JACDHV010000241.1 GCA_013820855.1 Gemmatimonadales bacterium | reverse complement strand
CTTCCGGAGCGACTTCACGTAGTCGCAGGTGTCCTTGTACTTCACGCAGGCGAGATAGGGTCCGAAGCGGCCGGTCTTGAGCTCGATCGCCGAGCCGCACTTGGGGCAGCGCTCCTTGGCGAGGTCTTCGGTGTTGAGCCCGTGCGCGTCGGCCACCAGCGCGGTCATGTCCACCGCGGCGAGCGCCTTGGTAAACGGGCCGTAGAACTCGCCGAGCACGTGCCGCCAGCCCAGCTCCCCATCCTCGATCCGGTCGAGCTCGTTCTCCATGCCGGAGGTGAACTCGACGTTGAAGATCTCGGGGAACTTGGCCACCATGATCTTCTCCACCAGCTCGCCGAGCTCGGTGGGGAAGAAGCGGCGCTGGTCCACCTTGACGTATTCCCGGGCGGACAGGGTCGAGATGATGGCGCTGTAGGTGGACGGCCGTCCGATGCCGAGCCGCTCCAGCTCCTTCACCAGGCTGGCCTCGGAGAAGCGGGGCGGCGGCTCGGTGAAGTGCTGCGACGGGGTGATCTCCTTCACCTCAGCGCGGTCGCCCCGCGCCAGGGGCGGAATCGGCGGGAGATCCTCCACCTGCCGCCCCTCCTCCTTCTCGCGGCCCTCGGTGTAGAGGACGTGGAAGCCGTCGAAGATCATGACCGAGCCGGTGGCGCGGAACAGGTACCGGCCGAGGTCGAACTCCACCACCGTCATGTCGTATTGCGCCGGTGTCATCTGGGAGGCGACGAAGCGCTGCCAGATGAGCTGGTACAGGCGGAACTGGTCGGGCTCCAGGTGGCGCTGCACCTGCTCCGGGTGGCGGCGCACGTCGGTGGGCCGGATCGCCTCGTGGGCCCCCTGCACCCGCGCGTTCTTCTTGTCGCTGTAGGCGTTGGGCTGCGCCGGGAGGTAGGGCTTGCCGTAGCGATCGCCGATCAGGCCGCGCACCGCCGCGACCGCGCTGTCCGCCACGCGCACCGAGTCGGTCCGCATGTAGGTCACCAGGCCGACCGGCCCCTCCTCGCCGACGTCGATGCCTTCGTAGAGATCCTGTGCCGCCCGCATGGTGCGCCGGGAGGAGAAACCGAGCTTCTTGGCGGCTTCCTGCTGGAGCGTGCTGGTAGTGAACGGTGCGGCGGGCCGCTTGTTGCGGCGGCGCTGCTCGACCTTCGAGACGATGAACGGCAGATCCCTCACCGCATCCACGACGGCCCGCGCCTCGGCCTCGGTGTGGAGCTGCGGCTTGTGTCCGTCCACCTTCGCCAGCGATGCCTCGAACGTCTGCCCCTTGCCTTCGCAGAGCGCTTCGATGGTCCAGTATTCCTGCGGCGTGAAGGCGCGGATCTCCCGCTCCCGCTCGACGATGAGGCGAAGCGCGACGGTCTGCACCCGGCCCGCGGAGAGACCGGTCTTGATGGTCCGCCAGAGTATCGGGCTCGCCTTGTAGCCCACCAGTCGGTCGAGGATGCGACGGGCCTGCTGCGCGTCCACCTTGCGCCCGTCGATCTGCTTCGGCGCCTCCATGGCGGCGAGGACGGCGTCCCTGGTGATCTCCTCGAACAGCACCCGGTGCACCGGCACCTGCGAGTTGATCTGGTCGGCGACGTGCCAGGCGATCGCCTCGCCTTCCCGGTCGGGGTCGGTGGCGAGATAGATGGTGGAGGCGGTCTTGGCCGCCTTCTTCAACTCGGAGAGGGTCTTCGTCTTTCCTTTAATGGTGACGTACTTCGGCTCGAACCCGTGCTCCACGTCCACCCCCAGCTCCCGGGTGGGCAGGTCGCGAAGATGCCCGACGGTCGCTTTCACGTCGTAGCCGGAGCCGAGGTACCTCCCGATGGTCTTGGCCTTGGTGGGCGACTCGACGATGACGAGCGCGGACCGCCCCCGCCCCGCGGCAGGGGCTCGGCCGCTGCTCCGGGGTGCCTTGGCCGCCTTCCCGGGGCTCGTGGCAGGCTTGGCTTTCTTCACGACGCGCTTCGCGGGTGTCGCCATGTCTTGAGTGTAATCTCCGGTCTCACCGTATGGTCAATTTCGGGAACAGCAAAAAAGGGGTGGCGGCTGGCGGGCGCAAGGAGACAAAACGTAACACGTTTCGGCACATCATCTTGCAGAATGGGTCGAGGTGGTCACCAACCTCCATGACTCCGCGCCATCTCCACCACGCCCGCCGACACCTCCGGCAGACCCCGCTCCGCCACCACCTCCAAATCGGCTAGCTTGTAAAACGGTTCCCGGGCCTCGAGAAGTTTTCGCATCCGTTCCAGCGAATCCCCGCCCGCAAGGAGAGGCCGAACCTCTCCCTGGGCCGCGCGCTTGACGGCGGTGGTCGGCTGGCAGCGCAAGTAAATGAGGAGCGCGAACTCCCGGGCCCCATGCATGTGGCCGGGCTGGGCCGCCCAGCCACCGCCGGGCACGATCACCGCCGGCTCCTCTGCCGCCACCGCGGCGAGCACCGCCTTGTGCTCCATCTCGCGAAAACGCGATTCGCCGACCATCCCGAAGATCTGATCGACCGCCATGCCCATCTCCCGCACCAGCAGCGAGTCGATGTCGAACAGCGGAGCGCCGAGGTCCTCGGCGACCTGGCTGCCGACGGCGCTCTTGCCGCTTCCGGGCAGCCCGACGAGGATCAGGTGACGCGGCATCAGCTCCCGCCCGCCGCATCACGGCTCGCCACCCAGCGGTCGCCGAGGGACGCCACGTAGGCCTGGTAGTTCCGCCGCATCTCGCCGAGCGAGTCGCCGCCGAACTTCTCCAGCATCGCGTCGGCCAGCGCGAGCGCGACCATGGCCTCCGCGATGACGCCGAGGGCGGGGACGGCGGTCACGTCCGACCGTTCGCTCTGCGCGTTGGCCGCCGCCCCCGACGAGAGATCCACCGTGCGGAGCGGCGACATCAGCGTCGAGATCGGCTTCATGGCCACGCGCACCACCACGGGCTCGCCGGTGGTGATTCCGCCTTCCAGGCCGCCGGCGTTGTTGGTCTCCCGGCGGAAACCGCCGCGGCGGTCGCCGGCGACCGGCGGCCCGCCGGCCCCGTCCCCCGCCCCGCTGATCGGGTCGTGCACCTCCGACCCCAGCCGGCGCGCCACCTCGAATCCCATCCCGATCTCGACCCCCTTTACGGCCGGGATGGACATGAGCAGGCCGGCCAGCCGGCCGTCGAGCTTGCGGTCCCAGCTCACGTGGCTGCCGAGCCCGACCACGACGCCGCGAGCCACGACTTCCACTTCGCCGCCCAGCGTGTCCCCGGCCTTCTTGGCCTCGTCGATTCGGCGCACGATCTCGGCCTCGACCGAGGAGTCGAGCACGCGCACCTCGGAGCGGTCGGCCGCATCGTTGAGAGGGACGGGAAGCTCCGGCGGGCGGGCGGCCGCCACGCCCCCCAGCGTGACGACATGGCTTCCGACCTCGACCCCGAACTCGTCCAGCAGCCGCCTGGCGAGTGCGCCGGCCGCGACGCGGGCCGCTGTTTCGCGCGCGCTGGCCCGCTCGAGGATGTCGCGGGCGTCCAGCCGGGCGTATTTGAGGACTCCGGCGAGGTCGGCGTGACCGGGCCGCGGGCGCGAGACCCGCCTGCGCCGGAGCTCGCCGGGCTCCGCGGCCTCGTGGGCCATCACGTCCTCCCAGTTGGGCCAGTCGCGGTTGGCGATGAGCATCGCCACCGGCGAGCCGAGCGTCTCGCCGGCGCGCACGCCGGCGATCCACTCGATGCGGTCGCGCTCGATCTTCATGCGCGCACCGCGGCCGTAGCCCTGCATCCGCCGGGAGAGATCACGGTCCACCGCGCCGGCCGCGACCGGCAGTCCGGCGGGCAGTCCCTCGACGATGGTGACGAAGGCCTTTCCGTGGGATTCCCCGGCGGTCGTGAAGCGCAGGTGCATGGTCCCTCGAGGCCTGGACAGGGGCGGAACGGCGGAACGGCGGAAGGATAACCATTCCGCCGTTCCGCCGTTCCATCGTCCCGACTTCGGCCCCGGAGGACCGGGGTCGTGCTACTCGGACATCCCGTCGTCCGTGATTCTCGGCGTCACCAGGATGATGAGGTCGCGGCGGTTCTCGACTTCCCTGCTGAAGGAGAAGAGCTTGCCCACGATCGGCAGGCCGCTGAGCAGCGGGATGCCGGAGCGGTTCTTGGTCACCTCGGTGACCGTCAGGCCGCCGATGACCGCGGTCTCGCCGTCGTTCACCAGGAGCTGGTTGTCGGCCTTCTGCTTCTGGAAGATGAAGCCGAGGTCCGCCGCGGCGAGCGGCTGGATCGCCGAGCGCTCGGTGTGCAGCTTCATCAGGATCTGCCGGTTGTTGGTGACGTGCGGGGTGACCGTCAGGCGGATACCGGTCTCCTTGAACTGCACGTTGGCGCGGGCCGTGCCGCCGCCGGCCCCGGACGAGGCGTCGATGACGCGGACCGGGGTCTCCTCACCCACGAGGATGTCGGCCTCGCGGTTGTCGAGCGTCGAGATCACCGGTTCGGCCTGGATGTCGGCCAGCTCCGTGCGCTCGAGCGCGCTCAGGAAGGTGGTCAGCGAGAAGCCGCCGATGCTGGTCGAGTATATCAGGTCCAGTGCCGAGCCCGCGATGCTGGCGTCGGCGTTGCCGATGGCGGCGACGCTGTTGCCGCCCAGGTTGATCACGTTGACGTTCCGGTCGTAGGTGTTGCCGTCGGCCGGGTTCCGGCGC
>JACDHV010000240.1 GCA_013820855.1 Gemmatimonadales bacterium | reverse complement strand
GAGCTCGCGCGCGGCGACCGTGGCCATCATCTCGGCGGGGGTGTGGCTCACGAGGGGCACCGCGCGCTCGCATCAGTAGCCATAGTTCACTCCCGCGCACACCCGGCTCGACGCCCGGAGGCGCTCGAGTCCCGCGCAGAGCGCCACGTACTCCGCCCGATCGCGCACACCGAACACGTACTCGTCCAGGTAGCGGTGCAACGACGAGCGCTCGCGCGAGATCGGCTCCCACCCGACGTAGAACTCGTTGTCTCGATCGTAGTACCCCTGGGCGTAGGATGGGTGGGCCCCCCAGGGCTCCACTACCACGGCGTCAACGGCCAGTCCGGGTATGACCGTGCGGTTGGGGTCGGCGCGGATCACCGCTTGGTCCACCAGCTCTTCCACCACGACGATCACGCGCTTGGAGGCGAGAGCGGCCTCCTTCTGGACGCCGAGCAGCCCCCAGATCTGCGCGTTGCCCTGAGCGTCGGCGCGTTGGGCGTGCACCACCGTCACGTCGGGATTGAGGGCGGGGACGGTGGCCAGCACCTCGCCGGTATAGGGGCAGGTGACCGTACGGATCCGCGGATTGGCGATCGGGAGATCGGTGCCCATGTAGTCGCGCAGCGCCCAGAACGGCAGCCGAGCGGCCCCGGCATTGAGGCGCGCGACCATGCCGAAGTGGGAGTACTCCTCCAGCTCCAGCGGCGGATCGCCCTTCTCCACCGCGCGCCGGAAGGCATGGAGCGAGCCCGCGCCGGGATTGCCCGCCCAGGAGAACACCAGCTTCCGGGCGCAGCCCGCGGCGATCAACTGATCGTAGACGAGATCGGGGGTGAGGCGGCAGAGGGTGAGATCGCGCCGCCGCTGCCGGATGATCTCGTGGCCGGCGGCGAAGCAGATCAGGTGGGTGAAGCCTTCGATCACCACCGTGTCCCCGTCGCGGACCAGCGCCGCGACGGCGTCGCGCATGCTGACGACCTTGGAGCTCGGGCTCAATCGAGCTCGCTCAGCAGGCCATCGATGATCGCGAGCGCGGTGTCCACGTCCTGCTCGTCCACCACCAGCGGCGGGGCCAGGCGGAGGGTGCTCTTCCCCGCGCCCAGCAGCAGGAGCCCGCGCTGGAAGGCGGCCAACACGAGGCTCTTCAGCAGGTCGGGCGCCGGCTCACGGGTGCGGCGGTCCTTCACGAACTCGACGCCGATCATGAGCCCGAGCCCGCGAACCTCGCCGATGCAGGCGTGCTTGGCCTCGAGCTTCCGGAGGCCGGCCAGGAGTCGCTCGCCCATCCTGGCCGTGTTCCCCATGAGCTCGCTCTCGACCAGGTCGAGGGTCGCCAGCGCCGCGGCGCAGCAGACCGGGTTGCCACCATACGTCGAGCCGTGGGATCCGCTCTCCCACGTACTGACCGATTCCCGCGCGACGATGGCGCCGATCGGCATGCCCGAGCCGAGCCCCTTGGCGGTGAGCAGGATGTCGGGCTCGACGCCCTCGTGCTCGCAGGCCCACATTCTTCCCGTGCGCCCGACCCCGCACTGCACCTCGTCGGCCACCAGCAGGATGCCGTGGCGGTCGCAGAGCTCGCGGAGGTCGCGGAGCCAGCCCGCCGGGGGCACGATGTAGCCTCCCTCGCCCTGCACCGGCTCGACGAAGATGGCCGCCACGTCGCCCGGGTCGAGATGGCGGGTGAACAGCTCCTGCTCGATGCTGGCGATGCAGCCCCGGTTGCAGGCGTCCTGGTCGGCGCAGAACTGGCAGCGGTAACGATACGCGAAGGGGACGTGATGCACGTCGGGAAGCAGCGGTCCGAACCCGGCGTGCTGCCGCGCCTTGCTCGAGGTGAGGGTCACGGCGCCGGTGGTCCGCCCGTGGAAGGCGCCCCGGAAGGCGATGATGGCCGTTCGGCGCGTGGCGTATCGCGCCAGCTTGATCGCCCCCTCGGTGGCCTCGGTGCCCGAGTTGGTGAGAAAGACCCGCTTTCTCGACGGGCCGGGCGCGACCTTCGCCAGCCGCTCGCAGAGCGCCGCCATGCCCTCGTAGTAGAAGTCGGACCCGCAGATGTGAAGGAAGCGGCCCGCGGCATCCTTCACCGCGGCCACGACCCTCGGATGCGAGTAGCCGGTCGAGCAGACCGCGATGCCGGCCATGAAATCGAGGAAGCGGTTGCCGTCAACATCCTCGACCATGGGTCCGAGCCCGCGGGCCACGACGAGCGGGTACTCCTTGATGTAGCAGGGGGCGGTCCACTCCTCGTCCCTGCGCACGATGGCCTGGGCCGCCGGGCCGGGCGGGGGCACCACGATCCTGGGGTAGTCGCGCACGCGAAGTCCTTTCGGGTTCTCATCCCTCGCTCCACTCGGATGACGGTCACATCTCGATCACGGTCCGGTTCTGCTCGCGCAGGAACTGCGCGACGTAGTAGGGCCCGCACCCACCCTTGCCGGTCGAGCCCGAGCCCTTCCACCCGCAGAAGGCCTGCGCGCCGGGCCAGGCACCGGTGGTGGCGCCGCTCCGCTTGTTGGCGTAGCACACCCCGGCCTCGATCTCGTCGAAGAATCGCTCCACCTCGTCGCGGTGCGCCGAGAAGATTCCCGCCGTGAGGCCGTAGTCCGCCGCGTTCGACTCGGCGATCGCCTCGTCGAGACCGCTCACCTCCCCCACGGCCAGAAAGGGGACGAACAGCTCCTCCCGGAACAGCGAGCTCCCGAGCGGGAGCCGGGCGATGGTCGGCGCGACGAAGTGCCCCTTGTCGAACACGCCGCCGCGGAGGCGCTCCCCGCCGAGCACGATGGTGCCCTCGCCGCGCGCCTGGGCCACGGCACGCTCGAATCGCTCGACCGCCGTCGGGTTGATGACCGGCCCGAAGAACACGTCGCGCTCGGTGGGATCACCCATCCGAATCGCCCTCGTCTTCTCCACGAGGCGCTCGAGGAACGGCCCCGCGACCGCGCGGTCCACGTAGACCCGCGAGGTGGCGCTGCACTTCTGGTTCTGCAGGCTGAAGGCCGAGCGCATGACGCCCTCGGCCGCGGCATCGAGGTCGGCGCTCGCCATCACCACCGCGGCGTTCTTTCCCCCCAGCTCCATCAGGCAGGGCTTGATCCACCGTGCGCTGATGCCGGCGTGGATGCGGAGCCCCACCGCCTTCGAGCCGGTGAAGACCACGCCGTCCACGCCCGGGTGCTGCCACAGTGCGTCGCCGATCGCCTCGCGACGTCCGGCCAGAAAGTTGAACGGGCCCGCCGGAAGCCCGGCATCGCGATAGATCTCCGCCAGGCGCAGCCCGGTCCAGGGCGCTTCCTCGGACGGCTTGTAGACGACGGCATTGCCGGTCATAAGCGCGGCCGACGACATGCCGGCCGAGAGAGCCAGCGGGAAGTTGAAGGGGGCGATGCAGACGAACACGCCGTACGGGCGGAGCACGTCGGTGTTCCGCTCCACCGGGGTGATCCGGGCCATGGTCCGCACGAAGCCGTCGGCCTCCTCGACCTGGCCGCAGTAGTAGTCGATGAGATCGGCCGACTCCTCCGCGTCTCCCATGGCCTCGAGCCGGCTCTTCCCGACCTCCAGTGCCATCACGGCGGCCAGATCGTATTTCCGCTCGCGGATCAGCTCCGCGGCCCGGTGCATGATCGCGGTACGCTCCTGCCACGGCTGCCGGCCCCAGGCGCGCTGCGCCTCCGCGGCCGTTCCTACCGCCAAGTCCACGTCCGCCGGCGCGGCGGCGGCGAACCGGCCGAGCAGGAGCGAGGTGTCGATCGGCGACCGGTCGTCGAGCGCCTCGCCCGTCCCGGCGACGGGCTCGCCCCCGATCAGGTTGGGAAAGGCCGCGCCCGCCGTTGCCCGGACCTTCGCGAGCGCCGTGTCGAACCGGCGGTGGAAGTCTTCCAGGTCGCCGGCGGTCGAGGTGTAGGTGATCTTCGTCGCGGTCGTCATCTCGTCGCTCCCACTCGTTCCGCCGCGTTCCGTAGTGCGCCGGCAAACAGCTCCACCATCTCGTCGATCTGGTCCTCGGTGACGACGAAGGGCGGAGCCAGCATCACGAGGTCGCCGCTGCGTCCATCGGCGTGCCCGATGTTGGGCCACACCACGAGGCCGGCGTCACGGGCAGCCAGGGTGAACGTCTCCGCAAAGGCGGCGGAGCGTGGCAGCGGCTCGCGGGTGCCGCGGTCGGCGACGAACTCGATCCCGGCGAGGAGTCCCCGCCCCCGCACGTCCCCGACCAGCGGCAGCTCGCGCAGGTCCTCGAGACGCCGGTGCAGCACGCGGCCCACCTCGGCGCAGCGCTCAACAAGGCGGCGCTCCCGCAGATACCGAAGCGTGGCCACGCCGACCGCGCAGAGCACCGGATGATGGGAGAACGTCTGCGCGTGGGCCAGGGCGCCCGAGCCCCCGGCGATGACATCGCCGATCGCCCGCGTCGTGACCACCGCCGAGAGCGGAACGTAGCCGCCCGCGATGCCCTTCCCCAGCGTCATGATGTCGGGCGTGACGCCGTACGGCTCGAGCGCCGACCAGGTACCCGTCCTGCCGGCGCCGGTGAGCACCTCGTCAGCGACGAGCAGGACCTCGTGCCGGTCGCAGATCTCGCGGACCCGCCGCCAATAGCCCGGGAGCGGCACCGAGGCTCCCGTCGAGGAGCCTCCGATCGGCTCTGCGATGAACGCCGCCACCGTGTCGGGACCCGCCTCCAGGATCGCCGCTTCGACCGCCGCCCCGCTGCACGCCGCGCAGTGCGGCGGCGTGCCACGG
>JACDHV010000067.1:4840-15707 GCA_013820855.1 Gemmatimonadales bacterium | reverse complement strand
GATAACGCGCCGGCGGCCGTTCGAAGCCCGCCTTCCGCCGCGGCGCGCCGGGCCGCCAGCGCGCGGAGGTCCACCTCGGCGGTGTCGAGCAGATCCAGCTCCGACGCCGACTCCTCGCGCGCGGCGAGCACCGCCTCCACCGTGGCGCCGTACTTCTGAGTCAGCCGGTAGAGCAGGTCCCGCCGGCGCTCCACCGCGGCGAGCCGCTCCGGGTCCTCCTGCACCTCCTCCGCGTAGGCGGCGGCGAGGCGAGACAGCTCCGCGAGGTTGGCGTACGCCGCATCGAGCATCTCCCGCCAGGCGGCGACCGACGGATCCACCTTCTCCAGCGCCGCGAGCGCCCGATCGGCGATCGTCACCGCACCGAGCGCGTTCCCGCTCTCGCCCTCCAGCGCGTCGGCGATCCGCTGCGCGTGCTGCGCCAGCGTGCCGGCCTGGCCGAGCCGGCGGGCCTCGACCTGAAGCGCCTCGTCCTCGCCCGGCTTCAGCCGGGCAGCGTCGATTTCACTCACCACGTGGCGCAGGTAGTCGGCCCGCCGGCGTACTTCGTCACGCTTCGCCGCGAGCGCTGCTTCCTCCGAGCGGAGCCGGTGCAGCGCGGCGTGCGCCTCAGCCACCGCGGGGCGCTCGCCATCGGCGTGTGCGAACGCGTCGAGGATGTCGCGCTGGGCGTCGACGTGGAGCAGCGACTGGGTCTCGTGCTGGCCGTGGAGGTCCACCAGCAGGGCACCGAGCTCGCCGAGCACCGAGGCGGTCGTCGGGCTGCCGTTCACCCACGCCCGCGAGCGCCCCTCCGCCGACACCTCGCGCCTGATGACGAGCCGTCCCTCGTCGAGATCGAGGCCGAGACTCTCGATGCGCTGCCGGGCGGTACGGTCCACACCCTCGAACGCGCCCTCGACGATGGTCTTGGCGGCGCCCGGACGCACGCTGCCGCTCGCGGCCCGCTCGCCGAGCAGGAGTGCCAGGGCGTCCACCAGCATCGACTTCCCCGCCCCGGTCTCGCCGGTGAGGACGTTGAGGCCGGGTCCGAGGTGGAGGGTGACATCGGCGATGGTGGCGAGGTCGCGGACCCGAAGCTCGGTGATCGTCACCGCACGGCTTCCCGGTCGGGCAGGTCGCCCCAGTGCAGCTTCTGCCGCATGCGGCTGAAAAACCCGTCGCCGCCGAGCCGGACGAGGCAGACGCGGTGATCCGCCCGCCGCACGTCCACGCTCTCGCCCGGCGCCAGCATGGTGCCGGTCTGGCCGTCGAAGGACACCAGCAGGTCGTCCGCCCAGCCGGGCATCGGCTCGATCACAATGCGGTACGTCGCGGGCACCACCAGCGGCCGCACGGCGAGCGTGTGCGCGGCGATGGGGGTGACCACCATCGCCTCCACGCCGGGCACCACGATCGGCCCGCCCGCGCTCAGCGAATAGGCGGTCGAGCCGGTCGGAGTGGCCACGATGATGCCGTCGGCGCTGTAGGGCCCGACGTTCTCGCCGTTGATGTAGACGTTGACCCGCACCACGCGCGCGACGCCGCCCTTGTGCACGGCCACGTCGTTGACCGCCATCTGCACCGAGCGCTGCACGCCCGCGCCGTCCTTGATCGCGGCCTGGAGCACCTGCCGCCGCTCGAGGACGTATCGGCCCGAGACCAGGCAGTCGAGCGCCTGGCCGAGTCCTTCACGCGTGATGGTGGTGAGAAAGCCGAGCCGGCCGAAGTTGACCCCGAGGATGGGCGTCTCGTGGCCGCCGAGGAGGCGGGCGCCGCGGAGCAGGGTGCCGTCGCCGCCGAAGGTGAGGAGCGCGTCGAGCTCGACCGCCGTGAACGAGGCCAGCTCGCCGCTCCAGAAGGGCGCGAGCCGTTCCTCGCCGTAGAGCGTGATGCCGCGCGCCGGCGCCTCGCGGCCGACGTACTCGAGGACGGACTTGAGGTCGCGGTACCTCGGGTTGCCGACGACTCCGACCTTCATCGCGCCTCGAGGCTCTCCTCGTGCTGCAGCGCGGTGATGCGCCGGGCGATGCCCGCCGCGGTGAGACCGTAGAGCTCCAGCTGCTCCGCCCGCGGGGCCTGGTCGATGAGCCGGTCGGGCACGCCGAGCGCCACCACCCGGACCTCGGGGTGGGTGGTCTGGAGCGTCTCCGCGAGGTAGGCGCCGAAGCCGTTCACGATGGTGCCCTCCTCGACCGTCACCAGGACGCGGTGGCGCTGTACCAGCACCTCCAGCAGCGCGGAGTCGAGCGGCTTGAGGAACCGGCAGTTCACCACCGCGCAATCCACCCCCTCGCGGGCGAGCAGCTCGGCCGCCTCGAGCGCGGGCGCCACCATGGTGCCCACCGCGAGGATCGCCACGTCCTTTCGGCCCTTCCGCAGCTGCTCCCAGGTGCCGTAGGGCACCGCCGGGATCGCGGCGGCGTCGGCCGGCTCCGCGGGCGCCTTGTCGCGCGGGTAGCGGGTGGAGAACGGCCCCTCGGTGTGGGCCATCGCCGTCCGCAGCAGTCCGACGAGCTCGTCGCCATCCTTCGGCGCGGTAACGGTCATGCCCGGCACCGCCAGCATGTAGGCGATGTCGTACAGCCCCATGTGGGTCTGGCCGTCCTCGCCCACGAGGCCCGCGCGGTCCATGCAGAAGATCACCGGCAGCCGCTGCACCGCGATGTCGTGGATGACGTTGTCGTAGGCGCGCTGGAGGAAGGTGCTGTAGATGGCGACGACCGGCCTGATCCCCTGGGTCGCGAGCCCCCCGGCGAAGGTGACGGCGTGCCCCTCGGCGATCCCCACATCGAAGAACCGCTCGGGATGCTGCTGCTGGAAGATGCTGGTGCCGGTGCCCGACGGCATGGCCGCGGTGATCGCCACCAGCTCGGGGTGCTCGCCGCCGAGGGCGGCGAGCGCGTCGCCGAAGACCTGGGTCCAGGTCGGCGGGCCGCTCGCCTTCTTCCGGGCCTCGCCGGTCAGGGGGTCGTACGCCGCCAGGCCGTGCCACTTCTCCTGGTTCGCCTCGGCGTAGGAGAACCCCTTGCCCTTCTGGGTCATCACGTGGATGACGCGGGGGCCGTGCATGCCCCGGACGAACTGGAGCGTCTCGCACAGCTTCGGAAGGTCGTGGCCGTCGATCGGGCCGAAGTAGCGGAAGCCCAGCTCCTCGAACAGCATGCCGGGAGAAAAGAGGTTCTTGACGCTCTCCTCGACGTTCTTGGCGAAATCGACCACGCCCTCACCGAAGACACCGCCGAGCGCGAAGGTCATCCCCTTGATCTTCTCCCGCACCCGGTTGGTGCGCGGGTCGGCCACGATGCGGCCGAGCGTCTTGCTGATCGCGCCGACGTTGGGGGAGATGGACATCCCGTTGTCGTTGACGATCAGGATGATGTCGCGCTCGGAATGGCCGGCGTTGTTCATCCCCTCGTAGGAGAGCCCGCAGGTGAGGGCGCCGTCTCCCACGATCGCCACGACCTTGTGCGACTCCCCCTTGAGATCGCGCGCCGTGGCCATGCCGAACGCCGCCGAGACGGCGGTGCCGGCGTGGCCGGCCCCGAACTGGTCGTGCTCGTTCTCGTCCCGCTTGAGGAAGCCCGAGATCCCGCCGCGCTGGCGGAGGGTCGGGAACGGCTGGTTCCGTCCGGTGAGGAGCTTCCAGGCGTACGCCTGATGGCCCACGTCCCAGACGATCCTGTCGGTGGGAGAGTCGAACTCGTAGAGCAGCGCGACGCTCATCTCGACGACCCCCAGGCTCGCGCCGATGTGCCCGCCGGTGACGGAGCAGCACTCGATCAGGCGATCGCGGATCTCCTGGGCGAGCTGCGGGAGCTGCTCACGGCGAAGCCGCTTCAGGTCGGCGGGGGAGCTTATGGTCGACAGGAGGCTCATGGGATTCGAGACTGGGGTTCACCGTCGTGGCTACGAGTTCCGTGTCACAATATACCCGGCCAGGGTGGCCAACGCCCCGCTCGGCACGCCCGCCGCATCGAGGTGGGCCCCGGCCCGCTTGGCCAGGCGCTCCGCCTCCTCCCGTGCCGCGACGACCCCCATCACGCTCACGTAGGTGGACTTGGCGAGCTGGGCATCGCGGCCGGCCGTCTTGCCCAGCTCCTCGCTGGTGCCGGTCGCGTCGAGCACGTCGTCGGCGATCTGAAAGGCCAGACCCACCTCTTCGCCGTAGGCGGTGAGCGCGGCGACGTGCGCGGGCCCCGCCTCTGCCGCGAGCGCGCCAAGAGTGCAGGCCGCGCGGATCAGCGCGCCGGTCTTTCCGCGATGCACGCCGATCAGGTCTTCCAGCGCGAGCGTGCGCCCCTCCGCTTCCAGATCCAGCCACTGCCCTCCCACCATCCCCTGGATCCCGCCGGCCCGGAACAGCTCGACGGCCATCCGCCCCAGCGCGGCCGGCGGAAGCTCCAGCGCCTCCGCCGCGTCGGCGAGCACGCGAGCCGCCACCGGCACGAGGAGGTATCCGGCCCGGGTAGCGGTGGGGACGTCGAACCTGCGGTGGGTGGTGGGCCGCCCCCGGCGCAGGTCGTCGTCGTCCATGCAGGGCAGGTCGTCGTGAACCAGCGAATAGGTGTGCACGATCTCGACCGCGGCGGCGACGCCGACCACCGCGGGCGACTCGCCTCCCACCGCGCGGTACGATGCCATGAGCAGTGCGGCGCGCACCCGCTTGCCCGGCGTGGCGAGGGCGTAGGCCAGCGCCTCGCCGTCGCGCTCGGCCACTTCGCCGCGGAGTCGCCGGGACCACCGGTCGAGGACGCAGTCGGTCAGGTCCCGCGCCTCCGCCAGGAGGTCCACGGCCGACGGGGCCGCGGTGTCAGCCATCGAGGTCCGACAGCCGGAGGTCGCCGTTCGCGCCCTCCAGCACCGTCTGGACCTTGACCTCCGCCGTGCCGAGACGCTCGCGCGCCGCGCGGAGCCGGGCGACGCCCTCCTCGAACAGCGCGAGCGCGGCGTCGAGCTCGACGTCCTCGGCCTCGAGCGTCCGGACGATCTCCTCCAGCCGGTTCAGATCCTGGGCGATGCTCATGACGGCTCCACGCGGGATGGGACGTCGCCGTCGGCCACCCGCAGGCGAAAGGGCGCACCGGGGGCGAACTCCGCTCGGCGCTTGAGGACGCTGCCGTCGGGCCGGACCGGGACCGCGTAGCCGCGATCGAGAATTCGAAGCGGGCTCAGCGCGTCGAGCTGCGCGCCGAGACGGTCGGCGCGGTGGCGCTCGTGGCGAATAACGGCTTCCATGGCACCGTGAAGCCGGTCGCGGGTCCGCGCGAGCCGCTCGGCGGCCAGCCGGGTTCGGCTGCCGAGGCCGCCAGCCAGCCGGGCGGCGAGATCGTCTAGCCGGCGGGAGACCTCGCGGCGGTCGGCGACGGCCATCTCCGCCGCCGCGGATGGCGTCGCCGCCCGGAGATCGGCCACGAGGTCGGTGAGCGAGACGTCGGTCTCGTGGCCCACGGCGGAGATGGTGGGGACGCGTACGGCAGCGAGGGCGCGACAGACCGCTTCGCTGTTGAACGCGGCGAGGTCCTCGCGGCCGCCGCCGCCGCGCCCCACGATGCAGATCTCGATCTCGGGGATTCGGTTCACCAGCGCGAGCGCCCGCGCCAGCGCGTGGACGGCGCCGTCGCCCTGGACCCGCGCGTTCACCACCACCAGCCGGCAGCAGGGCCACCGCTTGCCCACCACCGTGATCACGTCCCTCAGCGCCGCCCCGTCGGCGCTGGTCACCACGGCCACGGTGCACGCGAGTGCGGGGATTGGCCGCTTGCGGGCGTGGTCGAAGAGCCCGTCGCGCTGGAGCAGCTCCTTCACCCGCTCCAGCTCGCGCCGCGCGGCGCCGATCGCGGCAGTGGGGAGCATCCGGGTTACGTTGAGCTGGAACTCGCCCTTGGCCTCGTAGATCCCGGGCTTGGCCAGGACGAACACCTCGGTCCCGTCCTTGGGCGGCTCCGCCGCCAGCTGCGAGTACCGGCTCCACATGCAGCAGCGGACCTGGCTCCCGCGGTCGCGCAGCCCGAAGTACCAGTGCCCGCTCGACCACGCCTTGCAGCCCACGACCTCGCCGCGGATCCAGACCGGCATGAACTCTCCCTCGACCACCCGCTTGGCGGCCGAGGTCAGCTGGCTGACGGTCCACACTTCGTCCGTGGGTGCGATCTGGGAGAGTGGAAGCGACTGGGTCATGGATGGTCTGCAGCGTCCGCGAGGCGCCTGTGCTTCAGTGTGATTCGATCTGCCGCCATGCCTGCAGCGTGTTCTGCAGCAGCATGGCGATCGTCATCGGACCCACGCCACCCGGCACCGGCGTGATCCACGACGCCTTCTCGGCGACTTCGGCGAACGCGACGTCTCCGACCAGCCGGTAGCCCTTGGGATGCGACGCGTCGTCCACCCGGTTGATGCCGACGTCGATCACGACCGCGCCGGGCCGCACCATGTCGGCCGTGACGAACTCGGCCTTCCCGATCGCGGCGACGAGAATGTCGGCGCCCCGGGTGACGGCGGGCAGGTCGCGGGTTCGGCTGTGGCACACGGTCACCGTGGCGTCGCCGCCGGGGCCCTGCTGAATCAGCAGGTTGGCCATCGGCTTGCCGACGATGTTGGAGCGGCCCAGGATGACGGCGTTGGCGCCCTTGGTCTCGATGCCCGACCGGATCAGCATCTGCTGCACGCCGTATGGCGTGGCCGGGCGGAAGGCCGATTGGTCGCCGGTCACCAGCTTGCCGACGTTGACCGGGTGGAACCCGTCCACGTCCTTGGCCGGATCGATCCGCCGCAGCACCTTGTCGCTGTCGATGTGCTTCGGCAGCGGGAGCTGCACCAGGATGCCGTGAATCTGCGGGTCGGCGTTGAGCCGGTCCACGATCGCGAGCAGGTCCTCCTCGGAGATCGTCGCCAGGTGGCGCAGCGTCTCCGAGTGCATGCCCGCCTCCTCGGTGGCCTTCCCCTTCGATCGCACGTACACCGCGCTGGCCGGGTCCTCGCCCACCAGCACGGCGGCGAGTCCGGGCTTCCGCCCGTTCCCGGCGAGCCGCGCGACCTCGGCGGCCACCTCGGCGCGGATCGTCTTTCCCAGCGCCACCCCATCCAGAATCTTCGCGCTCATCGGGCGTAGTCCACGGCTCTCGTCTCCCTGATCACGACCACCTTGATCTGTCCCGGATACTGCAGCTCGTGCTCGATCCTGCGCGCGATCGTCTCCGAGAGCTGCGTGGCGGCGCCGTCGTCGATCCGGTCGGGCGTCACCACGACCCGCACCTCGCGGCCCGCCTGGATCACGTTGCACTTCTCCACGCCGGGAAACCCATTGGCGATCTCCTCCAGGCGGGTGAGGCGCTTGACGTAGGTCTCGAATGCCTCGCGCCGCGCGCCCGGCCGGGACCCGCTGATCGCGTCCGCCGCCTGCACCAGTACCGACTCGGCCGACTCGTGCGGGACGTCGTCGTGGTGGGCCTGGATGCAGTTGATCACCGCGGCGCTCTCGCCGTAGCGGCGCGCCACCTCGACGCCCAGCTCCACGTGGGTGCCCTCGTTGTCGTGGGTCAGCACCTTGCCGACGTCGTGCAGCAGGCCGCCACGCTTGGCGAGGTTGACGTCGAGGTGCAGCTCCGCCGCCATCATTCCCGCGAGCCAGGCCACTTCCTTCGAGTGGTCGTAGATGTTCTGGCCGTAGGAGGTGCGGTAGCGCATCCGGCCGACCAGCCTGACCAGCTCGGGATGGAGGCCGTGAATGCCGGTATCGTAGGCCGCCTGCTCGCCCAGCTCGACCAGCTGCGCCTCCAGCTCCTTCTGCACCTTCACCACGATCTCCTCGATGCGCCCCGGATGGATCCGGCCGTCCTGAATGAGCGCCTCCAGGGCGCGGCGGGCCACCTCCCGGCGGACCGGGTCGAAGCAGGACACGATCACGGTGTCGGGCGTGTCGTCGATGATGACGTCCACCCCGGTCGCGGTCTCGAACGCCCGGATGTTGCGCCCTTCGCGGCCGATGATGCGGCCCTTCATCTCGTCGTTCGGGAGCGGCACCGCGGCGACGGTGCTCTCCGCCGTGGTCTCCGCGGCGAGCCGCTGGGTCGCGATGGCGATGATCCTGCGCGCCTCGCGGTCGGCGCCCTTCTTGGCCTGTTCCCTGATGTCCCGCGCCAGCGCGGCGGCCTGCCCGCGGGCCTCGTCCTCCACCCGCTGCAGGATCTCGCGCCGCGCGTCTTCCGTGGTGAGTCCGGCGACCCGCTCCAGGCGGGCCCGCTGCTCCTGCGCCAGCTTGTCGGCCTCACCCTCGCGGGCCCGGAGCGCCAGCTCCTTCTGCCCCAGGGCTTCTTCCCGCTTGTCGAGGCTCCGCTCACGCGCGTTCATCTCTTCGACCTGGCGGTCCTGACCCCGCGAGCGCTCCTCCGCGCGCCGCTCCACCCGCTCCCACTCGTCCCGCTTGCGCTGGAGCTCGCGGTCGAGGTCTTCGCGCAGCTTCAGCGACTCCATCTTCGCGGCCAGCACGACCTCCGCCTTGGCGGCCTCCGCCTCGCGCACCGTCTCCGCGCGCAGCCGCTCGGCCTCGCGCGCGGTGTCGGACCGAAGCTTGGCCGCCTCGCGCTGCGCGGTTGCCAGCACGCCGGTGGCCCCCCGCTGCTGTCCGCGCCGGTACAGGAGCAGAAAGCCGAGGACGACGGCCAGGCCGGCGGCCACCCCCGCGAGCGTGGGGTAGAGGAGCGACTGGGACATCGGGGAGATGTCTCCCTACGAAGCGGCCGCGCGCTTGCCACGCTTGGCCGGAGGGAGGAGGCGGGCCAGCTCGTCGGCCAGGGCCGTGACGCGGGCGGCGATGTCGCGGTCGCCCCGGCGGGCCTGGAACAGCTCGTCGGTGATCGCGAGCCCAGCCAGGATGGCGATCTTGTGACTCTCCACCGACGGCAGCGAGTCGCGCACTCGCTTGAGCGCGGCGTCGAAGTGGGCGGCGACCTCGCGGGTGTACTCCGGCGGCAGCTCGGAGCGGACGGTGTATTCCTCGCCCCCGATCGTGACACGGACGGCGTTCTTCGTCGCGGTGCTCATGCGGCGTTCCCTCCCCCGTGCTGCTCCAGGAACGAGAGCCGCGCGGCCAGGGCCTTGAGCCGCTCGCGGGCCGCCTCGATGCGATGCCGCAGCGCCTGGTTCTCGGTCTCGAGCTCGATCACCCGCTTGCGGGCCTCCTTGAGCTCGGGCCCGGCGACCTTGCCGCCGTGAGACTGCGCCTCGGCCAGCTCGGCCTCCGCCACCAGCGTGCGCCGCCGCCAGCCGGCCAGCTCCTCGGTGAGGTGCTTGAGCAGCTGCTCGAGATCGTTCAACGCCTTCAGGTCGGGACGATCGTAGGTATACGCCACGTCATTCTCCCCCGCGGGCCGTGCCGGCGTCACGCCGGCGCACGTCGAGCTCTTCCGCGAGCGCGGCCAGCAGCCGCGCTTCAGTCTGATCCACTTCGGTGTCGCGCAGCGTCCGGTCGGGGGCCCTGAACGTGAGGCGGAACGCGACGCTGCGCACGTCCGCCGGCAGCTCGGCCCCACGGTAATCGCTCTCGACGCCTATCCGCTCGAGCAGGCCCCCCCCGGCCCGGCGGAGCACGCCCTCCACCTGCATCGCCGTCACCCCCTCCGGCAGCAGCAGCGCGAGCACCCGCTCGGAGGCGGGCGTGGCGGGCAGCGGCGTGAACTGGGGCGGCCGGCGGGGCGAATCATCGAGCACCAGCTCGAAGCCGAACAGCGGGGCGGCCCAGGGCGGCGCGTCGGCGGCGAGCGGACCGGCTTCGCCCACGACCAGACCCTCGGCGTTCCGGGCAACCCACGAGTCCCGTTCAACTTGTACCACGCCCCCTGGAATCGCCAGGGCGACCGCGGCCTCGAAGCGGCCCTTCAGATCCCAGAGGTCGAAGCGATCCTCGCCGGTGCCGGTCCAGTGACGCGGCTCCCGCCGTCCGGTGAGGACCGCGGCCACCCGGCGCTCCTCCCGGGGCCGCTCGCCCCGGGCGCCGGCCGTGAAGGCGGTGCCGATCTCGAAGAGCCGCACGTCCTCGACGTGATTCGCCCAGTTGCCCTCCACCAGGCGCGCGAGGCCGGGAAGCAGCCGGCGGCGGAGCCATGCGTCGTCTGCCGAAAGCGGGTTGAGCAGCTTGACGCTGCCATCGCCGTCGGCGGGGCCGAGCGGCAGCCGCGAGACTTCGTAGAACCCCTGCTCCACCATGCCCCGCCGCACCGTCTCGACCGCGCCCTCTTCGACGGCGTCGGGCAGGCTGCCCATGCGGAACGGCCGCAGGTCGGACGGGAACGTGTCGTACCCGTGCAACCGGGCGATCTCCTCGATGAGGTCGATCTCCCGCGCGAGGTCGGGCCGCCAGCCGGGAACGTCCACCGCGATTCTGCCGTCGTCGGGCTTGGAGACGACGGTCGCGCCGATGGCGACGAGGTATTGCTCGATCGCGCCCCAGGGGACCTCGACGCCGAGCACCTGGGCGACCCGCGCGGGGCGGAGGAAGATGCGCGGGGGGTGCGACGGCTCGGGCCAGAGGTCGAGCGGCGCGTCCGCCGGCTCCCCGCCACCGGTGGCGAGGACGATCTCGATGCAGCGGCGCATCGCGTCGCCGCCGCCCCAGCGGTCGATGGTGCGCTCGAAGCGGTAGCTCGCCTCCGTGCTCATGCCGAGGGCACGGCGGGTGCGGCGGATCCGCGGCGGGTCCCAGAACGCCGCCTCGAGCAGCACGTCCCGTGTGTCCGGATTCACCTCGGTGGAGGCACCGCCCATCACGCCCGCGAGCCCGATGACGCCCTCCGCGTCCGCGATGACTACCGTCTCCTCGTCGACCTGGCGCTCCTCGTCGTCGAGCGTTACGAGCCGCTCGCCGGCCCGGCCCCGGCGCACGATCAGGGCC
>JACDHV010000067.1:0-4830 GCA_013820855.1 Gemmatimonadales bacterium | reverse complement strand
CCGCGAAGGGTGGCCGCGTCGTAGGCGTGCATCGGCTGGTCCAGCTCGAGCATGACGTAGTTGGTGGCGTCCACCACGTTGTTGATCGAGCGCACGCCGACCGCCTCCAGGCGCTGTCGGAGCCAGGCGGGAGACGCACCCACGCGCGTGCCGCGGATCAGCGCCGCACGGAAACGGGGGCAGGACCGCTGGTCCTCGATCGTGATCGTCACTTCGCCGGCCTTGCCCGTGACGGCCTCGCGGCGCGCGGGCCCGACATCGATGGAGTCGGTGCCGGGAAGCGCCGGCAGCCGGAACGGCGCCCCATACGACGCCGCCAGCTCGCGCGCCACGCCCTTGTGGCCGAGCAGATCGGGACGATTCGGGGTGACGTCCACCACCAGGCGGTGGTCGGCGAGCGGCACCGCCTCCAGCAGCGCGGTGCCCGGGGCGGCATCGGTGTCGAGCTCGAGGATGCCGTCGTGCTCCTGCCCCAAGCCGAGCTCGCGCGCGGAGCAGAGCATCCCCTGGGACACCTCGCCCCGCAGCTTGGCGCGCTCGATCTTCATCGGCTCGCCGCCCTTGCCATGGGGAACGGTCGTGCCGACTCGTGCAAAGGGATACTTGCTTCCCGCCGTGACGTTCGGTGCGCCGCACACGACGTTCAGGCGATCCGCGGTGCCGTCGTTGACCAGGCAGACGCGGAGCCGGTCGGCGTTGGGGTGCTGGCGGACCTCCTCCACCAGGCCGACGACCAGGTCGCCGAGGCCGGTGTGCAGCGGCTCGACCGCGTCCACCGGAGCGCCTAGCATCGTGAGCCGATGGGCGACGTCGTCCGGGTCGAGCGGGCGCCGGAGGAAGGCCTCGAGCCAGCGGAGAGAGACGTTCATCGTGCCGTCCCCGCGACCCGCTCCAGGAACCGCATGTCTCCCTCGAGCAGCAGCCGGATATCCGGAATGCCGTACCGCAGCATGGCGATCCGATGCGGCCCCATGCCGAACGCCCAGCCGGTGTACCGCTCGGCGTCCACGTTGCAGTTCTCCAGCACCGACGGATGCACCATCCCGCAGCCCAGGATCTCCATCCATCCGGTGCCCTTGCAAGCGGGGCAGCCGGCGCCGTGGCAGAGCTGGCACTCGACGTCCATCTCCGCCGAGGGCTCGGTGAACGGGAAGAACGAGGGCCGGAAGCGGGTCTTGGTGGCCGGTCCGAAGAAGCGGTGGGCGAAGTGGATGAGCGTGGCCTTGAGGTCCACGAACGAGATCCCCTCGTCCACCGCGAGCCCCTCGATCTGCGAGAACGCCGGCGAGTGCGAGGGATCGAAGGCGTCGTTGCGGTATACCATGCCCGGAATCACCACGCGCACCGGCGGCGGCGACTCCATCAGCGTCCGGATCTGTACCGGCGACGTATGGGTCCGGAGCAGCAGCCGGCCCGCGGACTCCCCCTCGGCGGGCGGCGCGTCGAGGTAGAGGGTGTCGTGCATGTCCATCGCGGGATGGTCGGCCGGGAAGTTGAGCGCGAGGAAGTTGTACCACTCGGTCTCCACTTCGGGTCCGACCGCGACCGTGAAGCCGATCCCACGGAAAATGTCCACGATCTCGCGCACGACCTTCGTCACCGGGTGCTCCGCGCCCACCCAGCGACCCCGGCCCGGCATGGTGAGATCGAGCCCCGCCTGATCCCGCGCCGTCCGCTCCGCGTCGAGCACGTCGCGCCGCGCGGCGAACGCGGCCTCGAACTGCGCCTTCAGCCGGTTCACCGCCGCGCCGAACCGCTTCCGCTCCTCGACGGGCAGCGTCGCGACGCGCTTGAGCGCCGCGGTGAGCGACCCGCTCTTGCGCCCGAGCACGGCGATCTCCTCCGCCTCCAGCTCGGCGGCGCCGAGCGTGGAGACCGAGTCGAGCCGCGGCAGGAGCGCGTCGAGGTCGGGATGGCCGGTGGACACGGATGCGGAGCTCGTCGGCACGGGGAGCCTATGTGTCAGTGGGGCCGCCCGCCGAGCGCGAACGGCCCCACCGGGCGACTGCGTGAGCTGGAGCCAAGCCTACTGATTGTTCTTCGCGACCTCGGCGAGCCGGCCGAAGGCGGCGGCGTCACGCACCGCGAGATCGGCGAGGATCTTCCGGTTGATCTCGACGCCGCCCTTCTTGAGCCCGGCGACCAGCCGGCTGTAGCTCAGGCCGTGGATCCGTGCGGCGGCGTTGATCCGGGTGATCCAGAGCGCGCGGAACTCGGACTTCTTCTTGCGCCGGTCGCGGTAGGCGTACCGCATGCCGCGCTCGACGGTCTCCTTGGCGGCCTTGTAGAGCTTGCTCCGGCCGCCGCGCGCGCCCTTCGCGGCTTGCATGATCTTCTTCTTCCGGGCGTGGTGGGCCACACCGCTCTTCACTCTGGGCATGGTGGGCTCCTTACGCCTGGAGGAGACGGTTGACGCGCGGGAAGTCGGCCGAGCTCACGAGGGCGGCCTTCTTGAGCCGATTCTTCCGCTTGCGCGTCTTCTTCGTCAGGATGTGGCTGTGGTTCGCATGCCACCGCTTCAGCTTCCCGGTGCCGGTCCGCTTGAACCGCTTCATGGCGGCGCGCTTGGTCTTCTGCTTGGGCATTGCTGTGTTCCTTTACTTGGGCGCTATCACCATGGTCATGTTGCGGCCTTCCAGCTTCGCGTCGGCCTCGATCTTGCCGATGTCGGCGAGGCTCGCGGACACCCGGTCGAGCACGGCCTTGCCCAGCTCGAGGTGGGCGATCTGGCGGCCCCGGAACATCATCGTGACCTTGACCTTGTTGCCGTCGCCCAGGAACTCGCGGGCGTGCCGGGTCTTGAAGTCGAAGTCGTGGTCGTCGATGCCCGGCCGGTACTTCACTTCCTTCAGCTGGATGATGTGCTGCTTCTTCTTCGCCGCCCGCGCCGCCTTGGCCTCTTCGAATTTGAACTTCCCGTAGTCCATGATCTTGACCACGGGGGGTCGTGCCGTCGGTGCCACTTCCACGAGGTCCAGCCCGCGCTCCTGGGCGGCGGCCAGCGCCTCCTCCACGGGTAGGACGCCGAGTTGCTCGCCTTCGGGGCCGATGACCCGCACCGGACTGATGCGGATCATGCGATTGACGCGGGTTCTCTTTTCGCGCTCGTTCGTGGACAGCGGGCCTACCTCCGACGAAAAAGGAAAACGGGCACCCCTGAATTGCTCGGGTGCCCGCCATGCCCATTGCCGCCGCCGGCACAGCGCCGGCCGATCGGCTGGGAAGCCAGGACCCGGTTGCGCTGCGGCTCCGCGCCGGCAGGCTCAGGGTGGGGGAGTTTCCTCCCCACTTGACGAACGGCGGAAGCTACAGGGTCAAGCCGTTGGAGTCAACCGACCTTGGGCTTCGGCCGAGGACGCTGGTCCCGGCACCGGCGCGGGGATCACGTCCTGCAGGGCGATGTCCTTCCCTTCCATCACCGGCGTCCCGACCGCGACGTCGGGATCGTGCTCGAAGACGATGCGCCACCCCTCCCCCATCGCGTCCTTTAGGAAGGCCCGCTTGCTCTCGAGCGTCCGGAGGGGCTCGAGGTCGTACCCCATGATCCAGGGCAGCGGCAGGTGCGCCGAGGTGGGGATCAGGTCCGCGACGAATGCCGCCGTATCGCCCCGGTCGCGCACCAGCACGGTCTGATGGTAGGGGACGTGGCCGGGCGTCATTCGCACGGAGATGCCCGGCAGCACCTCGCCGTCACCCTCGAGCAGGCGCCACCGGCCGGCCGCGGCGACCGGCTCGAAGTTGTGCGGAAGGTAGCTGGCCCGGGTCCGCTCGTTGGCCCGGCGGGCGAACTCCAGCTCGCCCCGCTGCACCACATAGGTCGCGTTGGGGAAGGAGGGCCGCACGTGGCGCCGGGGATCGTCCTCCAGCTCGGGGTCGAGCGTGGTGTTGCCGCCGGCATGATCGAAGTGCAGGTGGGTGTTGATCACCCACCGGACGTCGCGGGGAAGGAACCCGGCTACGGCCAGCGCGTCCTCGAGCTGCGTGGCGCCTTCGAGACCGGGATTCTCGACGCCGTAGATGCCGAGGAACTTGAGGTCTTCCTTGTTGCCGAGCGCGGTATCGATGAGGAGGAGGCCGTCCGGGTGCTCGACCAGCAGACACCGCATGGCGAGCCGGATCCGGTGGCGCTCGTCGTGCCCGACACGCCTGCTCCAGAGCGGATAGGGAACCACGCCGAACATCGCCCCGCCGTCCAGGCGTTGGGTTCCGCCTTCCAGCGTATGGCAGGTGAGCCCGCCGACCTGGAAGGTGCGCGAGAGCGTCATGACAGTTCCTCCGGAGCGGAGTCGGCCTGCGGCTCCGTGGGCATGGCGAGCCGGCGGCGGGGCTTCCGCGGCGCCCGGCGGGTCTCGATGGCGGCCAGATCCTGCAGCGTCCGGGCCCCTTCCTCCCGCGCCAGCGCCAGCAGCCGCTCGAGCAGCTCCGCCGTGACCAGCGCGTCACCCGCGGCACGATGGCGCGAGGCGTTGGCGAAGCCGAACCAGTGCGTCAGGCTGTCGAGCCCGCAGGAGCGGATCCCCTTCACCAGCCGCCGGGCCAGGCGCACGGTGCAGAGCCGGGGGCCGTCGAGGGCGAGGTCGCGCGCCCGCTGCACCTCGGCGCTCACGAAATTCCAGTCGAACCGCGCGTTGTGTGCGACGAACACCCGCCCGGCGAGCACCTCGACCACGCGCTCGGAGACCTGGGCGAAGGTGGGCGCCTCCCGCACCATCGCGTTGGTGATGTTGGTGATCGCGCAGATCGCCGGCGGGATCGGCCGGCCCGGGTTCACCAGCGATTCGAACACCACCTCGCGCCGGCCGCCGCAGACCACGACCACCGCGATCTCGG
>JACDHV010000066.1 GCA_013820855.1 Gemmatimonadales bacterium | reverse complement strand
GGTGAGAAGGAGCGCATCGCCGGCGCGATCCCGCTGCGCCGGATTCCCTCCGCCGAGCAGATCGCCGGGCCGATCGTGTTTCTCTGCAGCGACCTCGCGAGTCACGTCACCGGCGAGGTCCTGAACGTGAACGGCGGGAGCGTGCTGTGCGGGTGAGGCGATGATCCACATCCTCTTCACCGGCGGCACCATCAGCATGCAGCGCGACGCGGCCGTTGGCGGCAACGTCCCGGCGCATGGGGGGGAGGCGCTGGTGGGGCTGGCGCCCGGCCTCGACCGGATCGCCCCCTACCGGATCGAGGATTGGGCGCGGATGCCCGCGTGCCACTTCGACCACGACCGCCTATGGACGCTGCGCGAGCGGGTCCGCGTGGTGGCGGAATCCGGCGAAGCCGGCGGCATCGTCATCACCCACGGAACGGACATCCTGGAGGAGACGGCCTATCTGCTCGACCGTACGCTCGAGCCGCGGGTCCCCGTCGCCCTGACCGGGGCGATGCGGACGTCGAGCGACGACGGCTGGGACGGCCCGCGCAATCTCCGCGACGCCGTGGCGGTAGCCGCGGATCCGGCGAGCGCGGGCAGAGGCACGATGGTGGTCTTCGCGGGGCAGGTGTTGGCGGGGCGCACGGCCACCAAGAGCCATGCGACCGATGTCGTGGCGTTCTCCGCGCCGCACGCAGCCCCGATCGGCCGCGTGTCAGATGGGGGGGTCTCGTACGCCGCGACCGGGACGGCCCCCGCCGCTCCGATCCGGCCCGAATCGCTTCGGGCGCGCGTGGCGCATATCCCCATGGTGGTCGGCGACGACGGTGCCCTGCTCGACCTCGCCCGGCCCGCGCACGACGGAGTGGTGGTCGAGGCGTTCGGGAGCGGCAACGTGCCGCCCGGTGCCGTTGCGGCCATCGGCCGGTGGCTGGACGAGGGAAAGCCGGTGGTGCTCGCGAGCCGCTGCTGGTGGGGCCGGGTGACGCCGGTCTACGCGTTCGACGGTGGCGGCGCGCGCACCACGGCGATGGGCGCCATCCCCGCCGGCCCCCGCACGCCGTCGCAGGCGCGGATGGAGCTGGCCATCGCGCTCTCGGCGGGCGTGCCCTACGGGTCGGCATGACGTTTCCCGACCGATTGGAGGTGCCCCGGGAAGTGCTCGAGATCGCGCGCGTGCTCGAGGAGGCCGGCCACGAAGCCTGGTGCGTGGGCGGCGCGCTGCGCGATACCCTCCTTGGCGACCCGCACTCCGATTTCGATCTGGCCACGTCGGCGCGGCCGGAGGACGTGCAACGCCTCTTCCGCCGCACCGCGGCGATCGGCGTCGAGCACGGGACGGTGGGCGTGATCGACCGGACGCGCGTCCTGCACGAGGTGACGACCTTCCGGCGCGACGTGGCCACCGATGGCCGCCACGCGGTCGTGGAGTACGGGGCCTCGCTGGAGGAGGATCTGGCGCGTCGCGACTTCACCATCAACGCGATCGCCTATCGTCCGCTGAACGGCGAATGGCGCGATCTGCACGGTGGTCAGCGTGACCTGGAATCCGGCGTGGTGCGGGCCGTGGGTGACCCGGCGGCGCGTTTCCGCGAGGACTATCTCCGCATCCTCCGGGCGATCCGCTTTGCCGCCCGGTTCGGGTTCGCCATCGACCCCGCCACCTGGCAGGCCGCCCGCGCGGCCGCCGACGGGCTCGGCCGGCTTTCGGCCGAGCGGGTACGCGACGAGTGGTTCAAGGGGCTGCGGACCGCCAGGGATCTGGAGACGCTGGTCCGGCTCTGGCGCGAATCGGGTGCCGCGGCGGTGTGGCTTCATGGCCTGCGCCACGAGGGCGAGGGAGTGGTGCCGCCGGCGGAGCGCTCGCCCCCGCCGCGCGATCCGGTGCTCCTCACGGCGCTCCTGTCCGACGACCCGGGCGACCTGCTCAGAAGGCTCCGTGCCTCCAACGCCGAGATCGCCAGGGCAGAGGCGGTGGCGAGGGGGCCGGCGGAGCCGGCGGCAGCGGACGAGATCTCGGTGCGGCGGTGGCTCGCCACCGTCGGAAGCGCGGCGGACGATCTGGTCGCCCTCGTCCGGCTCCGCGGGCGCGCGGAGTCGGCTCCCTGGATCGGCACGGCGGCGAAGATCCGCGAGCGCGGCGACCCGCTGACTCGAAGTGACCTGGCCGTGACCGGACGCGATCTCGAAGCGCTCGGACTGAGCGGCAAGCGCATCGGGGAGACCCTCGCCGTGCTGCTGGACCGGGTACTCCAGGACCCGTCGGCCAACACCCGGGAGCGGCTGCTGGCCATCGCGCGGGAGGATCGGTGAGCACGCTCGGCTTCGCGGTGGCCGCCGCGCTGGGCAACATGGTCGGCGCCCTGGCCGTGGTGCGGAGCCTCCAGCGGGGGCTGCGGGTGATCGACGCCTGCCTGGCGTTCGGGGCGGGGTTCATGCTCGCCGTCGCGGTGCTGGGAGTATTGCCGGAGGTTCTGCGGGATGGGCGGGACGGCGCGTTCTACGTTCTCATCGGCTACCTCGCGGTGCACCTCGCGCAGCACGTCCTCACGCCCCACTTCCATTTCGGCGAGGAGACGCACCGGGTGAGCCGCTCGGCGGGCATCTCGGCGCTCCTCGGGCTCACGCTGCATACGTTCTTCGACGGGGTCGCGATCGCGAGCGGGTTCCTGGTTTCCGGAGAGCTGGGCGTCCTGCTCTTCCTCGCCGTGCTGCTGCACAAGCTCCCCGAGGGCGTGACGATCGCGAGCGTCATGGTCGCGGGCGGAGAGTCGCGGGCCCGGGCGCTGGGAGCGGCGGCGGTGCTCGGGCTCGCCACCATCCTGGGCGTGGTGCTCACCGAGGTGGTGGCGCCGCTGGCGCGGCACGGGCTGGCGCTGTCGGCCGGAGTGACGATCTACGTGGCCGCGTCCAACCTGGTCCCGGAGTTCCAGGCCAAGCGCGGGTGGCTGAGCGCCCTGGCGTTCTTCGGGGGCGCGATGGGATTCTTCCTCACGGAGCGGTTGCTCCATACGTGGATGCGGTGACCCGCTCGGGAGGAGCCATGGCCAGGAAGCGCGGCGGGGGACAGGGTGAATCGCTCTTCAGAGCGGCCCGGGAGGGCCAGCCGCTCGCGGCCAGAATGCGGCCGAGAACGCTGGACGAGTTCGTGGGGCAGGAGCACCTGCTGGCGGCGGGCAAGCCGTTGCGGGAGGCGATCGAGCGCGGCGTTCCCGGGTCGATGATCTTCTGGGGTCCGCCGGGAAGCGGCAAGACCACGCTGGCGCACCTCGTCGCGAGCACCACGGCGCGCGTGTTCGTGCCCTTCAGCGCGGTGTCCGAAGGGGTTCCGCGGATCCGTGAGATCGTGGGCGAGGCCAGGGGCCGGATCGACTCGGGGGCCTCCCAGACCATCCTGTTCGTGGACGAGATCCACCGTCTCAACAAGGCCCAGCAGGACAGCCTGCTCCCCCCGTCGGAGGACGGCACGATCACTCTGATCGGCGCCACCACCGAGAACCCCAGCTTCGAGATCAATGGCGCGCTGCTGTCGCGCACCCGGGTGTTCGTGCTCCAGCCACTCGACGCGGGGCACGTTGCCACGCTCCTGGGGCGAGCGCTGGAAGACCGGGAGCGCGGACTCGGCGGGCTGGACCTGCGGATCGAGGCCGACGCCCTCGAGGCGATCGCGGTGGAGGCGGACGGCGACGCGCGGCGGGCGCTCACCGTTCTCGAAGCCGCCGCCGCGCACGTCGGTGAGGGCGGCACCGTCACGCCGGAGGTGGCCCGGGAAGCGATGCAGAAGCGCTTCGCCCGCTACGACAAGTCCGGCGAGGAGCACTACAACCTGCTGTCCGCCTACCACAAGTCGCTGCGCGGCAGCGATCCGCAGGGAGCGCTGTACTGGATGGCGCGGATGCTGGACGGCGGGGAGGACCCGATGACGCTGTTCCGTCGCGCCATCGCGATGGCGGCGGAGGACATCGGGCTGGCCGATCCGAACGCGCTCCTGATGGCGGTGGCGGCGCGCGACGCGTTCCACATGCTGGGGCCGCCGGAAGGGTATCTGCCGCTCGCGGAGATGACCATCTACCTGGCGACGGCCCCCAAGTCGAACAGCGCCAAGGTTGCCCTTGGCGAGGCGATGGCCGCCGCGCAGGAGACGCCGGCCGCCCCGGTTCCGCTCCACATCCGGAACGCCCCCACGGGTTTGATGAAGGAGCTGGGCTACGGCAAGGGGTACCGCTACGCGCATAGCTCGCCCGACGCGTACCTGCCCCAGGAGTACCTGCCCAACGAGCTGAAGGGAGCCGCGTTCTACACGCCAGGGGAGTTCGGGTACGAGAAGCGGGTGGCGGAGCGGATGGCGTGGTGGGAAAAGAAGAAGGGCGAGGAGGCCGGGCAGGGAGAAAGGGAAGGAGCGGTGAGGAAAGAGGGAGACCGAGAAGGAGAGGGGTAGACCGAGAGGGGAATCCTGTGACTTCCCGCACCGCAGCCCGGGCGGGCCGTGGGCATGGTGTAAATGGGTCCGGCCCGGAGATTGCCGCCGCTCCGATCGACGGGCGGTCCCCTTATCTTCAGACCAGGTGCCGGGAGGCATGGACGGTGCTCAGGAGCTTCGCGGCATTGACGGCTTTCGTGGCGGGGATCGGCGGATGCGCCGGGTTGGGCAGCACCCTCAAGGAGCCCGGCGTCCGGCTCGACCAGGTGGTCGTCAGGGAGGTCGGCGTGAGGGGCGGCAATCTCGACCTCATGCTGGAGGTGGACAACCCCAACGCCTTCGACCTCCGCGGCACGGCGGTGGAGCTCGGCTTCGGCGTGGAAGGCTCCCATGTGGGAAACGTGCGGTACGCCGACGAGTTCACCGTGAACAGGGGCGGTCTGACCACGCTCGCCCTGCCGCTCCGCTTCGAGTGGGCCGGCGTCGGAACCGCGCTTCGAACGGCGCTGAGCTCCGGCGACCTGCCGTACGAAATGAAGGGCCAGGTCATGCTGCAGACACCGTGGGGCGCGCACAGCGTCCCGTTCACCAGGGAAGGCCGCGTTCCACTCACCCGCGTGGGCGGCGCGCTGTCGGTCCCGACCGGCCGCTGAGCGGCGAGGAGCCAGGATCCATCAGTAGAGCACCCATCGAAGTCCGCGATCCGCTCGAGCGCGCCGTGCTGGTCGCCGCGCCCCGCAAGGGGTCGGGCGACGCCCGGCACGTGACCGAGCACCTCGAAGAGCTGACCCGCCTCGTGGATACAGCCGGCGCCGAAGTGGTCGGTCGCATCTCGCAGCAGATCACCTCCCCCAATCCCGCGACGCTGATCGGCGAGGGGAAAGTCGACGAGGTGGCCCGGGCCGTCGTCGAGTCGGGCGCAACGCTGGTCATCTTCGACGAGGAGCTGAGTCCGGTCCAGGGCGCCAATCTCGAGCGCGCGCTGGAGGTCCGGGTGATGGACCGGCCGGAAGTCATCCTCGACATCTTCTCCACCCGGGCCCGGAGCCACGAGGCCAAGCTCCAGGTGGAACTGGCGCAGCTGGAGTACCTGCTGCCCCGGCTCACGCGCATGTGGACCCACCTTTCCCGTATTCGCGGCGGCATCGGCCTGCGCGGTCCGGGCGAGACCCAGCTCGAGACCGACCGGCGGATAATCCGCCGGCGGATCCAGGCGCTCAAGGGCAAGCTCAAGGACGTCGAGAAGCATCGGGAGAACCTCCGCGCCGGACGGGACCCGATGCTCGGCATCGCACTGGTGGGCTATACCAACGCCGGCAAGTCGAGCATCCTTCGCGCCCTGTCGGGGCAGCACGAGATCGTGGTCGAGGACCGGCTCTTCGCCACGCTCGATACGCTCACCCGCGAGGTGGACCTGGGCGAGGGGCAGCGCGCGCGCGTCACGGACACTGTCGGGTTCATCCGGAAGCTGCCCCACCATCTGGTCGCGAGCTTCCGGGCCACGCTCGAGGAGGCCCGGGGCGCCGATCTGCTGCTGCACGTCGTCGACGCCAGCCACCACGACTGGGAAGGTCAGATGCGCGTGGTCGAACGGGTGCTGGCGGAGCTCGAGCTGGCCGACCGTCCGCTGATCCCGGTGTTCAACAAGATGGACCTGGTGACCGACCCGGCAGGCTTCGTCGCCCGAGTGGGAGAGCTGTACCCCGGGGCGCTTACGGTCAGCACCATGCGGACCAGCGGTCTCTCTCCACTGAAAGCTACGCTCAGGGAGATGGAGCGCGCCGGCCGGTCCACGGTGCGGGTACGGCTCCCGATCTCCGACGGTGCCCGGCTGGCGGCGCTCTACCGCGACGGCGAGGTCCTCTCGCGCCACGACGACGACGGCGCGCTCGATGTCGTGGTGCGGCTCGATCGCTGGCAGGTCGACCGGCTGCGGGGGGAGGGTGTGGAGGTGGTTGAGTCGCTGGCAGGCGGGGAGGTGGGGAGGAGAGCGGGCTAGGCGCACGAGATACGCAATCAGCTAGGGGCCCTGATCACGGCTTCCTGATGTACGCGGGAATATGCGAAATCGGTAATTTCCGGATTAGGACCTTTTTCTCTTCGAAGAATTCATCGACCGCCTTCGTTTCCCCGGCGACCGTTCCAAAATCATCAAGCACTACCAGTCCGTCCTTGACGACTCTTTCGTACAGGTTGTTCAGAATGACGACTGATGGTTTGTAGACATCAACATCGATGTGCAGCAGCGCCACTTTGAGCTCAGGATGCTCTGCGAGATATCTCGGGACGGTATCACATATGTCCCCCTGAACGAGTTCATAGTTGGTCAGTGATTTATGCGTGAAAACCGCATTCAATTCTTGGACAGGGATCCCGTCGCCTCCTTCCCTTTGGTGTCTCTCGATGAAGTTCCGATCGTCGGCGCTTTCCTGCTCCGGGAATTTGCCGAAGGCGTCAAAGCCGATGACTTTTCGTGAGTATGGGCTTTCCAGAACTTCTCTGAAGGTGCTGAATCTTACGAGAGACGCGCCTTTGAAAACCCCGCACTCAACGATGTGGCCCGGCAGATTCACTATCGATTTGTAAAGCTCATAGTGAGCCAGCATCTTGCCGAGCCGGGTAACGTGGCTTGTGAGATAGAAGGCGTTCTCGTAATCCCACTGCTGCTCAACGTCGAACCCGAACAGTGTTTTTCCCACGGCGGTCTCCCCTAGGTTCGCGGCACAGCGGCTCGCACCTGGAAGAAAGCGAGGAGCCATGACTTGGCTCATGACTCCTTCACTCCGCTCAGGACGGTACTACTACTACCTGCGGGAAGTTCTGCCCACCCCTGCCTCGGCCTACTTCCCGCTCAGCACCTGCTCCAGCACCAGCCAGCGGTTCATCCCCGCGAACTTCTGGTGCATTTTCGTGATCGGCGCCGGGTTCTGGGCATCTTCCTCGATCTGGAGGTCCGCCAGCGCGTCGAGGCCGCTGTTCAGGAACTTCCGCAAGCCCTTCTCGAGCGCCATGCCCGCCGTCCGGAAATTGAAGAGCGTCGAGAACTGCAGGGTGAAGCCCAGGTCGGCGAGCTGCTGGTTGGTGATCAGGGTGCCGGCCTGCTTGGCCTTCCCGAAGTAGAGCGAGGGCGACAGGTTGAAGCCCAGCATCTGGTTCGGATAGTACTTCCGCACACCCTCGCCGAATTCCTGAGGCTGCTCGAGATCCACGTTGTTGAACTCGGGCCAGATCACGTCCACGCCGAGCTCGGCCGCCTCGAGCGCGTCGTCGATTGCCATCTTTACGCCGCCCGGCTCCTGGTCCGGCAGCGCCCCGTCGATCGAGTCGGTGCGCGCGATGATGACCACATCGACTCCGGTGGCCTGACCGGCGCCCTTGATGGCCTTGAGCTTGCCCAGCCAGTCTTTCCTCGGCACCAGGACCTTGTTCCGCTTCTGCTTGCCCACGTTGACGATGTGGCCGCAGGTGCGGTTGGACGGGTCCTGATTCTCGAGATGCACACCGGCCGCGCCGACCCGGATCAGTTCGGTCGCGAGGGTGAAGGTCTGGGTGGGGCCGCCAAAGCCGGCCTCCATGTCTACGAACGCCGGCGGGGCCTCGAGCCGGTCCTTGCCCTCGCTGTCGTACCACGAGGTGTTTCGCGCACCCTCGATCCCCTTCCGCATCTCCAGCACCAGCTCCACCATCTGGTGCGACTGATAGATGCCGATGTCGGGGTACATGCTCTTGGTCGCCGCGAGCTGCCACCCGCTGCCGTACAGCGCCTTGAATCCGAGCTTGGTCATGATGGCGGACGTGAACGCATCGTACGCGCCCGCGGTGTGGAGGAAGGTGCCCTTGTCCCGCGCCTCGTGCAGGAGCCGACGCAGCTTGAGCGCTGGAACCTCGGACTCCGGCGGGGCGAAGAGCCGGCTCACGGCGTCGGTGGGATAGGCAGCGTGGGGGGACACCGGTCGAGTCGCAGTCGCCATGAGTGCTCTCCTAAAGTTTGTGAAACTATTCACAAGATAGCAAAAAGTCCGCGTGCCCGCCAGAGCGGGGGGCAGGGACCGGGTCCGCGCCGCCACCATACCCCCAACCTGCGGCCACATGTACATTTACCGACCCATGTTTATCACTAAGCCATTCATCACGGACCGCAAGATCCGGTTCGCGCTGGCCGGCTGCGGGCGGATCTCGGCCAACCACTTCGACGCTCTCCAGAAGCACACCGAGCGGGCGGAGCTGGTCGGGGTGTGCGACGTGGAGCCGGCGGCGCTGGCGCGTGCGGTGGAGCGGACGGGCGCCCCGGGGTTCGCCACGCTCGAGAAGATGCTCGCCGGGACCGAGACCGACGTCGTGATCCTCTCCACGCCGAGCGGGATCCACGCCGACCAGGCGGTGCAGGTCGCCGCGGCGGGGCGGCACGTGATGACCGAGAAGCCGATGGCGACCCGATGGCAGGACGGGAAGCAGATGGTTCATGCCTGCGACGTGGCCGGCGTGCATCTCTTCGTCGTCAAGCAGAACCGCCGCAACGCCACGCTCCAGCTGGTGCGGCGGGCCATCGAGAAGCGCCGCTTCGGCCGGATCTACATGGTCAACATCAACGTCTTCTGGAGCCGGCCCCAGTCGTATTACGACAGCGCGCCCTGGCGCGGCACGTGGGAGTTCGATGGCGGCGCGTTCATGAACCAGGCGAGCCACTACGTGGACCTGCTCGACTGGCTGATCGGCCCGGTGGAAAGCGTGCAGGCCTACACCGCGACACTGGCGCGCCACATCCAGGTCGAGGACACCGGCGTCGTCAGCATCAGGTGGCGCACCGGGGCGCTGGGCTCGATGAACGTGACCATGCTCACCTATCCGAAGAACCTCGAGGGATCCATCACCATCATCGGCGAGTCGGGGACGGTCCGGATCGGCGGGGTCGCGGTCAACAAGATCGAGCACTGGGAGTTCGCCGACAAGGATCCAGACGACGACCTGATCGACGAGGCGAGCTACGAGACCACCTCCGTCTACGGCTTCGGCCATCCGCTCTACTACGACAACGTCATCAAGGCCATCCGCGGCGAGGCCGCGCCAGACACCGACGGGCGGGAAGGACTCCATTCCCTGGAGATCCTGATCGCGACCTATCTCTCCGCGCGAGACGGCCGGCGGGTGGCGCTACCGCTGGAGTACTGAAGCAGGCGGTGGACGGAAGTCCGCGGGTCGTGATCGTCGGCGCGGGAATCGTCGGCCTGGCCACCGGGTACGCGCTGCTCAGCCGCCGGCCCGGGCTCCGGGTCCGAATCGTCGAGAAGGAGACGCAGGTCGGCCGGCACCAGAGCACGCACAACAGCGGCGTGCTTCATGCCGGCCTGTACTACGCCCCCGGGTCGCTCAAGGCGCGGCTCGCGGTGAGCGGCCTCCAGCGCATGGTCGCGTTCTGCCGGGACCACGCGATCCCTCACGAGATCTGCGGCAAGCTCGTCGTCGCGGTAGACGAGGAGCAGCGCCTCCGGCTGGCCTCACTGCTCGAACGGGGGCGGCGGAACGGTCTGCGGGGCCTCCGCTGGCTGACCTCCGACGAGGCCCGCGAGATCGAGCCCCACGTGCGCTGCGTGGCGGCGGTTCACGTGCCCGAGGAGGGCATCACCGACTTCGGCGCCGTCTGCCTCACGCTCGCCGACCGGCTGCGCGCCCGCGGCGCGGAGTTCTCGCTCGGCCATGCCGTCACCCGTGCGCGGCGACGCGGCCCCCGTTGGGAGGTGGTCACGCCGGCCGCCGTTCACGAGGCGGACGTCCTGGTCAATTGCGCGGGCCTTCATGCCGACACCGTCGCGGCGCTCGCCGGCGTGCGACCGCCGTGCCGGATCGTGCCGTTTCGAGGCGAATACTTCCGGCTGCGGCAGGATCGCGAGTCGCTGGTCCGCAACCTCATCTACCCAGTCCCCGATCCGACGTTCCCGTTTCTCGGTGTACATTTCACCCGCCAGATCGGCGGTGGCATCGAAGCGGGGCCCAACGCGGTGCTCGCCCTGGCTCGAGAGGGCTACACCCGGACAACGCTGCATCCGCGAGAGCTGAGGGAGGCCCTGCTGTACCCCGGGCTCTGGCGATTTCTCCGTCGTCATCCGCGCGCCAGCTGGACGGAGCTGCGGCGCTCCCTGAGCCGGCGTCTCTTCTGCGCGTCGCTCCAGCGGCTGGTGCCGGAGGTCGTGGAGGCCGATCTGGTCCCCGGCGGCGCCGGGGTCCGCGCTCAGGCGATGCGGCCCACCGGCGAGCTGGTGGAGGATTTTCTCCTCCTGACGCGGCCCGGTGCGATTCACGTTCTCAACGCGCCCAGCCCCGCCGCGACCGCGTCGCTCGCGATCGGGGAAGAGATCGCGGCGGGCATCGAAGGGATGCTCGCGGCGTGACCCGAGCGCTCGAAAGGCAGGGATGATGATTCTGGTGACGGGTGGCGCCGGGTACATCGGGTCGGTCCTGGTTCGGCAGCTGCTCGCCGCGGGTCACCGGGTGCGCGTGCTCGACAACCTGATGCTGGGAGGGGATGCGCTGCTCGAGCTGGTGACCGATCCGGCGCTCGACTTCGTGCGGGCCGATGTGCGCGACGCGGCGGCGGTCGCCCGCGCCCTGTCCGGCTGTCGCGCGGTGGCGCACCTGGCGGCGATCGTCGGGGACCCGGCCTGCCGGGCGCAGCCGGAGCTGGCCCGGGAGACGAATCTCGACGCCTCGCGGCTGCTGTACCAGGCCGCGGAGCAGGCCGGCTGCACCCGATTCGTCTTCGCCTCGACCTGCTCCAACTACGGCCGCTCCGCCGACCCCGGCGCGTACATGAACGAGGCGTCTCCCCTGGCGCCCGTCTCGCTGTACGCCGAGACCAAGGTGGCGGTGGAACAGTACCTGCTCGGCCAGCCGCGGTCGAACCGCTGCAAGCCGGTGTGCCTCCGCTTCTCGACGGTGTACGGCTTCTCGCCGCGCATGCGCTTCGATCTCACCGTGAACGAGTTCGCCAAGGACGCCGCGCTGGGCCGTGCCCTCCAGATCTTCGGCGAGCAGTTCTGGCGCCCGTACTGCCACGTGAGCGACCTCGCGCGATCGGTCCTGACCGTGCTGCAGGCGCGCGAGGAGCTAGTGGCCTTCGAGGTCTTCAACGTGGGCGACACGGCGGAGAACTACACCAAGCGGATGATCGCCGAGGCGCTGGTCCGGCGGCTTCCCGACACCAGGGTGGACTACGTGCATCGCGCGGAGGACCCCCGCGACTACCGGGTGAATTTCGGGAAGATCGCGGAGCGACTCGAGTACGGGATCACGAGGCGGGTGCCCGACGGCATCGAGGAGATCGTCCGGGTGGTGCAGAGCGGTGTGCTCGACGATCCCGACAGCAAGCGCTACGCGAATTCATGACCGCCGAGCAGCTCCCCCGCCGGGTGATCGAGGCCGTGCGGGCGGCCTCGGCCGACTCCGCCGCGCCTCAGCCGCTGCACGACCCGGTCTTCGCCGGAAACGAGATCGCGTACCTGAGCGAGTGCGTCGAGACCGGGTGGGTCTCCTCCGCCGGGAAGTTCGTCGAGCGGTTCGAGCGCGATCTCGCCGACTTCACCGGCTCGGCCCGGGCCGTCGCGGTGGCGAACGGCACCGCGGCGCTCCACGCATGCCTGCGGCTCGTGGGGGTGGAGCCGAACGACGAGGTGCTGGTGCCCAGCCTCACCTTCGTCGGCACGGTCAATCCCATCGCGTATGCCGGGGCGATACCGCACTTCGTGGACAGCGAGCCGGCCACGCTGGGGGTGGACCCCGACAAGCTCGCCGAGCACCTGGAGGCCACGCTCACCAGGGGGCCAGGCGGACCCCGCAACCGGGCCAGCGGACGCCGCGTGCCCGCGCTCGTGGTGATGCACACGTACGGCCACCCGGTGCGGCTCGACGCGGTGGCGGCGGTGTGCGAGCGCTTCGATCTCGTGCTCGTCGAGGACGCGGCGGAGTCGCTGGGCTCCTACTACCGGGGCACCCACACCGGAAACGCGGGCCGGGTCGCGGCCCTCAGCTTCAACGGCAACAAGACGGTGACCACGGGCGGCGGCGGCGCCATCCTGACGAACGACCCGTCGCTCGGAGCGCTGGCCAAGCATCTCACCACCACGGCCAAGCTGCCGCATCGCTGGGCGTTCGATCACGACCTTGTGGGCTACAACTACCGGATGCCGAACATCAACGCCGCTCTCGGCTGCGCTCAGCTCGAGCAGCTCCCGGGTTTCCTCGAGGCGAAGCGCGCGCTGGCCGAACGGTACATGACGACCTTCCGCGACGTGCCGGGGGTGCGGGTCTTCGCGGAGCCGCCGCACTGCCGCAGCAACTACTGGCTCAACGTGCTGCTGCTCGAGCCCGAGGCCGAGCCGCTCCGCGACGCGGTGCTCGACGCCACCAATGCAGCCGGCATCACCACGCGGCCCGCGTGGACCCTGATGCACCGGCTGCCGATGTTCGCCTCGGCTCCGCGCATGGACCTGGGAGCGGCGGAGAGCATCGAGCGGCGGCTCATCAATCTCCCGAGTGGCGTCGGCACCGCCCGCGGGAGGGGTGGAAACCCATCGCCCGGCCGATGAGCCACCGGCGTCCGGGTCCGGGGCACGGCCGGCCATGAGTCCGGTCTGTCTGATCCCGGCTCGCGGGGGGTCGAAGGGCCTTTCCGGCAAGAATCTCCGCACCGTCGGCGGAGTGAGCCTGGTGGGTCGCGCCGTGCTTTCGGCGCGCGACTTCGCGCGGCTTGCGGACCTGCGCGATCTGCCCATCGTGGTGGACACCGATTCCGAGGCCATCGCCGAAGAGGCGCGGCGATGGGGAGCGCAGGTGCCGTTCCTGCGGCCGCCCGAGCTCGCAAGCGACTCGACGCCGACGGCCGACAGCAGCCTCGCGGCGCTGGATCGGCTCGCGGCCGGCGGAACCGACGTGGCCGACGTGATCCTGCTCCAGCCCACGTCTCCGCTGCGCGAGGGCGCGGATGTGCTCGCGTGCTGGCGCGAGTACGACCGCGTGCGCTGTCCCTCGGTCGTCTCGCTCGCTGGCACCGAGCATCCGCCGGACCTCGCCCTCACCCGGATGCCGAGCGGCGCGGTAACGTGGAGCGGTGGCGGCGAGCCGGCTCGTCGCCGGCAGGATTCGGCCGACGCCTACTGGCCCTCGGGCGCCGTCTACGTGATCTCGCTCGAGCTGTTGAGGCGGGAGCGAAAATTCATCATGCCGGAGGTGACCCGCGGCGTGATCCTGCCGCGGGAGCGATCGGTGGATGTGGACTCGGCCGAGGATCTGGCGGAGGCCGAAGCGCGACTCGAGGCGCGCTCGGCGCGTCCCTTCAGCCTGGGCAGCCGAGCGGTTGGTGCGGGGCACCCATGCTTCGTCATCGCCGAGGCCGGCGTCAACCATAACGGCGACGTCGAGCTGGCGCATCGGCTGGTGGACGTGGCTGCCGATTCCGGAGCGGACGCGGTCAAGTTCCAGACCTTTGAGCCGGAGCGCCTGGTGTCTCCCCTCGCGCGCAAGGCGGAGTACCAGGTGGTCAACACCGGCTCGTCCGAGAGCCAGCTCGAGATGCTCCGCCGCCTGGTGCTGCCGCGGGAGGCGCTCGCCCCCCTCGCGGCGCACGCGGCCGAGCGCGGACTGCTCTTCCTCTCGACGCCGTTCGACGAGTCGAGCGCGGATGCCCTCGACGATCTCGGCATGTGCGCCTTCAAGGTCCCGTCGGGCGAGGTGACCAACCATCCGCTGGTGGCACACGTGGCCGCCAAGGGGAAGCCCGTCCTGATGTCCACCGGCATGGCGACTCTCGGGGAGGTGGCGGAGGCTGTCCAGGTCGTTCGAGAGCATGGTGATCCTCCGCTGGCGCTCTTCCACTGCATCACCAGCTACCCTGCCGCCGCCGCCGACTGCAACCTCCGGGCGATCGGCAGCATGCGCGCGGCGTTCGGAGTGCCGGTGGGCTGGAGCGACCACACCGAGGGCATTCAGGTGAGTCTCGCGGCGGTCGCGGCCGGCGCGAGTCTGCTGGAGAAGCATTTCACGCTGGATCGACGCCTGCCGGGTCCCGATCATCTCGCGTCCCTCGAGCCTGGGGAGCTCACGGCCCTGGTGAAGGCGGTGCGCGAGATCGAGTCGGCGCTGGGCGACGGAGTGAAGCGCCCCGCCGCCGCGGAGCTGGCGAACGTGTTCGCGGCGCGACGGAGCCTGCATGCCGCCCGGCCGCTGCCGGCGGGGCACGTGCTCCAGGCGGCCGATCTCGTGGCGCTGCGACCGGGCACCGGTCTTCCTCCGGCGATCCGCGACCGGCTGGTGGGTCGCACGCTGAAAGCAGCCGTCGGGCGGGGGGAGATGTTTGCCGAGCGGCACCTTGACTGAGCCTCGCCGGCTCGTCGCTCTGACCACCGGGAGGCAGGACTACGGCATCCTGCGCGGCACGCTGCTGCTCCTGCGCCGCACGCCGGGGTTCGAGCTGGCGGTTTGGGCCGGCGGCATGCATCTGCAGCGCCGGTTCGGCGAGCCGCTGGTGGCGCTGAAGCGCGACGCCATCCCCGTGGCGCGCGAGCTGCCGTTCGTGGCGGAGCCGCCCAGTCCGGTGGCGGACACCGCGGCGGCGCTGGCGCAGGCGGGCGCGGCGCTGATGGAAGCCGCGCCTGACGCGCTGCTGCTGGTCGGCGACCGCACCGAGGCGCTCGCCGCCGGGTTGGCGGCCACGCTCGCCAGGGTGCCGATCGTGCACCTGCACGGGGGCGAGGAGTCCGAGGGGGCCATCGACAACGCCTGCCGGCACGCGCTGACGAAGCTCAGCCACCTGCACCTGGTGAGCCACCGGGTCCATGCCGACCGCGTGATCCAGATGGGCGAGGATCCCGCGCACGTCGTGGTGGTCGGGCCGCCGGCACTGGACCATGCCTACCGCGACGACCTGCCCGGCGCCGAGGAGCTGTCGAAGGATCTGGGAGTCGGGCTGGAGCCTCCGGTGGTGCTCGTCACGATGCATCCGGCCACCCTGGGCAGGCCCGCGAGTGCCGAGGTCGCCGCCGTCGCCGACGCGATGGCGCGGGTGACGGCCACCTACGTCGTCACCGCGCCGAACGCCGATGCCGGCGGGGCCGAGATCGCCGAGCACTGGCGGGGCTGGGCCGGCGGGCGCGAGCGCGTCGCCCTGGTGGACGCTCTCGGCGACCGGCGCTACTGGGCGATGCTGCGACTGGCCGACGCGGTGCTCGGCAACTCGTCCAGCGGCATCATCGAGGCGCCAGCGCTCGGCGTGCCCGTGGTGAACGTGGGCGATCGCCAGCGCGGCCGGCTGCGTTACGG
>JACDHV010000065.1 GCA_013820855.1 Gemmatimonadales bacterium | reverse complement strand
CTCCACACCTTCGCGCGGAGCATCCGCGCCCGGGTCGCGGCCGACGCCGGCCGAACGGCAGAGGCACTCGATCACCTGGAGCGATCGAGCTGGGGCATGGTGGAGTCGATCTTCGAGGCGGAAGCGCTCGACCGCTACTACCGGGCGGAGCTGCTGAGCGAGCTGGGCCGGCATGCCGAGGCACTCGACTGGTACCGGACCATCGCGGAGCGGGCGACCTACGAGCTGGTGTACGTGGCGCCGGCCCGCTGGCGCCAGGGGCGATTGTACGAGAACGCGGGAGATCGGGCACGCGCAGTCGAAGCGTACCGTACGGTCACCCGCGTCTGGCGAGAAGCGGACCCGCCATTGCGGGAGATCGTCACCCAGGCGAGCCGACGGCTTCGGACGCTGGGAGCCGAGCGCTCCCCGGAACCGGAGACGCGACTGCCATAGGTCGCCTCGCTCCGCTCACGGCGCCATGGCTCGCGCCTTGGCGACCGCCTCTGCCTGCCGCGCGCGAAGCCCATCCGAGGGGCGAACCGGGTACTCGGCGTGCCCAGCGAGCCGCCGCAGCCCGTCGGGCAGCGCCGCGATCTGCTCCCCGCACCACCGCCGCACCTCGGCGAGCGGCGGGTGCGGACGCAGCAGCTCGCCGTTCCGCATCACCGGCTGGAGCAGGGACTCGCCGGCGTCGGCCGGCGGCGCTTCATCCTCCAGCGCGAGCACGTCACCGGCCACCTTTCCATCGGCATCACGCATCCGGTAGATCGCCTTCGCCCCCACCCACGTCTCCTTCCCCTCGCTCAGCTTGAGCACGTCGCGATCGCCGTAGCGCACCAGCTTGTACACCAGATCGAGCGAGGGCGCGTCGGCCGACACATTGAGCCGGGTGCCGATGCCGAAGGCGTCGATGGGCGCGCCCTGCGCGAGCAGCCGCTCGATGTCGTGCTCGTCGAGTCCTCCGCTCACCAGGACGCGCACCTCGGGGAAGCCCGCCTCGTCGAAGATCCGCCGCACCTGCCGGCTCAGGATCAGCAGGTCGCCGCTGTCGAGCCGGACCCCCGCGAGGCTCTGCCCGGCCGCGGCGAGCTCCCTCGCCACGGTCACCGCCTTCTTCGCCCCCTCGACCGTGTCGTAGCTGTCGAGCAGGAGGACCGCCGCGTCGGGGAAGGCGCGGGCGTAGGCGCGGAACGCCTCCAGCTCGTCGGGGAAGGCGGTCACGAACGAGTGCGCCATCGTTCCCGAGAGCGGCAGGCCGTAGGTCTTTCCCGCCAGCACGTCGCTGGTGGACTCGCATCCCGCGATCCAGGCGCACCGCGCGGCCTTGAGCCCCGCGTCGCTGCCATGACTCCGCCGGAGCCCGAACTCCGCCACCGCGCGTCCCCGCGCCGCGATCGCGACTCGCGCCGCCTTGCTCGCGAGGACGCACTGCAGATGGCAGATGTTGAGCAGCGCCGTCTCCACGAGCTGCGCCTCGATCGCGGGCCCGGTCACCTCGAGGATCGGCTCGTCCCGGAATACCACGGTCCCTTCGGCGACCGCGCGGACCTCGCCAGTGAATCGAAGGTCAACGAGATGGTCCAGGAACGCGGCGTCGAAGCGGCCCAGCGAGTGGAGGTACTCGAGTGCGCCGGAGGTGAAGCGGAGACCCCCCAGATACTCCAGCGCGTCCTCCAGGCCCGCGGCGACGACGAACCCTCGCGACGGGGGAAGCCGCCGCGCGAAGAGGCTGAACGTGGCCGTCTCCCGCATGCCCTCGCGGTGGAACGCCCCCCCCATCGTCAGCTCGTACAGGTCGGTGAAGAGTGCCGCGTCGTGCAGGTGCAGGGGACCCGAGCGGAACTCGCCGGGGACCGGTGGGACCGGCATGGCTCGCCTCGGGGCAATGGGTGGACAAAGTATATTGCACCGATCCTTCCGGAGGCCACGCCGATGCAACAGGTGAAGGGAGCGGTGCTCAAGTCGAGGCTCGCGTTCGTCGAGCGGCACTCCGGCAAGCCCGCGGTGGAACGAGTGCTCGCGACGCTCCCGGCCGACGTCCAGCGCACGCTGCGCATGGTGTTCACGTCGAACTGGTATCCCTTCGAAATTGGCAAGGGCCTGGACGACGCCATCGTCCGGGTGCTCGGCGGCGGCCGGGCCGAGTTCTTCGAGCGGCTCGGCGAAGCGTCGGCGGAGGCCAACCTGGCGACGATCCACGCCAGCTATCTCACCCGGGGAGACGCCCACGCCTTTCTCGCCAAGTCACCCTCCATCTACAGCCTCTACTACGAATCGGGTCGCCGCGAGTACCAGCCGGTGGGCCCGAAGGAGGGCGTCCTGGTCACCCACGACGCCGAGACCTTCAGCGCGCCGGATTGCCTGACGGTCGTGGGGTGGTATCGAAAGGCGCTCGAGATGTGCGGGGTGACCGGGGCGCGGGTGGTGGAGACGGAGTGCCGCGCGAAAGGCGATGCCGTGTGCAGGTACAAGGTGAAGTGGGAATAGGGGAGGCCCGATGGCTGCCGGCGGCCCTCATGTCGGCGGCCCTCAGGGCGCCAGCCGCTCGATTCTCCACCCCTCTCCCCGCCAGGCGTAGCGGATCCGGTCGTGCAGCCGGCTCTCCCTTCCCTGCCAGAACTCGATCGTGTCGGGCTTCACCCGGTACCCGCCCCAGTGCGGCGGCAGCGGGACGTCTTCTCCGGCGAATCGCCGCTCGACCTCACCGAGTCCCTGCTCCAGCACGGCGCGCGAGGGAATCACCGCGCTCTGATGCGACACCCACGCACCCAGCCTGCTGCCCAGCGGACGGGAGCGGAAATAGCCCTCGGAGTCCTCGGCCGACGTGCGCTCCACCGGGCCGGTGATCCGCACCTGCCGCTCCAGCTCGCTCCAGTGCAGCACCAGCGCCGCGCGCGGATTGTCCTCCAGCTCGGAGCCCTTGCGGCTCCGGTAGTCGGTGAAGAAGACGAATCCGCGCTCGTCGAATCCCTTGAGGAGCACCACACGCGCCGAGGGGGCGCCCTCCCTGGTGGCCGTCGCGAGGACCATCGCGTTCGGCTCCTCCACCCGCGCCGACTGCGCGTCGGCGAACCAGCGAGCGAACTCGACGATCGGATCGTGGCTCACGTCCTTCTCGTCCAACCGGGCTCGGGCGTACTCGCGGCGGAGATCGGCGATCGGCTCGGGTTGCGTCATGGAAGTCCTGGGGCTCAGGTGGTGCCATCGCTCGTATGTATATCCGCCGCCGCGGAGAAAGTCCCGGCGAGGCCCCGTTGTGGCACGGCGGGCGGCGGGCTTTAATGCACGTGTGACTTCGATCGCGATCCGTCACATGCTGTCCGTCGCCCTCTGCGGTGTGCGTGTGCTGGCCGCGCAGTCGCACACGCCCGCCGAGTCGCGCCGAGCGCTCGTGGCCGGAGGTGTGGAGCGCGCCTACCTGCTCCATCTGCCCGCGCCGGTTTCCGTCGGGCGGCCGATGCCGGTGCTGCTCGTGCTCCACGGCGCCGGCGGCGACGGGCCCGGCATCGCGAGCCACACGGGCCTCACCAGGCCGGCCATCGAGCGGGGCTATGCCGTGGTCTACCCGGACGGCATCGGCCGCCGCTGGAACGACGGGCGCGGCACGAGCGCCGGCCAGGACGACGTCGAGTTCGTCCGCCTCCTGCTCGACTCCCTCGGCGCCGAGCTGCCGGTGGACTCAAGGCGAATCTACGTCACCGGCATCTCCAATGGTGCGGGGCTCGCTTACCGGCTCGCCTGCGACCTTCCGGGCGCCTTCGCGGCGATCGCGCCGGTCGCCGGCGCACCCGCCGCCGCCCTCGAGGAGCGATGTGCCGCGACCCGGCCGGTCTCGGTGATCTCGTTCCAGGGCACCGACGACCGGCTGATGCCCTACGGGGGCGGCAACGTCGCCGCCGCCCGCGGCCGGGTCCTCTCGGCGGCGCGCAGCGCAGCGCTGTTCGCGGAGGTGAACGGCTGCACGGCGCCCCCCACGGTCACCGAGGAACCGGACACCGCGACGGACGGCACCCGTGTCCGCCGCTCGGCCTACGCCGGGTGCCGCGACGGACACGAGACGGTGCTCTATACGATCGAGGGCGGAGGGCACACCTGGCCGGGCGGCCCTCCGGTCGGCCGGCGCGTGGGACGGGTATCCCGCGAGATCGACGCGACGCGCACGATGCTCGATTTCTTCGACCGGCACTCGCAACCATGACCGGATTCTCCAACGATGAACCCCCTGGTCGATCTCGCCGCCCACCCGGTCATCGCGCACCGCGGCTCGTCCGCCGAGGCGCCCGAGAACACGTTGCCGGCATTCCAGGCCGCGGCGCAGTGCGGCGCCGACGCCATCGAGCTCGACGTGCGGCTCACGGCGGACGGCGCGCCGGTGGTGATTCACGATGCCACACTCGACCGCACCACCGACCGCGGGGGCCCGGTGAGCGCCCAGACGCTGGCCCATCTGCGGTCGGTGGATGCGGGGTGGCACTTCACTCGCGACGGTGGGCAGAGCTACCCCTTTCGCGGCCGGGACGCGCGAATCCCCACCCTTGGCGAGGTGCTGTGGACCTTCCCCCGCATGGCGGTGCTGGTGGAGATCAAGGAACCCGAGGCGCATGACACCGTGCGACGTGTCCTGCTCCAGGAGGGCGCGGCGGAGCGCTGCGTGGTCGCCTCGGAGCACCAGGAGGCGCTTCGTGGCTTCGACGAGCCGCCATTCGTCCGCGGTGCCTCCGCGCCCGAAATCTCCGCGCTCTACTGGGCCGTGGTGCTACGAAGGCGTCCGCAGGCGGTGAGGTACCGGTGCCTTTCGGTGCCCGAGCGGTACCGCGGCCTGCCGGTGCCGACCCGCGGCTTCCTCGCCGCCGCCCGCGCGCGGGGCTGTCCGGTTCACGTGTGGACGGTGGACTCCCCGGATACCGCCCGGAAGCTGTGGCGGCGCGGCGTAGCGGGCGTGGTGACGAACGTGCCGGGGAGGATAGTGGAGGCGAAGGGGGCCGGCCCAGCCGAAGGCGGGAACGGTGAACGGTGAACAGACAGCAAGTCCCCGTTCACCTTTTGCCGTTCACCGTTCCCGCCCTTTCAGTCCGGCCTACCGCTCGACCGGCAGTCTCACCGCGTTCCCCCACTCGGTCCACGACCCGTCGTAGTTGCGTACCTTGTCGAAGCCGAGCAGGTAGGTGAGCGCGAACCAGGTATGGGAGGACCGCTCGCCGATGCGGCAGTAGGCGATCGTTTCCTGGTCCTTCTTCAGGTTGTTCTCCTGCTCGTAGAGCTTGCGCAGCTCGTCGGCCGACTTGAAGGTGTGGGTCTCCGGGTCCACCGCCTTGGCCCACGGGATGCTCTTCGCGCCCGGGATGTGCCCGCCCCGGAGGCAGCCCTCCTGCGGATACTCTGGCATGTGGGTCTTCTCGCCCCGGAACTCCTCGGGGCTGCGCACGTCCACCAGCTGCCCCTTCTTCTTCTGGTGCGCGAGCGTCTCTTCCCGGAACGCCCGGATCCTGGTGTCGTCGCGCTCGCGGACGGTGATGTTGCCCTGGGGATAGGCGGGCACATCCGTGGACAGGGGCCGTCCCTCGTCCACCCAGCGCAGGCGGCCGCCGTCCATCACCTTGGCGTTCGTGATCCCGAACAGCTCGAGCACCCAGAGTGCGTACGTCGCCCACCAGTTGTTCTTGTCGCCGTAGAAGACGATCGTGGTGTCGTCGTTGATTCCCTTCGAGCGGAGCAGCTTCTGAAGCCGCTCGCGGTCGATGTAGTCCCGCGTCAGGGAGTCGTTGAGGTCGGTGGTCCAGTCCACCTTCACCGCACCGGGTATGTGGCCGGTGTCGTAGAGCAGGATGTCCTCGTTCGACTCCACCATCCGCACCTTCGGGTCCTCGAGGTGCTGTGCCACCCAGTCGGTGGGCACCAGCTTCTCGGGATGCGCGTAGCCTCGCTTGTCGATCGGTGTGACCGGCGCCGTCTGGGCCGTCGTTGCCATGTCCGCCTCCTTACGTGCTTGTATTGTCTTCGAGCTGTCGCGACGCCCGAAACGAAGACCGGCCGCGTCCCTTGCGGGAAGCGGCCGGCCGGGATCTGCTACCCGACGCCTAGGACAGCAGCGCTGCCCGCCGGCCGCGGTCAGGCCTGGCGCTGCAACAGCACTGCATGGAAAGCGATTCCCTCCTGTGGAGGTGCGGCATGCTCGACTCCGCTGGCGTCAAGGGTCAATCGTCTAACATAGGACCTGTCGCCGGACTGTCAACCGCCGCCATGGCCGAAGCGGGGGCGTGCGGCGGGAATCCGCGCTAGGCGTCGGCGGGCTCTCCCGCGGGCGCGACGCGGGCACTCGACCACGTGAGCTGAGGCAGGCGGAGCAGGAGGCATTCGTCGCAGAACCGCATCCGGCGGCAGGTGGTGCGCCAACAGGAGACTCTGCCCTTCCACGCCAGCACCAGCCTGACCAGATGGTCGGCCCGCTGGGAGCCCTTGAGCAGCACGAGGTCACCGGGGACCAGGGTGGCGGCGAGGTGCCTGTGCGCCTCGCGCACCGTGAGGAACGCGCGCAACGCGGCGCCCCGCGGATGAGCCCGTGCCGACGCACAGCGGAGGGACTGGGGCCCCACGAAGATCACCTCGTCGGCCACCTCGAGCGCCTGACGCGCCACCGAGGCGTACACCGCGGACGCGCGGCCGGGGTAGTCGGAGATCGTCCCGATGATCGCCACCTTGCGCGCGGCGCGGGCGCTGCGCAGGAACTCCAGCGACGGACCGATGGACCAGAGCGACGCCTTGCTGTCGTCGCGCATGAAGGTGACGCCGGCGGCCTCGACGGGGCGGAGCCGGGCCGTCCACGGCTCCACGCCTGCGATCGCGGTGGCGGCGTCGGCGAGCGGGATGCCGAACCCGACGCCGGTGCAGATGGCGGCGAGACAGGCGTGGACCCAATGCACGCCGCAGAATCGGGTGTGCACTTCCACGCGCTGCTCGCCATGAATGGCAACGAAGCTGAGCCGGTCGGGCCAGGAGCTGGTGACCGACTCCGCATGAACCGCAGCGTCGGGGGTGAGGCCGTAGGTGAGGACCCGGCCCCGGCAGCTCCCCGCCATGCCCAGCACCCGAGGGTCATCGGCGTTGAGCACCGCCAGCCCCTCGACGGGCACCGCGGCCACGAGCTTGCGCTTCTCGGCCGCCGTCGCCTCGAGGGTCCGGAACGCCTTCCGGTGATCGCCTCCTACGTTGGTGATCACGGCGATGCTCGGGCGCACCAGCGCGACCGGAGCATCCAGACTTCCCGGTCCGGTCGCGCCCAGCCCCACCACGCAGAACCCGTCGTCGCGGCGGGCGCCGAGCACGGTGTCGCTGACCCAGTGGGCGGCGTTGTGCGTGCCCGGGCTCTTGCTGCCGCGGTAGCGGCACGCCAGCACGGCGGCAATCAGGTCCTTGGCCGTGGTCTTGCCCGCGCTGCCGGTGACGCCGACGAAGACCACGCGGTCGAGGCTCTTCCGGTGGCGTGCCGCGCGGCGATACGAGGCCTCCAGGAAGAAGTCGATCACGCCGCCTCCAGTCTCGTCCGCGCGGCGCCGTACAGCTCGGCCGCCCTGAGCCGCGAGCTCGCCAGCGCCACCAGGGAGCACTGCCCGTAGTCCAGGCAGCCGGTGGCGTATGGCACCACGCCGGTGCCCCGGTCGGGGTCGAAGAGGAGATGGCCGATGGCCGCCCGTACCCGGGCGAAGCTCCTCGCCCGGGTCTCCACCACGCCCGAAACGAACGCGGCAGACTGCGGACGGCCGGCCCGGGTCGCCGCGGCGTTGAGCCGCGCGCGCACCGTGAGCGGGTAGGTACCCCCGTTCACGCGAGGGTTGACATCCACCAGGATGGCCCTGGGACCGCCGGTCACGCGATCGCGGTACTCGACGAAATCGAATCCGACCAGACCCGTGTATCCCTGGTCGCGCATCCAGCTGGCGAGCATCCGGGCCCACGCCTCCATCGCGTCGACGGTCCGCGCGGACGATGGAATCTGGTTGCCCACGTGAGTGAGGCCCCTGCCCCGCCGCTGGTCGGTGATGCCCGTGCACGTCACCGGTGCGCCCCGGGAGGAGGCGTGGATCTGCACGTTGGGCGAGACCGTCGCTTCCACCATCGCCTCGATCAGGTAAACCCGGTTATCCGCCCGCGAGGCCAGCCGGCGGAGGACACCGGCGGTGTCCTCGCCCCCCCGACCCACGACGAACGTGGACGAGCCCGAAGCGCCCGAGGAGCCGCGCACGATCACCCTGGCCGAGGTCCGAAGCTGCCGCTCGATCGCCGCGCGCACCGGCTCCAGATCGCGACGCCGGCGGCCGCCGGCATACGCCAGCTCCGCCACCTCGCCCTCGGCCACGGGAACACCCAGGTCCTGCGCTCTGGCCCGCATGTGGTGCTTCTGGTCGGCGTACTTCGTCACGCGAGGCGAGCCGTCCACCCGCACCGGAATGCCGGCCGCACGCTCCATCACCTCCGCCAGCGCCATCACGTCCGCCGTCGCCGCATAGGGCTCGATGGTCACCTCGCCGGCGCCGAGCGCGCGGGCCGCGCGACTCAGGACGGCCGGCTCGCTCAGCAGCCGCTCGGCAAGCGGCCGTCCCGGGCCGCGTCCGGCGCCACCCGCGACGACGACGTGCTCCGGACGCGGTCCCAGGTCGAGCCCTCGGAGAAACCCGAGGAACTCGGGATCGACGGGCTGCGGGACGCACACGGCATCGCCCTCGCCGGCGAGGAGCAGCGCGCGCTCGGGGTAGCGGTCGAAGCCCGGGATCGCGGCGCCCAGTCCGTGCAGCGAGCGCAGGGAGTCCACGCAGTGGAGAAAGAACCGGCTCAGGCGCCCGGCCTCACCAGGTGGTCGAGGGCAGTTCGGCGAGCCGCGCGCGCGTGGGCGCGCGGCGCAGCACGCCGTTGTAGAGAGAGAGATAGCGAGTGGTGACCCGGGCCCAGGAGAGATTCGCCTCGGCCTGCGTCCGGTTCCACCGCCCGATCCGGGCGCGGACCTCCGGGTTCTCCCCCAGCATGCGAATGGCGGCGGCCACCGCCCGGGGCTCGCCCGGCGGCACCAGGAACCCGTTGGTACCGTGCTCCACCAGCTCGGGGATCCCGCCGACCGTGCTGCCCACGATCGGCACACCCGATGCGAGCGCTTCGGCGAAGGCGTTGCCGAACGCCTCCTCGCGGGGCGCGAGCGTGAAGATGTCGGCGTCCCGGTAGCGGGCGGGGATCGCGGCACGGTCGAGCGGGCCGGCGAAGACCACTTCGCGCGTCACGCCCAGCTGGCGCGCCAGCTCCTTGAGCCGCTGTTCGTCGGGCCCCGAGCCGACGATCTCCAGCTCGTACCGCCCGCGCTCCAGCGAGGCGATCGCCTGGATCAGGTCGGCGATGCCCTTGCGCTCCACCAGCCGGGCCACCGCCAGGCAGCGGATCTTGCTCGGGTGCCGGGAGCGCGAGCGGACGGAGGGCCTGAAGCGGCTCAGATCCACTCCGTCGGGAATCACCGAGTAGCGGAGGCGGGGATCGGTGCGCTGCGCCAGCCGCCCGAGGCTCTCGCAGACGGCCACCACCCGGCTCGCGCGGCGCCAGATCCAGCGCGTCAGCGGGCGCAGTACTCTGTGCGCTCGACCGAGCTCGCGCACGGAGGGATCGTACCCCGGCACGTCGGAGCCGCGGAGCGACAGGACGACGGGCATGTCGCCCAAGGCCAGAAACAGGAGCATGGCGCCGGTCGGCAGGGAAAAGAAGACGTGCAGGAGGTCGTAGTGCTCGCCCCGAATCTTCGCCCTCGCCAGCGGGAGCGCGGCGCGCAGATAGCTGAACGCCCCGCCCATCCCAGCCTCGTGGATCCCGTTCCGGCCGGCCTTCACCCGGTGCACGGTGAGCAGCCCTTCCTCCGGGGCATGGCCGTCCCAGAGAACCTCCGAGACGCACTCGTCGCGCTGGCCCGCGGTGATCACGTCCACCATCACCCCGCGCGACGCGAGGCCGCGGGCCAGCGCCTGCGTGGCGACGCCGGCTCCGCCGCCGAGCGGCGGATACTCGTAGTTCAGGAGGAGAACGCGCATCGAAGCCGGCGAGGCCGTTCGCTAGAGTGTGGTGTGCAGCTTCGTGTCCGACCGGGACTTGAGACCAACGGGCAAGAGCCAAGCCAATGGGAGGGGGTGTCACGGAGCCAGGGCGACGGTTTGCACGTCCGCGACAAGCTCGCGTCGCCACTGTGCTTGAGTTGCGGCGTGAACCGGCTGCAGACGCTTGCGCGGCGCGGTGTGGTCGGAATTCGTTGTTGCGGTCCGCCAACAGAGAACGTCCCCTGGCGGCGGCGTGGGGTGAGACGGGGCTACAGGTGAAACAGATAGCTCATCTTCAGAAAGAAGCCGTCCTCCGCCCGCCGAAGTCCGGCGGCGCGCGGTGCGGTGGGGTCCACCGGGTCCAGGAGCGTGCTGCCGTAGCCGACGAAGACCACGGTGCCGGGATTCGGCTGGTAGGAGAAGAGGACATCGCCCCTGAAGGCGCTTCGGGTGGACGCGCTTGTCCGGACGAAGCGGCCCGACCCGGCGTCGAAGAGGAGGATCGGAGCCTCGGTGCGGGTATCGTCGCGGAGCGAGTCCTGCTTCTCATGCCCGTACTCGCCCACCAGGCGCAGGAAGATCGGCCGGGAGAGCTGGTATTCCATCTTGAGCCGCGGGAGATGGGCCACGTTGACCAGGCTCCCGTCGCTCACCCGTCGCACCTGCTGAAGGGCGTAGGTCCCGTCGAGCCGGAGCTTCCCGGTGGGCCGCCAGGTTACGCCGAGGTTCGAGATGATGATCCGGCCCGGCGACCACTCGAAGAAGTTCTCGTCGTTTCCCCACAGGATGAAGGCGTTGCCCGAGAGATGCTTGAACTCGGGCGTCTCGAAGGAGAGCACGTAGTCGCGATTCGGGATGCGGGGCCGACCGACGAATGCCACCGTATCCGCGCCGTCCCCCGGCCGGGGCAGCTCGACGCGATAGCCGCCGTAGATCTCGAAGGGATAGCCGAAGGTCTCGAGCAGCAGCGACCCCGTCAGGTTCCAGCCTCCCTTCAGCGTGGTGTTGACGTTGAAGTGGAGCTGCTCGTCCATGATCCCGTCGCCGCCGACGAACTCGTCGTAGCGCCAGCGGCCGTTGAGGTTCACGTCGAACGTCGCGCTCTCCATCAGCGAGCCCGAACGGCCGTAGATCGTGGCGCGAGGCCTGAAGTTCAGGTGCACGAGCCCAGGCCGCGGGACGAAGCCGCTCCTGGCCCGGAACTCTTCGTCACTGGCGTTGATCGAGGCGTCGAGACCGACGGTCCGGCCCCTGCGGGTGAAGCGCGTCTGCCAGAGCGGCGCCGTGGTCACTTCGCCGTTCCCGCGCGTCCGGCTGCCGGCCACCTGCATCTGGAGCGCGTTGATCCCGCCGAAGACGAGCCGCGCGTCCGCGCCTAACACCCGGTTGTAGTCGCCGCCCTCCATCCGGTCGGTGTAGACCATGCCGACGCGGGAGTTGGGGCCGACGTCGCGCTGGAGGCGGATGATGTTGTAAATCGGGTGGTCGCGTGTCTCCGAGACATCGGGATCGTCGACCGCGGAGAGGAGGGCGACGTTGGTGCCGAGCTCCTTGCCGGTGAGCTTGACGGCGGCCACCGGCTGCACCAGCCGCCGGCTGTACACCAGGTTGTTGGGCGTGGCGAACTGCTCGATCCCGTCGAGGAAGAAGGGTCGCTTCTCCTGGAAGAATCGCTCGTCGCGGGGATCGAAGAGCAGCTGGCCGGCGTCGGACTCGATCTGGCTGAAATCGGGGTTCGCGGTACCCGTGAGGCTCAGGTTGTTGGTGATCCCCCATCGCGCCGTCCCGCCCAGCTCGGGGCTGCCCCCGCGGTAGTCCCAGCCACTGCCGTTCCGGCGTCCCGTGGTGTGCGACGTGACCGACGGGTTCAGGTCGAGCACCAGGCCCCGGCGCAGGTCGGTGAGTCCGACCAGGCGGCCCGACTGCGCCAGGAACGAGGCGCTCGACCGGCGCGCCGGGGCCCAGGAGTCCTCGTAGCCCGAGTGCTGCACCTGGCGGGTGACGTGGATGCCCCAGCTCTGCTCCGCCGCCGACTGGTAGCGCAGGCTCTTGAAGGGGATCCGGATCTCGACCTCGTAGCCGTACTCGCTGAGCCGTCCCTTCGATTGGTAGATGTAGTCGGGGCTGAGGTCGGCGTTCTCCCTCCGGACGACGGCGTTGTTGAAGCCGTTGCCCGAGGTGGAGCCGGTCTCCACCAGCGCACCGTCCGACTGGACGCCCAGCGGGTTCACCGCGAACACCGTCGCTTGGCGGCTGTCGTTGAAGGTGCTGAGCAGGATCTGGACGTGGTCGTCCGCGCCGATCCGATCCCGGTCGGCGAGGGTGGCGTGCACCGCTCCGTGGCCCTCGTAGGCGCGGATGCCGAAGTGGATGGCGGACGGGGAGTACCACACCAGCACATCGGTGGAGTCCGCGGCAGGCACGCCGTCGGAGGGCGAGAACTGGCTGAAGCCGGTGAGGACCGCCGCGCTGCCCCAGACCTCCTCGTCCAGCCGCCCATCCACCTCGATCTCGGCCTCGAGCCGCGGCGGCCTGACCTCCAGATTTCCCGACCGGCCGTGGTAAACCATCGGCGGGTCGATCAGCACGGGAAGGGCGAACGCCAGGTGGCGCAGCATCGGGGCTCGTGGAGTCGGGGTATTTCGGCCTACGCGATCGGCATAGTCGTGGTTTCGGGGTTGGACCTCGCTCGAACTCTATCGCGGCAGCCGCTCCGGCAGATCCGCGATGACGTAGGCCATGACCGCCATCGCCGCGACGCAGCGCGCCACCTCGGCGGGGTCGAGCTTGTCGAGGGTATCCCCCTCCACGTGGTGATACCAGAAATAGCGCGCGCCGTCCACCTCGAGGCCTATGCCGGGCACCCCCTCCTCCACCAGGGGCCCGATGTCGGCCTCCGGGCTCTGCTTCACGTGTTCGACGGCCGTCGCGCCGATCGGGCCCAGCAGCGACGCCGCCTGACGGACCAGCGCGGCGGCCGAGTCCGAGCCCGCGAAGGCAAAGCCCCTCGGCTGAAAGACGCCGCCGTCCGATTCCATGGCCATGACATGGCGGTCGAGCTCGGCCGCATGGCGGTCCCGATAGGCCTTGCCGCCCTCGATGCCGTTCTCCTCGTTGGTCCAGAGCACCACGCGCACCGTCCGGCGAGGGCGGAGACCGAGATCGCGCATGAGCCGCACCGCCTCCCACGCCGCCACCGATCCGCCCGCGTCGTCCATCGCCCCCTGGCCCACGTCCCACGAGTCGATGTGGCCGCCGAGGACCACCACCTCGTCCGGCTTCTCCCGACCGATCAGCTCGGCCACCACATTGCGCGACCGGGCCGGCGGAAGCTGGCGAGCGCTCATCCGGAGCGTCAGGACCACCTCCTCGCCACGATCCTGCATGCGATGGAGCATCATCGCGTCCTCCACGCTGAGCGCGGCGGCGGGGACGCGGGGAGCGGTGCTGTCGTAGGAGGTCCGGCCGGTGTGGGGGCTGCGAATCGAGTTGGAGGCGACCGAGCGGATCAGGCAGGCCACCGCGCCCGCGCGGGCGGCGACCGAGGGGCCGGAAGTCCGATAATGGCGCGTCTCGCCGTAGCTCGTGAACGGCGCGTCGAACAGCACGATCCTGCCGCGGGCGTCCGCCTTCCGCTGCTCCAGCTCCTCGAAGCTCGAGACGACCAGCACCGGCGCCGTGATGCCGCCCTTCGGGGTTCCGACGCTCCCACCGAGTCCCAGCATGCTGAGCGTGTCCCGGCGAGGGCGGAGCAGCACGACGGACTCTTCGCCCCGCACCCAGTGGGTCACCTTCACCGGCTCGCCGCGCACGTTCGCGAGTCCGTCCTTCTTCATCTCCCCGATGATCCAGTCGATGGCGGCCTCCAGGCTCCGGGAGCCCGCCAGACGATGCCCGAAGCCGTCCACCAGCCGTGCGACGCGGTCGTAGGCGGCGCTGTCCCCGGTGGCGGCGCGGATCAGGCTGTCCGCCGTGGCTCGGTAGGCCGTCGGGATCACGGCGGTCTGGGCCGAGGCGGCGGGGGTATAGGCCAGAGTCGCCGCGGCGGCGAGAGCGATGAGGCGTCGCTGAAACATGTGAAGGCGTTGTCCGGAAGTGTGGGGTTCGCCCGAGGGGTGCAAGTTGGAGAAGATAACAAGCTCGGTCGGAGAGGGGTCTATATTCCAGGGTGGTAGCAGGCTCGGCAACGACATCTCGGAGGAACTCATGTTCGATCGTGCCTTCGGCGCCCTCCTGGTGGCGCTCGTAGTGACGGCTGGAAGCGCCTCGGCACAGAACGGCGCGCCGGCGGCCAAGGAACCGGTATCGCAGGGCCGCCCCTTGAGCGCATGGGTCGCCGATCTCAAGGCCGCCGCCCCGGTGGTCCGAAACGGGGCGGCCTACGAGATCGCGGGGATGGGTCCGGCCGCGGTCGCGGCGGTGCCGGCACTCATCGAGGCGCTCGACGACCCCATTGCGGCCGTCCGCTTCCCGGTGACCGTCGCGCTGGGCGAGATCGGCCCCGCCGCCGAGGCCGCCGTTCCCCGGCTCAAGCAGATGATGGAGGAGGAATTCAACGACGAGATCGCCGCGGCGGCCCGCCGGGCGATCAGGCACATTCAGCCGTCGGCGGTGGCGGGGCCGTAACGAGTTCCTTCCCCGTCATCAGCACCGTAACCACGAACAGATCGAGATCCTCCCGCCGGCTCCGGTGGTTCGTGATCGCCACCCGGAGCGCGAATGGGCCGCCCAGGAACCATGCTGGACGGCACCGCCACCCCCCGCTCCTGCACGCGTAACCGGGCTACGCACGCGGCGGCTCGTCCGCGGCCACCACGTGGGGCGAGCCCTCGCGGAGCAGCCGCTCGCGCAGGACATCCATGCCGATGCTCTTCCGCGCCCGCACCCGGTAGGTGAGGAGCGGCGGGCCGTCGGCGCCGGCGATCACCTGCTCCAGGGTCCAGCGCTTGGCGTCGCGTGCCAGGATGGCCTCAATGGCGGGCCGAGCGTCCTCCACCCGGTCCACGTAGACCCGGAGCACCGCGTCACGATCGCCACCGGCGCCATTGTCCCGGGGCCCTGCCGGCTTCTCCCGCTCGCCGCGCGGCTCCTGGAGGTCCGCCAGGTCGGCACTCGAGGGAAGGCAGAGCCGGGCGAAGGTCCGCTCGAACTCGGCGCTGAAATCGAACTTCCACAGCGCGAGCTCCACCACGACGAAGACGACGGACAGCACCGCGGCCACCGAGATCGCGTGGATACCCGTGGCGAAGCCGATCCCGATCGAGCCGAAGATGTAGACCGCGTCGCCCGACTCCTTGAGCGTGTTCCGGAACCGCACGGCCGCCACAATGCCCGCCAGGCTGAAGGCGAGCGCCAAGCTGTCACGGACCACGACGAGGATCGCCGAGACCACGATCGGCAGCACGATGACCGTCTGCACCAGCGAGTGGTCGAACTTGATCCGGGTGCGGGTGCGCACGTATACGAAGGCGAGCGGCAGCACCAGCACGAACGCGGCGATCATCTGGAGCAGCGCGTCGAGCCAGCGGGGCGCTCCCGCCGGGAAGATCGCCACCTGGCCGCGGAACCATTCGATCGCCCCCTGCATGTCGGCGGGCGGCTGGCCGCGCGTGAGCGGCACGGCGTTCTGCGGGATCAGCGCCGAGAGGCACAGCAGGAGAACTCCGGCAACCACGTAATACAACGTGAGCCGGACGAGGGTGACCCGCCCGATCTGGCGCGCCGCGGCGCGCGCC
>JACDHV010000239.1 GCA_013820855.1 Gemmatimonadales bacterium | reverse complement strand
GGCTCCTGCTGCTCGGCGCGATCGCGGGCACCTACGAGCTGGAGGGGGTGCTCGCCGCGGGTGAGCGGGTGACGAATCACGCGCTGTACCCACCCATGCTCGGGCTGATTCTGCTCGGCGCGTTCACCAAGTCGGCGCAGCTGCCGTTCCACGTCTGGCTTCCCGAGGCCATGGCGGCACCGACGCCGGTCAGCGCCTACCTGCATTCCGCCACGATGGTCAAGGCGGGCATCTTCCTGCTCGCCCGGCTCCATCCGGCCATCGCGGGCGGACCCGGATGGGTGGAGGTGGTGGCGGGCACGGGCCTGCTCACCATGGTGGTCGCGGCCTATCTCGCGATCTTCCAATCCGACCTCAAGGGGCTCCTCGCCTATTCCACGATCAGCCACCTGGGGCTGATCACCTTCCTGCTCGGCCTCGCGGCGCCACTCGCCGCGGTGGCCGCCGTCTTCCACGTGGTGAATCATGCGACGTTCAAGGCGTCGCTCTTCATGGCGGCCGGCATCATCGATCACGAGACCGGCACCCGGGACATGCGGGTGCTCAACGGCCTCGCCCGCCACATGCCGCACACCGCGCTGCTGGCCATCGTGTCGGCCTCGGCGATGGCCGGGGTCCCGCTGCTCAACGGTTTCCTCAGCAAGGAGATGTTCTTCGAAGAGGCGATCGCCCTCGACCACGGCACGGTGGGCCGCTGGACGGTCGGGGTCTTGGCGGCGCTGGGCGCCGTCTTCAGCGTGACCTACTCGCTCCGGTTCATCCATCAGACGTTCTTTGCCGGGGACGGTACCGGGATGCCGCGGGCGCCCCACGAGCCGCCGCGCTGGATGCGCGTGCCGGTGGAGGTGCTGGCGACCGCGTGCGTGGTCGTGGGGCTCCTGCCCGCCCTCGTCATGGGCCCGCTGCTCGCGGCCGCGGCGCGCCCCGTCGTCGGGGGCGAGCTGCCGCCTTACAGCCTGGCCATCTGGCACGGTTTCACCCTCCCGCTCCTCATGAGCGGCGTCGCGCTGGCCGGCGGCCTGTTGCTCTACCTCCGGCTGCGCGAGCGGCTCGACACACCGGTGATCCAGCGGCTCGCCCGCACCCGCCGACACCTGTACGCCCAGGCGGTGCGGGGCCTCGTGCAAGGCGCGCGTCACCTCACCGGCGCCCTGGAGCACGGCGGGCTCAGGCGCTCGCTCCCGCTGTTCGTCGTGACCGTGCTCGTCCTCGGGCTCGTACCCGGGCTCGGGGAAGGGTGGCGGCCGGGTCCTATCGATCCCGGCCCGGCGCTCGACCCGGCGAGCGTCGCCATCTGGAGTGTCCTGGTCATCGCCACGCTGGCCACCGTGGCGCTGCATCGGCGGCGTTTCGTCACGCTGGTGCTGCTGGGCGTCGTGGGCCTCGTGGTCACCCTGGCATTCGTCGGGCTCTCGGCGCCCGACCTCGCGCTGACGCAGCTTCTCGTGGAGACGGTCACCGTCCTGCTGTTGCTGCTCGCGCTCCGGCACCTGCCGCAGGTCGGCGCGCCGAGCTCGCGGACGGCGAGGCGGTCGAGGGACGCCGCGCTGGCGGCGCTTGTGGGGCTCGGCACCGCCGGACTTGCGTGGCTGGTGCTCACCCGGCCGGTCGAAGGGATTTCGCGATATTTCGTCGAGCACAGCAAGCCGCTCGGCGGCGGCACCAACATCGTGAACGTGATCCTGGTGGATTTCAGGGGGTTCGACACCCTGGGGGAAATCACGGTGCTCGCCATCGCGGCCCTGGGGGTCTTTGCCCTGCTGACCGGCGTAAGGCTCGGGAGCACCGCGCCGATGCGGCGGGCCCGCGACCGCTACCCTCTTCTGCTCGCGACGGTGAGCCGGCCCCTGCTGCCGCTCATGCTGCTCTCCTCCGTCTTCCTGCTCTTGCGGGGACATAATCTCCCCGGCGGCGGATTCATCGCGGGACTGCTCGCCGCCAGCGCTTTGACGCTCCAGTACATCGCGAGCGGCGCCGACTGGACGCTCGAGCGGCTTCGGCCGAGTTTCCGCCGCTGGGCCGCGGCGGGGCTGCTGCTGGCGCTGGTCACCGGGATGGGTGCCTGGGCATTCGGGGCACCCTTCCTCTCCATGACGTACACCTACGTCGAGTGGCCGGTCGTCGGCCGGTTCGAGCTCGCGACCGCCCTCCTGTTCGATCTCGGCGTCTTCGTCACCGTGGTCGGCGCGGTCCTGCTCATCCTCACGCGTCTGGGGACCATGGTACCGCCCGCTCCCGACCAGGCGAACGGGAGGGAGGAGGGCCCGTGGCAGCCCTGATCGCCCTGGCGGTCGGTGTGCTGCTGGGGTGCGGCACCTATCTCGTACTCCGGGGACGCACCTTTCCGGTCGTCGTCGGGCTGGTGCTGCTGAGCTATGGCGTCAACCTCTTCCTGCTCGCGATGGGCCGGCTCAGCGTGCGGGTCCCGCCCATCGTGATGCCCGGCCAGGCGCAGTATGCCGACCCGCTGCCGCAGGCCCTGGTGCTGACCGCGATCGTGATCGGCTTCGGGATGACGGCATTCATCGTGGCGCTCGCGCTTCGCAGCTACATCGCCTTCAACACGGACGCGGTGGAGCCCCGGGGGCCGGACGAGTGACCCACCTGGTCATGGGACCCATCCTGCTTCCGCTCGCGACGGCCGTGGCGCTCGCGGCGATGGGCGGCCGGCGAGCCCGGCTCGAGCAAGCGATCAGCCTGACCGCCACCGCACTCCTGCTGCTGCTCTCGCTGCTGCTGCTCCGCTCGGCCGCGGCCGGAGAGACCTCGGTGTACCGGCCGGGAGACTGGCCGTCGCCGTTCGGCATCGTCCTCCTGCTCGACCGGCTGAGCGCTCTGATGCTGGTCGCGACGTCCCTGGTGGCGCTCGGCAGTGTGGCATACGCCTGCCTGAGCGGCCTGCGGGCGCGGTATTACCACGCGCTCTTCCAGTTCCAGCTCGCCGGTCTGAGCGGCGCGTTTCTCACGGCGGATTTGTTCAACCTCTTCGTCTTCTTCGAGATCCTGCTGATCGCCTCCTACTGCCTGTTGACGCTCGGTCCCACCCGGAGCCGGCTCCGGGCCGGACTCCACTACGTCGTCATCAACCTGGTGGGCTCCACGCTGTTCCTGGTGGCGGTCGGCACGCTGTACGGTCTCACCGGGACGCTCAATCTGGCGGACCTGGCGCTCCGGGTGGCCGCGCTTCCGGCCGCGGACGCCACCGTGGCGCGAAGCGCGGCCCTGCTGCTCTTCGCGGTGTTCGCCCTGAAGGCCGCCGTGGTGCCGCTCCATCTGTGGCTGCCCGGCACCTACGCGGCGGCGGCGCCACCGGTCGCGGCGCTGTTCGCGATCATGACCAAGGTCGGGGTCTATGGAATCATCCGGGTGGCCACGCTGGTCTTCGGTCCCGACGCCGGGGTGGCGGCGGCCGTGGCCGGTCCCTGGCTCCTTCCCGTCGCGCTGGCCACCCAGATGGTCGGCATGGCGGGTGCGCTCGCCACCCGGGATCTTCGGCGCATGCAAGGCTACTTCCTGATCGGCTCCGTCGGCACAATACTGACCGGCGTAGGCCTGTTCACCCACGAAGGACTCACCGCGGCGCTCTATTACCTGGTGCACAGCACCTTCACCATCGCGGCCATGTTTCTGCTCGCGGACCTCATCCGGAGGCGCTCCGCCGGTGGCGGTGCGCTGGGCCTGCTCTTTCTGTTCGGTGCGATGGCCGTCGTCGGACTACCGCCCTGGTCGGGGTTCATCGGGAAAGCGCTGGTGCTCGCCGCCGCGCCGCTGGATCGCGTGGGGGCGTGGGTGTGGGGGGTCACGCTGCTGGCCGGGCTCGTGGGCGTGATGGCGAGCGCGCGCATGGGCGGCCGGCTGTTCTGGCTGCCGGCGCCGGCGGGTGCCGCCGTTGTGGCGGTACGGCGGGTCCGTCGCTCCGCGCTGGCGCCGGTCCTCGGGCTGTTCGGCGCCGTGGTGCTGCTGACGGTGTTCGGAGACGCCGTCACGCGGTACACCCGCGCCACGGCCGACCAGCTGTTCGCGCCGCAGGAGTACGTGCGCGCGGTGCTGCCGGGGAGATGACCGCCATGCTCGCCCGCTTTCTGCCGCAACCGCTGCTCAGCGTCGCGCTCCTCGTGGTCTGGCTGCTGGCCCACAACGCGGCGTCGCCCGGGCTGGTGCTCCTGGGGCTCCTCCTGGCCATCGCGATCCCGCTGCTGACCCAGCGGTTCTGGCCCGAGTACCCGCACCGGGTGCGCTACGGCCCGCTCCTTCGCCTGCTGGGCATCGTGATGGCCGACATCGTCCTCGCCAACCTGCGCGTGGCGCTGCTCATCCTGGGACCCCCCGACCGACTCCGGCCCGGCTTCCTCACGCTCCCGCTCCGGGTGCGCAGCCCGCACGCGATCACGATGCTCGCGGGCATCATCTCGCTCACCCCGGGCACCGTCTCCGCCAACCTGAGCGGCGACGGGCGTACGCTGCTGATCCACGGCCTCGATCTCGGTGATCCTGCGGCGCAGGCCGAGCGGATCCGCTCGCGCTATGAACGCCCGCTGCTCGAGGTCTTCGAATGCTGAGTGTGGTCATTCCCATCGCGCTGGGCCTGATGACGGCGGCCCTGCTCCTCAATTTCTGGCGACTGCTCCGGGGCCCGAGCGCGGTGGACCGGGTACTCGCCCTGGACACGATGTACATCAACACCGTCGCACTGCTGGTGTTGCTGGGCATCTCGCGGGACAGCTCGCTGTACTTCGAGGCGGCCCTGGTCATCGCCATGGTGGGGTTCATCGGAACCGCC
>JACDHV010000238.1 GCA_013820855.1 Gemmatimonadales bacterium | reverse complement strand
CGCTGGCGCTGGTGCGCCAGGTGGTGCAGGCGGTGCGAGTCCCGGTGATCGCGGCGGGCGGCATCGCCGACGCGGCCGGTGTGCGTGCCGCGCTCGCGCTGGGGGCCGTGGCCGCGCAGGTCGGGACGGCCTATCTCTCGTGTCCCGAGGCGACGACCAGCGCGGTGCATCGTGCGGCGCTGAAGGCGCCGGGCGCCGAGGTCACCGCGGTCACCAATGTCTTTACCGGCCGCCCCGCGCGCGGCGTGGTCAACCGGCTGATGCGAGAGATCGGGCCGATGAGCGCCGCGGCGCCGGCGTTTCCCCTGGCGTCCGGCGCGATCATGCCGCTGCGCGCCAAGGCGGAAGCGCAGGGCAGCGGCGACTTCACCGGGCTGTGGGCCGGACAGCACATCCGCCGGGGTCCGGACCTGCCGGCGCGGCAGTTGACCCGGGAGCTGGCCGGTTTGGCCTGAGTTCAGGCGCTGGCTCCCACCGGCCACGGCCGTCCTCCGGACCGGACATCCACCAGGCCGCACGGCGGTTCATGATAGCGAGGAGGTCAATTATGGCAGTAGTCGTCATTACAGGAACCAGCTCGGGCATAGGGTTAGCCATCGCCGTGGCCTTCGCGAGGGCTAGCCACACGGTTTATGCGACGATGCGCAACCCAAGTCGCGCGCCGGAGCTTGGGCAGCGCGCCGCTTCAGAAAAGCTCCCCATCACGATTGCCGCCATGGATGTCGATTCCGACGCGTCGGTCAAGGCAGGAATCGATCGTATCTTCAACGAGGCCGGAGCAATCGACGTGCTGGTCAACAATGCCGGGATTGAGCGCAGTGGCTCGGTGGAGGAGCTTTCCTTCGCCGAGTTCAGGGCCGTGATGGAGACGAATTACTTTGGCGCGCTCCGCTGCATCCAGGCTGTGCTGCCGGCAATGCGCAAACGCCGGAGCGGCTGCATCATCAATATCACGTCCATCGCGGGGCGCATATCGATGTCACCCTTGGCCTCGTACAACGCCTCGAAGTTCGCCCTGGAGGCGCTCAGCGAGTCACTGGCCCAGGAGATGAAGCCGTTCAACGTGCGGGTCGCGATCGTGGAGCCGGGCATCATCGACACGCCTATGGCCAGACGCATCGAGACGTCACGGGGGCCATCGCCGTACCCTCAAAGACGCCGCTTTGCCGCGATGTTCGAAGCTACGCTGAAGAACTCAGTCCCGCCCTCGGTGGTGGGAGAGAAGGTGGTTGACATCGTCGAAAGCGGCACGTGGCAGCTGCGGCACCCGGTGGGGCCTGACGCAGAGGGATTTCTCGGATGGCGCGCTGCGATGAGCGACGAGGAGTGGGTTGGCTGGGGGGCTCTGGACGATGATGCCTGGTACGATCGGTTAAAGGCCGATTTCGGTCTGGATGCCCGCCCCACGAAATGAACGTGGTGGGTGATGGTCCATCACGACGGCTTGGAGGAGAGCCTAACCAGTCCCGGCAAATACAGCAGACGAACGCCGGCGAGCCCGAGCACCACGCCTGGAGGAAGCTGCGGATGTCAGCCTTCGGGGCTCGTGACGGCGCGGGCGATCGGCCTGATGTGAGCGAACATGCTGCGGGCGTTCCAGGTCGGGAAGGCTCTCACGAGCGACGAAGGGCCGTCGACTTGGATGCGGTTTTCGCGGATGGCTTGGGCCCACGTGAGCTGGCCCGCGTGCCATTTGACGAAGGCCTCGGCTTCCGCCGTGATGTAGAGGTCGTCGTCGAGGCCGGGGGACGTCTTGCAGATCTCGGTGTCGCCGTGCTCGATGAGCAGCCAATAGCGCTCACGGTGCGCCCGGCCGGTGAACTCGAAGCGGATGACGAGGCGTCGATCCGGGAGCCGGTCTCGGCGGAGCGCGTTGCACATCGACCACAGGGCCACGAAGGGGTCGAGGTTCTCGGGAGCGATCTCGAGCCAACGCGCACCCCACTCGCCGAGCGACTGGCAGACCGTGAACAGCTCGTGGCCCGCGGACGTGAGCTCGTAGTGGTGCCCGCGCCCGTCGGCCTTGGGGGCCGGGCCGACGACACCGAGCCGTTCGAGCTGCTTGAGCCGCTGTGAGAGCAGGGTACGGGAGAGTCCGGGCGCGCCCTCCAGGATCTCATGAAGCTGGCGCAGCCAAGGTACAGGTTGCGGATGATCAGCGGTGTCCAGCGCTCGGCGAAGATCTCGGCGCCGCGGGCGATCGGGCAGTACTGGCCGTACGTCCTCACGACGCCAGTGTTGGGCACCCGCCTTCGGTTGTCAAGTCCAGATTCTTGACTTTACAGCCGCGGTCCGCGGTCGTACGATGGGCCCTCGAGAGAGGAGGCCCCCATGACGACACCGACGACCGCGAAAGTCGGCCGCGGGAGCAACGAGCCGACCGTCGTGAAGATCGACGGGTTCCGAGGCCGGCTGATCAGTGCCGACGACGCCGACTACGACATCGCCCGTGCAGTGTGGAACGGTGCCATCGACCGGCGCCCGCGCCTGATCGCCCGATGCATCGGGACCGCCGACGTGGTCGCGGCCGTGCGTTTCGCCCGCGACCACGATCTGGAGATCGCCATACGGGGCGGAGGCCACAATGTGGCGGGCACCGCCGTGTGCGACGACGGGATCGTCATCGACCTCTCGGCGATGCGGGCCGTGCGGGTCGATCCCGCCGGCCGTAGGGCCTGGGTGCAGGGTGGCGCGCTGTGGGGCGACGTCGACCGCGAGACGCAGGCGCACGGTCTGGCCACCACCGGCGGCATCGTGAGCCACACCGGCGTCGCCGGGCTCACCCTCGGCGGTGGCGTCGGCTGGCTGATGCGCAGGCACGGCCTCACGGTCGACAACCTCCTCGCCGCCGACATCGTGACGGCCGACGGCGAGCTGCTGCGCGCGTCCGAGGACGAGCACGCCGACCTGTTCTGGGCGCTGCGAGGCGGCGGCGGCAACTTCGGCGTGGTCACCTCCTTCGAGTTCCGCCTCCACTCCGTCGGGCCCACCGTCCTGGCCGGGCCCGTCCTCTGGGACGCGACCGACGCCGGGGAGGTTCTTCGCTTCTACCGCGACTTCGTCCGCGACGCTCCCGACGAGCTCGGCACGGTCGTCAGGTTCGGCACCGCGCCACCGCTAGCGGTCATCCCCGAGCATCTGCACTGGCGCCCGGTGGTGATGGTGGGTACCTGCTACGCCGGGCCGATCGAGGACGGTGAGCAGGGGCTCCGCCCGCTCCGCGCATGCCGGACTCCCCTCCTCGACCTGGTCGGGCCCACGCCATACGTGGGATTCCAGAGCGCGCTCGACTCGACCGTCGTCCACGGCTGGAACTACTACTGGAAGTCCACCCACCTCCCCGAACTCCGCGACGACCTCATCGACGTGATCGCCAAGCACGCGTTCTCCTGCTCGTCGCCGCGGTCGTACGTGGCGGTGTTCCATCTGAAGGGGGCGGTGAGCCGAGTGGCCGAGGGCGGGACGGCGTTCGGGAACCGGCAGGCGTCGCACGCGATCACCCTCGATGCCGTGTGGCGGCCCGGCGAGGACTTCGGCGACCGGGACACCGCCTGGACGAGGGGGTTCTTCGCCGCCCTCGGCCGCTTCCGCGAAGGCGTCTACGTCAACTTCCTCGGCGGCGACGAAGACCCCGACCGGGTCCGCGAGGCGTACAGGGACTCGGTCTACGACCGGCTGGTGGACGTGAAGACTACGTACGACCCCGACAACGCCTTCCACCACAACCAGAACGTCCGCCCGCGGTCGAGTGATGGATCCAGCCGCGGATCCACCTTCGGAAACGCCATCTGATGATCCCGCTCCTCGTGGGACACCGGGATCAGGGGGCGGCGACGAGCCGCTCGAAGCGGGGGTGCTGGCGCAGGGGATCGAAGGTCGGATCGATCCGGAGCCAGCCGGGGGAGAGGTACTAGGGAAGCCGGAGCAGCGGCTCGAGCTGGTCCAGCGCCTTGTCCGGCTCGCCCACCAGGATGTAGATCCGGGCGAGCTGATGCTGCACGTAGGCTCCCGCGACCGCGTCCCTGGAGAGCGGGAGCATGGCTACGCCGCGCTGTCCGGCGCGAATCGCCTCGTCCTTGCGCCCCATGTAGGCCAGCGCCACTCCCAGGAGCACCTTGCTCAACGCGTCGTCGGTGCCGGCGGTGCGCCGCTGCTCGAACGCCGCGCGGGCGGAGTCTCCGTAGGCCGCCGCCCGGCGCAGGTCGCCGTCCACTTCGTGCGCACCGGCGAGCGCGAGAGCCCAGTAGCTTGCGTCGCCATCGAAGGCGCTGGGCCTGACTCGCTTGAGCAGGGCCCGCTGGTCCGGCGTGAGAACCCAGTAGAGGTCCCAATAGGTCGCCAGGTATGCGACGAAGCTGGGCCGGTCTACCCCTGGAGGGGGCCGGTCCAGCACCGCTCGAGCCCCGGCCAAGTCGCCTCTGGCCAGGAAAACCATGGCCTTCTCTTCCAGCCATTGCAGCGACGACGGCTCCAGCGCCACCGCGTGCTCCAGCTGCGGCAGCGCCTCATCGTAGCGGCGCAGCCAGAGGAGCGTGTTGCCCAGGGCGTAGGAGATACCGGCGGCGCGTGGGTCCAGGCCCTGGCCCCGGCGGAGGTGCTCCAACGCCTGCTCCCATCGTCCCAGCGCCTTCTCCGCCACTCCCAGCAGCCCCAACAGGTCGGGGTCGGTGGGCGCGAGGGCCAGCCCCTTGAGGTAATGCTCCACCGCACTGTCCGGGGTCAGGAGGACCAGGCGGTAGTAGCCACCTAGCGCCCGGTACCCGTCGGGGTGCCGGGGGTCGAGGGCGATGG
>JACDHV010000064.1 GCA_013820855.1 Gemmatimonadales bacterium | reverse complement strand
GCCGAGGAGATCTCGGCCTCCTCGACCCAGATGGCCAAGGGCGCGGAGATGCAGTCGAGCTCCACCGAGGAGACCTCGTCCACGATGGTCGAGATCGCCTCGCAGATGCAGCACCTGGCCCGGAGCGCCGAGGCCCTCGCCGCCAACGTGGACCAGACCTCCGCCTCCATCCAGGAGATGAGCGCGACGCTCACCCAGACCGCGGAGAACGGCGAGGTTCTCATCGGCGCCGTCGAGGAGGCCAGCGCCACGCTCGGCACCATGATCGACAACGTCGGGGCGATCGCGGCGCGCATCCATCAGGTGGACCAGGTGAGCCAGCAGTCGGTGGTGGAGACCCGGGGCAACGGCGAGCGGCTGCAGGAGTCCATCTCGTCCATCGGCCAGCGCTCGGACGAGATCGGGAAGATCGTGAAGGTCATCGAGGGCATCGCCGACCAGACCAACCTCCTCGCGCTCAACGCGGCCATCGAGGCGGCCCGTGCCGGCGAGGCGGGCAAGGGCTTCGCGGTGGTGGCCGACGAGGTGCGCCGTCTGGCCGAGCGGTCGGTGAGCGCCACCCAGGAGATCGGCACGGTGATCGAGACGGTGCAGAAGGACACCAAGCGCGCGGTGACCCTCATCGAGCACGTGCTGGCCGGCATCGTCGAGTCCATCAGCAAGACCTCGGGTCTGGTGGCGGAGGCCGCGACCGCGGCCGACGAGCAGGCAGCGGACGCGAGGGAAGTGCTCGCCACCGTGGGCAGGATGTCGGCGCTGGCGCGGCAGATCGCCGGCTCGATCAGCGAAAACGCGACGGGGGCCCAGGAGATCAGCGCCGCCGCCCAGAAGATGAACCAGCTCACCCACCAGATGTCCGAGGCGGTGGTCGAGCAGAAGCACGGGGGGGAGATGGTGGTGAAGGCGGTGGAGGCGATCGCCGTGGTGTCTCGGCAGAACCTGGTGGCGGTCGAGCAGATGAACGGGGCGGCGAAGAGCCTGGCGGGCGAGTCCGACGCCCTCCGGCAGCGCGTGGCCCTCCTGCAGGTATGACCTCCCTGCTCACGGCCCCCGCGCACCGGCTCGCCGCCCTCGAGGCCGCGGCCAGGGTGCCGGGTGGCGAACAGCACATCCTCGCCGCGCTCGAGGACACCGCCCCCAGCGTGCGGGAGCGGGCGATCCGCCTCGCCGCGCGCTACGTCGAGCCAGCGGTGCTCGGCGAGCTGGTGGCCGACGGCGAGAACGCGGTCAGGCGCAACGCCGGGCTCAGCGCTCTCGAGCGCCAGGGTCCCTACGCGGTGCCCCACCTCGTGGCTGTGCTGGACCGGGACGACCCCGAGCTGCTGCTCTTCGCCCTGCAGAGCCTCTCGCGGATCGGCTTCGGCTCGGCCGGCCTCGCGATTCTTCCGCTGCTGAGCCACCCGGATCCCAACGTCGCCCAGGCCGCGATCGAAGCGGTGGGCAAGCTGCGCGTGCGCGAGGCGGTGCCCGCGCTCTGCGGGCTGCTCCAGCGTGACCTGTGGATCCAGCTCGCGGCCATCGCGGCGCTGGGGGAGATCGGCCATCCCGCCGCCGTCGCGCCCCTGATGGCCTTCGTGCCGGACTCGGTGCTGGCGGAGCCGGCCGTCCAGGCGCTGCGCCGCATCGCGGCACCCGAATCGCTCGAGCCGCTGCTTCCGCTACTGCTTACGGTGCGCGAGCGCGCGCTCCGGGACCCGCTGCTGCTCGCCGTGGCGGTGGTGATCGAGTTGCATCCCGATCCGGAGGGGCCGGCCAGCGGTGTGGCGCGCGACATGGAGGCGAACGGGGGCGACCTGGTTGTCTACCTGGGCCAGCTGCTGACGGCGGTGCCGGAGGACGGAGACGCCGAAGAGGCGGAGAGCCTGCTCCGCGCGGCGGCCACGCTGGTGGCGGCCACCGGTCTCGCCGAGCTGCACCCGGTTCTCCTCGCCCGGTTGTCCGCGGACCCTGTGGCCCGATGGATTGAGGGGCTGCTGGCCCGGTTCCCGGAGCGGCTGGCTCCGCGGCTCCACGCGCTGCTCACGCACGCCGATCCGGACGTGCGGTGCGGAGCGCTCCGGGTGGGTTCCTTCGGACCGGGCGATCTGCCGCTGCTGGTGGAGCACTTGAGCGACCCGAGACTCGCCGTGCGCACGGCGGCGTGCCTCGCGCTGGGCCGGATGGGCCTCGACCCCGTCGCCCCGCTCCTGCTCGAGCGCCTGCGGCGCGGTGAGCCGCCCGAGCAGGCGGCCGCCGCCCAGGGGCTGGCGCGCCTGTCGCCCGAGGCGCTCAGAGAGCTCGATGGCTGCCTCGAGCCGGGCATGGCCGAGCCCGTGGTGGTGGAGGCCCTCGCCGTCCTGACACGCACGACCGTGCCGGCGCTGGAGCCACGCGTCCTTCAGCTCGCCGAGTCGCCGAGCGCGGCCGTCAGGCTGGCCGCGCTGCGTGCCGCCGCGCGCTTCACCGCCGCGAAGGCGGAGGTCGTGCTCCTGCGCGCCCTGGCGGACCGCCACCAGCCCATTCAGACCGAGGCGCTGGAGCTGCTGGTGCGCCGGGGCGGCGATCGGGCGGTGACGATGTTGGTGGCCATGCTGGGAACCGCCGATTCGCTCCGCTTCCACGTCATCCGCGCGCTGGGGCATTGCCGCGCGCCGAGCGCGGCCTCGCGGCTCCGGTCTCTCTACCCGGAGTGTGGCCCGCTCGAGCAGCTTCAGATCGTCTGGTCGCTTCTCAGGATCGCGCCGCCATGGCTCTCCGAGTTCCTCCTTCTGCGTCTGGTGGATCAGGACCTCGACATGCGCCGGGCCGCCGCGCAGGGGCTGTCCGAGGTGGCCTGCTTCGATCACCTTCCGGTGCTGCTCGCCATGGCCGAAGATCCCGACTGGGACATCCGGAACTCGGCGGCCCGGGGTCTGGGCCGGCTGGGAGGCGCGGAGGCGCGCACCGCGCTCCTCACCCTGGCGCGTGACGTGGAATCGGTAGTCGCCGCCACCGCGCGGGCCGCCCTCGAGCTGCCCACCCGCGACGCTTCGCCAAGCGCCGTGTGACCTCGTTCCAGCCGGCCGATCTCAAGCTCCTGGGCGACCTCATCCAGGAGCGGTTCGGCCTCACGTTCGAGGGGGTGCGCCAGGACATTCTGGGGTCCCGCCTCAGGCCCCGGCTGCGCGAGCTGCGGCTCGACTCTCCCCGCGCCTACTACGAATACCTGCGCTTTCATCCCAGGGGGGACGCCGAGTTCGACCGGCTCCCCGCGCTGATCACCAACAACGAGACGTACTTCTTCCGCGAGACCCGCCAGTTCGAGATCCTGATCGAGCACGTCCTGCCCGAGCGCAGGCCGGCCGCGCCGTCCCGCCCGCTGCGCCTGCTGTCGGCCGGCTGCTCCTCCGGGGAGGAGCCGTACTCGCTGGCGATCGCGCTCCACGATGCCGGGCTGCCGCCGGCCGCCAGGTCCTGGGAGATCGACGCGTGCGACCTCAATCCGGAGCGGATCGCGCGGGCCCGTGAGGCGCTCTACGACGAGACGTCGCTGCGCGCCTGCGACCCGGAGAGCAGGCGCCGCTACTTCAGCGTCGAGGGCGGCCGGTTCCGTCTCAAGGACCGGTATCGCGTCGGCGTGCGCTTCTTCCAGTCGAACCTGCTCGCGCCCGGCTTCGCGCTCGATCGTCCCTACGACGTCATCCTCTGCCGGAATCTCCTCATCTACTTCGGCGACGCGGCGTTCGACCGTCTCATCGGGCTCTTCGCCAGCGCGCTCGTGCCCGGCGGCTACCTCTTCCTCGGACATTCCGAATCGCTCTTCGATCGGGACACCGAGCTGCTGCCCGTGGTGGTGGGCGGCTCGGTCGTCTACCGCAAGACCGCGAAGCCGTGATCCGGATCTTCATCGTGGACGATTCCACATTCGTGCGGCGCGCGCTGAGCCGCGTGCTCGACGCGGAGCCGGGCTTCCGCGTGGTCGGCGAGGCGGGGTCGGGCGCCGAGGCGCTGGCGAAGATTCCGGGGGCCGATCCGGATTTCGTGACGCTGGACGTGGCGATGCCGGGCATGGACGGTCTCCAGGTCCTTCCGGCACTGCTGCGGTGGAAGCCCTCGCTTCGAGTGCTGATGCTCTCGGCGCACACCAGCGAGGGCGCCGTGGCCACCGTGACCGCGCTCGCGGCCGGAGCGGTGGACTTCATCGACAAGACCGCCTTCAACGTGATGGACCTGGAGTTCCTGCGGCGCGAGGTGGTGGACCGGCTGGTGGCGCTCTCGCCCGGCGCGCGTCCGGCCAACGGCAACGGCGGGCCGCCTTCGAAGGGCAGCGGCCTTCCGCAGGAGACCGCCGTCCGCCCCACGGCACTGGCCGATCTTCGTGGGCGCGAGCTGTGCGTGATCGGCGCCTCGACCGGCGGCCCCGCCGCCGTGCAGCGGATTCTCGAGCGTCTGCCCGCGCGCTTTCCGCTGCCCATCGTGGTGGTGCAGCACATGCCGCCGGGATTCACCGAGGCGTTCGCGCGGCGGCTGAACTCGTTGTGCCGGCTTCGCGTCGGCGAGGCCGTCGAGGGACAGCGCCTCGCGCCGGGCGACGTGGTCATCGCCCCGGGCGGCCTCCACCTCCGCCTGAGCCGCGGGCTCGCGGTCGTCCTCTCCCCCGAGCCCGCCGAGGCCCGTCACATCCCGAGCATCGACGTCACCATGCGCTCGGCGGCCCGCTCGAGGCCCGGGCAGGTGCTCGGCATCCTGCTCACGGGCATGGGCGAGGACGGGGCGGAGGGGATGGCGACGATCCGCGCGGGCGGCGGGGTCACTATCGCCGAGAGTGAGGCGAGCTGTGTGGTGTACGGGATGCCGCGGGCGGCGGTGCGCCGCGGCGGGGCGACGTGGGTGCTCGGACTGGGCGACATCGCGGAGCTGCTCGGTGAGCTGGGCTCGTGACTCCTCTGCGGCAGACCGCGGCGGCTAAACCGCCGAATCGTCCCTCTCCGGGAAAAACCTCTGGCGCAGCAGCGCGAGGATATCCGGAGTGAGGCCGGGAGGATCGAGCGCGACCGCGATCTCCCGCCCGACGTGGCGGATCACCTGGCCCCGCACCGGGATCACGGTGTCGGCGTCGAGCCGCAGCTCGCCGGCCACGTGGCTCCCCGCGGCGGGGGCGCGCTCCGACGGAGCGAGCGCATAGCGAAGCCCGGTGGCGCTCACGTCGCGGAGCGGCGTCCGCGCGCCGCCTGCACCAGCCAACACGGGGAGCGGCAGGCGGGGCGCACTGCGACGCTCGTGATGCCACCGCACCAGCGCCGAGCGCTCCGCATCGATCGAATCGAAGTCGGGCCAGGCCTCGCAGTCGGGCAGCAGCGCCAGGCCCGACCGGTCGATCCGGCCGAGCACGCCCGCGATCCTCACGAGGCCGCCCGTCCGAAGGCGCAGCACGCCGGACACCCGCTCGCCGGTTTCCCACACTCGCCCCGCGGGGGCCGGCTCCACGCGGAGGCCGCCTGGTGCCAGGTCGCGCACGGCGCAACGGTACCCCTCGAGCTCGAGCAGCCCGGGGGCCGTGCGGCGGTACTCGGCCCGCGGGTAGGTCCGGCGGTCGAGCTGCGGCTCACTCCATCGATTTGGTCGCATGTCAAATAGTCGCCACGAGGGCGCCGCCAAACCAGAGGTCGCCTTGGCCATCCCCGTTCCGGAGGGTAGATTGGGCCCATGTCCACGACTCTGAAACCCTCCAAGACTCCGGCGGCCGCGGGAGTTGGCGTGCCCACCGTCTGGCTCGACGGCAAATGGTATGATCGCGAGACGGCCTCGGTGTCGGTCTACGACCACGGCCTGCTGTACGGTGACGGCGTGTTCGAGGGAATCCGGGTGTACGGCGGCAAGATCTTCAAGCTCTCCGAGCACTTGGACCGGCTCTACGACTCGGCCAAGGCCATCTGGCTCACGATTCCCATGCCGAAGGACGGGTTGGCGGCGGTCACCGAAGAGGCCGTGCGGCGCTCGGGTATCGCCGAAGCCTACATTCGGCACATCATCACACGCGGAATCGGCGACCTCGGCCTCGACCCGAGGAAATGCGCCAAGCCGTCGATCATCATCATCGTGGACACCATACGCCTGTTCCCGGAGGAGGTCTACGAAACCGGGCTCCGGGTGGTCACAGCCGGTACGCCGATTCCGCACCGCGAGGCACTCTCGCCCCGGGTCAAGTCGCTCAACTATCTCGCGCACATCCTGGCCAAGATCGAGGGGATCCACTCGGGTGCCGACGAAGTCCTGATGCTCGACAGCGACGGCCATGTGGCCGAAGGGTCGGGCCAGAACATCTTCGTGGTGAAGAACGGTGCCGTCCGGACGCCGCCCGCCTATGCCGGCATCCTGAAGGGCGTCACGCGCGACGTCGTGATCGAGCTGGGCCGCGAGGCCGGCTACGACGTGCAGGAGACGATGCTGAATCGCTACGACGTCTACACGGCCGACGAAGCCTTCTTCACCGGCACCGCCAGCGAGCTGATCGCCATCCGGCAGGTGGACGGCCGCACCATCGGCAACGGCACGTCGGGTCCGGTGACGCGCGACCTTCGCTCCCGCTTCCAGGCCCTGGCCCGCAGCTGATCACCGATGCGGTCGGCCGTCGCCACGACGGGTCGACGCGCCGGCCCGCCGCTCCGAACGACCCTTGACCTCATTCCCGGCCGCGGCCCATATTGGCCGACCTTGCGCTCGACTTCGTGGAGTCGTCGATGGCCTGGAGAGTGCTCGACCACGGCGATCGTCGCTGGAACGTGACGATGGCCGCGGAGCGGCGCGCCAACTCGGCGCAATGGAATCTGGTCTTCTCGTTTCGGTGCGCCAACGCCGAGAGTGAATCGCTGTGGGCCCCGTACCCGCTCGCTTTCTCCTCGAAGGCGGCCCTCTTCGCCCAGGCCGAAAAGCTCTCGAACGAGGCCCTCACCGCCCTGCTTTCCGAACACCTGGATTGAGTGGCCGGGAAGGGGGGGGTGGCATAGGGTTTGCCCCCCTCGATCCCAGGCGTACCTCACTCAACCCGTCCCTCCAAGGAAGGCCATGTCAGCGCCCAACCCTCTCAGCGAGCGCCTGCGCTTCGCCGAGTTCGTGCTGGACCGCCTGCCCAATGGTCGGTGCCGCGCGAAGGTGGGTCTCACCTGGCGGGACTCGGAGGCCTTCGTCGGCCAGAGCGAGGGCCTGGCGTCGCAGGCGGGAGAGCTTCGCTGCGCGGCTCAGGCCTGCGTGATCGCGCTGGGACAGGCGGTGCAGGGCGGGATGGTGTTCGAGCTGGTCGGCGTGAAGGCCGTACGGGCCTTCGACGCCACGGTCGTGATCGTCTCGCTCTCGACCAACGCGGAGGGCACGGATCAGCGGGTCGTGGGCTCCGTGCTCACCGAGGAGGACGCGGCCCGTGCCGCGGCACTCGCCGTCCTCAATGCCACAAACCGACTCCTTGGCAATAGTTTGTTCATGCGCTAGACGGCTCTGCAGCGGGCCAGTGCCTCAGAATGCCTTCCGCCCAGCGGAATGCGCCCGAACGAACCCCGAATCGGAGCGCCGATGCTTCGCCCCGTTCTCCTTTCGCTGGTGTTTCTGTCCGCCTGTGGCGGCCCGCGGCAGGCCTCCCCGGGCCCGGAGCCCGAGACCCGCTCCCCCGAGCAGCACGCCCAATCGGCGGGTCCCGACGACTCGCTGGCGGCGCTCTACGACAATCCGTTCTTCCTTCCTCCCGCGCCGGATCTCGACACGTTGGCCCTCGCCGCCGAGCTCGCCGCCGAGATGCGCCAGGCGGCCGACTCCGCGGCCGACGAGGCCGTGCTCGAGGCTCTGGCCGAGGCGGAGCCCACCGGGCGCGGCTCGGCCGATGCCATCGAGGGCAGGGACACCAAGGCGCTGGCGAACGCGGTCACCTGGGACATCGACGTCGAGACCTACAACGGCCATCACCGGGTGCGGTGGTATCTCGATTTCTTCCTCGGTCCCGGTCGCGACCGCATGGGCATCTGGCTCAATCGGATGCAGCGCTACGAGCCGATGATCCGCGAGCGGCTGTCACAGGAAGGCATGCCGGGAGACTTGGTCTACCTGGCACTCATCGAGAGCGGCTTCTCCAACACCGCGACCAGCCGGGCCAAGGCCGTGGGGATGTGGCAGTTCATGAAGGGAACGGCCAAGTACTACGATCTCAGGGTGGACTCCTGGGTGGACGAGCGCCGCGATCCCTTTCTCGCCACTGACGCCGCCGTGCGGCACCTGCGGGATCTCAACGGCCGGTTCGGCTCGCTGTACCTCGCGGCGGCCGCCTACAACGCCGGCTCGGGCCGCGTCTCGCGCGGGCTGCGCCGGATTCGGGAGGACGATGCGGATCAGACGTCGGACGCGGCCTTCTTCCGGCTCTACGACACCCGGCTGCTGCACCGCGAGACCAGGGACTACGTGCCGAAGCTCATCGCCGCCGCGCTCATCGCGAAGGAGCCGGCGCGCTACGGCTTCACGGTGACGCCCGCCGAGCCGCTGGTCTACGACTCGATCGTGGTGCCGACCATGACCGGGCTGGACGTGATCGCCCGGCTGGCCGACACTACCGTGGCGGCGGTCCGCGAGCTCAACCCCCAGTTTCTCCGCCTCACGACTCCCCCGGGCAACGCGTCGGTGGTGCGGCTGCCGCCCGGACACGGCCCCATGACGGTCGCGGCGTACGCGGAGCTGCCGCCGGAGAAGCGGGTGACGTTCGTCGAGCACTTCGTCGTCAGCGGGGAGACGATGGGAGGGATCGCGCGGAAGTACCGGGTCAGCAGCCAACTTCTTGCCGACGCGAACCCGAGAGTGAACCCCCGCCGCCTTCGCATCGGCCAGCGTCTCGTCGTGCCGACCGGCGGGGCCATCTCCAGCTCGATGGCCCGCCGGATGTCCGACCCGGTCCCGGCCGCCGGAACGAATACCTCGGGCTACCACCGGGTGAAGCGCGGGGAGACGCTCTCGGGCATCGCGGACGAATACGGCGTGAGTCAGCGCGAGCTCCGACTCTGGAACAAGCTCGACGCCAGGGGCCTGATTCGGGCCGGGCAGCGCCTTCGGGTCTCGCCTCCCGGCACCAAGGCGCCGATCGCTCCCCGGACCCACATCGTTCGCTGGGGCGACACGCTGTCAGGCCTGGCCAAGCGGTACGGCGTCTCGGTGGCGGAGCTGCGCCGCGCGAATGGCCTCTCGGCGGCGATGACGCTGCGGGCGGGGGACAGCCTCAAGATTCCGGGCTGAGTGGCGGTGGTGAAGTCGGAGCGCAGCACTGGCTCCTGGCAAGCCAAAGGGGACCCCGAATCGGGGTCCCCTTTGCCTTAGCCAGGCACCGGACGATCTACTTGCCGGTCGCGACCGCGCCCAGAGGCTCGTACCCCTTCAGCACCGCCTCGGCATAACCGTTGGCCGGATCCCCGCCGTTGGCGATGATGCCGGCGACTCTCGCCGGACCACGGTTGTACGCCACGAGGGCCAGCTCCATGTCGTGATCGAACTGCTCCAGCAGGTCGCGGAGAAAGCGGAACCCGATCCGGAGGTTGGTCTCGCGCTCGAACAGACCGCTCACCGTCACGTCCGCGTCGTAGAAGCGGGCGGTGGGGAGCTGAAGCTGGGTGTAGCCGAACGCGTTCATCGGAGACCGCGCATTCGCCTTGAATCCGCTCTCGACCTTGACGAGCTGAAATCCGAGCGCCGGATCGATCCCTTCGCTCAGCGCGATGTCGTAGATGTCCTCGGCCAGATCCGCCGGGATCTGGTACTTGGCCGAATTGGTCATGATCGCGCTGGTGCGCTCGAGCTGGAGCTTCACCAGCTCCACCTCGCCACGCGCGGCCTGGAGTTGCTGCTCCAGGCTTCCCATCTCGCGCGCCACGAGCCGCGTGTCAGGGGCCACGACGTGGTCCGCCGCACCCACACGCTTGGTCCAGCCGGCCAGGGTGCCGATGACGACGGCGGTCACCAGGAGCAAGGCACCTCTGGTGAGGAGCCGTTCCAGGAACCCTCCGTGTCGCTCGCCGTACTCGTCGGTCGGTCTCAGCACGCGCCAACCTCCCTGTCTATGAGCCGTGAGAAGGCCGTTTGGTCTTGCTCACCAACTTGACCTCCTGAATGACCATCCCCTTATCGACTGCTTTCACCATGTCGTAAACTGTAAGACAGGCCACGGTCACCGCCGTGAGCGCCTCCATCTCCACGCCTGTGCGCCCGATCACCCGGGCGACCGCCGTCACCTGCACCCCCGGCAGCTCAGGGTCAAGCCGGGCTTCGACTTGCACATGGTCGAGGCCCAGAGGATGGCAGAGGGGGATCAGGTCCCCCGTCCGCTTGGCCCCCATGACCCCTGCCACCTCCGCCACGGCGAGAACGTCGCCCTTGGGAACGCCTTCGCCAGCCACCAGGTCGTACGCCTGCTGCGACATGCGCACGGCGCCGGAGGCCACGGCCTTCCGGTCGCTCACCTGCTTGTCGCCCACGTCCACCATCCGGGCGCGGCCTTCCGCATCCAGGTGGCTCAACTTCACAGGACCTCCGCCAGCTCTTCCCCCAGCACGGCGAGAAGGATCTGCGGGTTCACGTTCCCCGCCGCCGCTTCGCGCGCCTCGGCCACCCGCTCCATCGCCTGGAGCAGCGGCCTGGGGCTGCGATGTCGGAGCAGGGGCTGGGGGATCGACCGGCGCACCGGCTGCCCCATCGTGCCCCTCGCCGCCTCGCCCAGGGTGTCGGCCAGGGCATCGAGCATCGCCGCGAACTCGCCGCGCGCCGAGTAGGTCACCTGACCCAGCGCGCGCTCGAGTGCCGGTCCGCGGCCCTCGGCCACGGCCACGAGAAGCTGCTCGGCCGAGCGGTACGCCTTGCCCGACTCCTCGCCCTCGCTGAGCGCTATTCCGATCGACCCGGCCGCGAGCCCGGCCCGCTGCTCGATTTTCTCCTCGCTCCAGCGGGGCTCCGTGTGCTGCCGGAGAAAGTCTCGCACGGCCTCGTCGGTCAGGCGATTCAGCCTGATCGGCGCGGCCCGCGACCGGATCGTCGGGAGCACTCGCCGAGGATCCAGGGTAGTCAACAGGTACAGCGCACCGGGGGGTGGCTCCTCCAGCAGCTTCAGCGTGGCGTTGGCGGCCTCGGGACTCGACTCCTGAGGCACCAGCCGGTCCGCTTCCCCGATGATGAACACTCGCGCACCACCCTCGACCGACGTCAGCGATGCCTTCCGCTGGAGCAGCCGCACGGTGGCGATCGAGTGGCTCGCCATGCCGTCGGCCGGGGTGTAGAGCGGATGCTTGCGCCGCTCCTCCATGATCCCCGCGAGCGTTTCGGCCGCCTCGTCCACCTGCCGGTCGGGATCGCCGGCCTTCGGCCGGGCGATCGGGACGAACCAGTGGAGATCGGCGTGCGACAGCCCGATCACCAGCCGGCAGGCGCGACAGGAGCCGCAGGGCTCTTCATCGTGCCGCTCGCAGAGGACGAGCTGCGCCAGCCACAGCGCGAGCCGTTGCTTGCCCGCGCCCGTCGGACCCGTCAGCAGCAGGACCTGGGGGAGCGTATCCCCGCGGACCGCCTGGGCCAGGCGGCGCCTGGTTTCGAGGTGCCCCGTCAGGGGCGGTAATGGCATGGAGACAAGGTAAGGAGCCGAGGGGGAAAAAGCAGGGTAGCTAATGTAACATCTTCATCAACAATGGGTTAGGCACGAAACCTCGCCTAACTTTGTATGGCAAAGTGGAATGGCGGCTGTTCGCATTGTGACAAGTGAACACCCGCTTACTTAATCGCCTCCCCGGCCTCTGCCTCGGCCGTTAACCACAACTCTCCCGATGAGTCAGTACGGCTTGACCCCCGCCCGACCCCGGGCGAGATTGCATCCGCTTTGGCAGGATAATCTTCCCGAGTAGCTCAGTTGGTAGAGCAGGTGACTGTTAATCACCGGGTCGGGGGTTCGAGTCCCTCCTCGGGAGTGGGAACAGACAGCGGACCACGCCTTGTCCCGAGGGGCTCGTCAACACAAGCGGCGAGCCCCTCGCCTCTTCAGGACCCCTCTCTGAGCCCAGGAGAGGTATACCCCGGTGGTTGCCACAGCAGTCCGTTGGAATCGAGTCTCCCGTTACGCCTGATAGCTCAGGCTGTCATACGCCCGCGACGGTTACCTTTTGATCGTGTGGAACGCGGCGCGCAGGGGCGGCGTCGCGAATCAAGCTTTCCTCTGCGGAAGATCAGCGATGGCGATCGTGACGGAACGCAGGACCAGGCTCCAGTACCTGATGCTCGCGGCCGGGCTCGTCCCTCTGCTCGGCTGGATCGATGTCGTCACCGGCTATGAGCTCAGCTTTTCCATCTTTTACCTGGTGCCGATCGCGCTCGCGGCCTGGTTCGGGGGAGCCGCCCCTGGTCTCGTGGTCTCGGCGGCGAGCGCGATCACCTGGGGCATCGCCGACGTGCTGAGCGGCCATGTGTACACCAGCCAGTTCTACTACGTCTGGAACAGCATCATTCGGCTCGGCTTCTTCTCCATCGTCAGCCTGCTGTTGGCCGAACGGCGACGGGCGCTGGCGAGGGAGAGCGTCTTGGCTCGGACCGACGCGCTCACGGGGCTCGCGAACAGACGCCAATTCCGCGAGATCGTCGACGTCGAGCTGAGTCGCTGCCGGCGCTACCAACGCCCCCTGAGTCTGGCATATATCGACCTCGACAACTTCAAGGAGGTCAACGACAGCTCGGGGCACTCCGCAGGGGATTCGCTGCTGGTGGCCATGGCCGGGGCGCTCCGGGAGGAGTTGCGCGACGCGGATACCGCGGCACGCCTGGGAGGTGACGAGTTCGCAGTTCTCTTCCCGGAAGTGGATTCGGAACCCGCCCGCCTCGCGAGCCTGAGAGTGCATCGCGCCCTCAAGGCAGCCGCGGAGCAGGCGGGCCACCCGATCAGCGCCAGCGTCGGTGTCGTCACCTGCCGTACGCTGCCGGGCAGCCGGGACGAGCTCATCCGTATGGCGGACCAGTTGATGTACTCCGTGAAGCGGACGTCGAAGGATACCGTCGCCTGCTCGGTGTACGACCAGCAGTGAGCCCAGTCGAACATCGGTGCGGAGACCCGCTGCCTGATCGCTGCCGGCCACCCGGCCGGGGGTCAGCCAATTGAAGCGATGGCGGTGTTCTGTCGGTGCAGGATTCAGCCGGATCGCCGGGCGGCCCGATCCAGCGGCGCCGTTACCAGCTCGGCGAGCGAGCCGGACTCGCGCGCCACAGGCAATCCCGCGCTTTCCCATTCCGTGAAGCCACCGGGCAGGTCGAGCACATCGCCGATCCCGTGCGCGTCCAGCATGCTCGCTGCGATGGCCGAGCGGGTTCCACCCTGGCAATGCACCACGAGCGGCCGCCCTGAAGGCAGCTCGTCGATCCGACTCGCGATCTCGCCCGCCGGAATGTTGACCACACCGGGAATGTGCCCGGCTTCCCACTCCAATCGGCTTCGGACGTCCACCACGGTCGCGGCACCGGCCACAAGCCGCTCGGCGAGCTCGGGGGCGGAGATCCGTCCGAAAGTCGCGAGCGCCCGGCCGGCACCCGTCCAGGCGCCGAGCGCGTCGAGCCCGAACGAGCCCGCCACGCGATCCAGCCCGATCATTGCCAGGTCGCGCAGGGCGAGCTCCGAGTGCCGGCCGTCGGGCTTGGCCGAGATGAGATGGAAGTCCCGATCGTAGGGCAGCACCCAGCCCGCCCAGGTGGTGAAGGAGTTGTTGAAGGGGATGTTGATGCTGCCCGGCAGGTGACCAGTCGCGTATTCCGATGAGGTGCGCGTGTCCACCACCAGCTCCCGGCGCTCCAGCACCTCGATCACCCCGTCGGCAGGCATCGGCTTCGGGGGGGGCAGTCCCCCCAGCGCGCGTGGCCCTTCCTTGTTGATGCGCTTCATCATGCCGAAGTATCTGGGCGGCTCCGGCTGTCCCTGGAGCACGAGGCGCACGAACTCCGCCTCGTCGGTGACGGCGAACGCCCAGTTGAATCGCCGCTCGTACCCCACCGTGCTGTGGGGGATGGCGCTCAGTCCCTTGCCGCACGCCGAGCCGGCACCGTGGCCCGGCCAGATCTGCAGGTAGTCGGGCTGCGACTTGAAGCGCTGGATGCTTCGGAAAAGCGTCCTGGCGGCCGACTCCATCGTGCCCTCCAGCCGCGCCGCCCGCTCCAGCAGGTCGGGGCGCCCGACATCCCCGGTGAAGACGAAGTCTCCGGTCACCGCCGCGATGGGCGCGGTAGCGGCCGCTCCATCGGTGACGAGGAAGGTCAGATGCTCGGGCGTGTGGCCCGGCGTGTGGAGCACGGTGATGCCGATCCGCCCCACGGCGAACCCGTCGCCGTCGTACAGACGGATCGCGCCGTCGGAACCGGCGAAGTCGTAGAGCCAGTCGGGACCGCCCTCGTCCGAGAGATAGAGCGTCGCCTTCGCGCGGGCGGCCAGCTCGCGGCTGCCCGACACGAAGTCGGCGTGGATGTGCGTCTCGGTGACGTGAGCGACGCGAAGATCGAGCGAGTTGGCGAGCGCGAGGTACTGATCCACGTCGCGGGTGGCGTCGATCACCAGTGCCTGCTTCGCCTCGGCGCAGCCGATCAGGTAGGAGGCCTGGGCGAGCTTGGCGTCCCACAGGCGGTGCAGCAGCACTAGCGGCGTCCGGGACGGCGGAACATCGGCCGCCGCTCTTCCTCGTCGAGATCGACCCGCCGGCGCGGCCCCGACTGGCCGGGCTGTGCCTTCTTCGGCTCCGGCGGAGGGGGCGCCGCCTTCCGCGGGGCCGGCGCGGCCGGCTGCTGGGGCGGCGGTCTACGCGAGACGTGGAGCTGCTCGGGCTGGGCGGGCTCCTTCGCGCGGCCCTCCGACGCGGTGGTCGCAAGCAATCCCATCGCCGATTGGGCGGCAATGCGAATGGTCTGGAGCGCGGTGTCGAGGGCATCCCGCAGCCGCGCGTCCACTCTCGGCGCCTCCGATGCCAGCACCTCCCGGATCAGCGCTCTGGCCGTCTCCGGCCCGACCGCCAGACCCAGCTCGGCCAGCCGGTCGCAGACCATCTCCACCGTCTGCAGGCCGGGCTCGTGCCCTGCCATCGGATTGGTCGTCTCGCTCATCCCGATGCCTCCGCGTTCAGGTGTCGAGCGCGCGCCAGAGATACCAGCATGCGACCGACCGGTAGGGGCGCCAGCGCTCGGCGCGCCGCGCGATCGTCACCGGCGCCGGCAGACGCCGGGTGCCGAAGGTGAGAGCAAAGCCTTTCCGGATCCCGAGGTCGCCGAGCGGCAACACGTCGCCCCGGCCGAGACGGAACATGAGCAGCATCTCCGCGGTCCAGCGTCCCACGCCGCGCACCTGCACCAGGCGCTCGATGACCTCGCCGTCGCTCATCAGGCGCACCCGCGACATCGCGGGCACCGTGCGGTCCAGGCTTCGCGCCGCGAGGTCGCGCAGGGCCGCGGTCTTGGTGTTGCTGAGCCCGGCCGCCCGGAGGCGCTCGGGGGGCGTCGCCAGGACATCGCGCGGGGTGGGAAAGCGTTTGGGCGCGTAGATCGCCTTCACCCTGCCGAGGATGGTGGCGGCCGCGCTGCCGGAGAGCTGCTGATAGACGATCGCTCTCGCGACGGCGGCGAAGAGCGTCTGGGTGGGCCGGGTCCGGAGCCCGAAGGCCCCCACCCGGTCGATCAGCTCACCGAGCGTGGGATCGGCCTCCGCGAGGTGCCGGCACGCGAGGGCCGGATCGTACTCCAGCCCCGACGCAGCGAGCGGTCGGGCGGTCATGGCCTCAAGATAACGAAGCCGGCCGTCCTTGACGGAGCCGCCGGGGCACGTTCGCTTTGGCCGATGAACCCCGAAGAG
>JACDHV010000063.1 GCA_013820855.1 Gemmatimonadales bacterium | reverse complement strand
GTTCGGAGACGTATGAGCGACCCTTCCGCCGTTCCGCCGTTCCGCCGTTCCGCCGAAGGGCAGACCTTCGCCGGCGAGTCTCTGCTCGTCCGCTACGTCAACTTCGTCAAGCTGCCGCACACGCTGTTCGCGCTTCCGTTCGCGCTGCTCGGCGTGGTGGCCGCCGCGCCGACCTCGTCGGTGACGGTCCGGACCGTGGCGCTGGTCGTCGTCGCGTTCTCTGCCGCGCGCTGGGCGGCGATGGGTTTCAACCGCATCGCCGACCGCGCCTTCGACGCGCGCAATCCCAGGACCGCGGGGCGGGAGCTGCCCCGGGGAGCGCTCACGCTGGGACAAGCCTGGGCGTCGGTGCTGGCCGCCGGGGCGGTGTTCATCCTGGCGGCCGGCTCGCTCAACCCGCTCTGTCTCGTCCTCAGCCCCCTCGCGCTCGCCTGGATTCTGGTCTACAGTCTGGCGAAGCGGTTCACCTGGTGGCCCCATCTCTGGCTCGGGTTCGGACTGGCGATCGCGCCGGTCGGCGGCTATCTCGCGGTGACCGGTCGGTGGAGCGAGCCGGCCTGGCCCCTCCTCGCCGTGGCCGTGGCGGTGGCGACATGGGTGGCGGGCTTCGACATCTTCTATGCGCTGCCCGACGAGGGGTTCGACCGGCGCGAGGGGCTCCGAAGCGCGGTCGTTCGGCTGGGCGAGGCGCGGGCGATTCTGCTCGCCAAGCTGCTGCATGGGATTACCGTCCCGGCCCTCGCGCTGTTCGGCTACGGCATGGGATTCGGCGCCTGGTACTACGTCGGGCTGGTGGCGGCGGCGGCGATCCTGGCCTACGAGCACAATCTGGTGCGGGCGGGCGACCTCTCGCGTCTGGACGCCGCCTTCTTCACGATGAACGGCATCATGAGCGTGACCGTGTTCGCCTTCGCGCTGCTCGACCGCCTGGCGGCGTGAGCCGCGTGCCTGTTCGCCACCCGGTCGTCCTCGCGATCACCGGCGCCTCCGGCGCGCCCTACGGCGTTCGCCTGCTCGAGGTCCTCGCTCGGAACGAGGTTCCCGTCTGGCTCATCGCGTCCGGGCACGGGATGCGGCTGCTCGAGGCCGAGTGCGGCATCGGCACCCTCGACGCGCTGCGCGAGGCGACCGGTGGCGACTGGACATCGGTCACGCCGTTTCCCGACGGCGACCGCGGCGCGCTTCCCGCCTCCGGCTCCCAACGGACCAGCGGCATGGTGATCTGCCCCTGCTCCATGGGAACCGTGGCCGCGATCGCGGCCGGCACCTCGCGGTCGCTGGTGGAGCGGGCCGCCGACGTGACGCTCAAGGAGCGGCGCAAGCTGGTCCTGGTTCCCCGGGAGACGCCGCTGTCACTGGTCCACCTCAGGAATCTGGTCAGCGTCACGGAGGCGGGCGCGGTGGTGATCCCCGCCGCGCCCGGCTTCTACCATCGCCCCACACGCATCGAGGAGCTGGTGGACTTCATCGTCCAGCGCGTGCTCGATCAGCTCGGTCTGGACATCGAGATCGCGCGCCGGTGGACCGGGGAGGCCACTACCTGATGGCGGGCCGACAAAGGCGGGTCCTCGCCGCGACCCTCGCCCTCGCCGCCTGCGGAGGCGGTGACGGGCAGGGGCCCACGGACGAGGGCGGGCCGCCAGTGGTCGGCTGCTCCGATGGAGCGACGGGGGGCGCGCTCACCCGGGTATGCTTTCCGGCCGACTGGAACGGAGACCTGATCCTCTACGCGCACGGATACGTCCAGCCGGACGCACCGCTCGCCATTCCCGACAACGTCATCGGTGGCACACCGGTGGAGGATCTGGTCAACGCCACCGGCTATGCCTACGCCACCACGAGCTATCGGGCGAATGGCCTCGTCGCCGACATGGCGGTGGGCGATCTGGTGGAGTTGGAGGAGATGGTGCGCCGCACGGTGCGCCCGGATCCGGCCCGGGTGTACATCGTCGGGTTCTCGGAGGGTGGGCTGGTGGCCGCGCTCGCGGTGGAGCGACAACCCGACCGGTATACCGGCGTGCTCGCCGCCTGCGGTCCCATCGGCGACTTCGACCGGCAGATCGACTACTTCAACGATGTCCGAGTGGTGTTCGATTACTTCTTTCCCGGCGTGATTCCCGGGAGCCCGGGCGAGCCGCCTGACGAGGCACGCATCGGCTGGACCTCGACCTACGAGCCGGCCGTGATGGCCGCCCTGGCGGATGATCCCGACGCCGCGCTCGAGCTGGCCAACGTGACGGGCATCCCCACCGTGGCCGGCGACCCCGCAATTCTCGCGGAGACGGTCGCGGAAATACTCTGGTACAACGTCTTTGGAACGTTGGACGCCAGGGCCCGACTGGGCGGCCAGCCCTACGACAACGAGAGCAAGACCTACCAGGGCTCCTCCGACGACCTGGCGCTGAACGCCGGGGTGGCTCGCTTCGCGGCGGATCCCGCCGCCCGCTCGGCACTGGGCCGCTTCGAGACCGATGGTCAACCCTCGGCGCCGATCTCGATCATCCACACCACCGGCGACCCCATCGTGCGGCTCTTTCATCAGCCGCTGTACGAGGAGGAGGTCGCGGCGGCGGGTCTGAGCGCGCTGCTCGACCGCAGCGATGTCGAGCGCTTCGGGCACTGCGCCTTCACGTCGGGCGAGATCCTGGCCGCCTTCAGCGCTCTGCCCCGGTAGACGCCGTCTTACCCATGCGCCTCGGCGTGATCTCCGATACCCACGGCTTGCTCCGCCCCGAGGTCTTCGAGGTCTTCCGCGGGGTCGATCACATCCTCCACGGCGGCGACGTCGGTCCGGCGGGTATTCTCACCGAGCTCGGCGCCCTTGCGCCGGTCACGGCGGTCCACGGCAACACCGACGGTTGGGAGCTGCGAGCTCGGCTGCCGCAGGTCGCGACGCTTCAGCTCGACGGCTTCGAGATCGTCGTCACCCATGGCGACCAGTTCGGCGTGCCCACGCCCACGATCATCCAGGCGGCGTTCCCTTCGGCGGAAATCATCGTCTTCGGACACACTCACCGACCCGTGCTCACACTGGTGGACACGGTCGTGACGGTGATGAACCCCGGCGGCGCCGGGCCCAGGCGGTTCAAGCTTCCGCCGTCGGTGGGCATCCTCGAGCTGGAGCCCGGGATTCCTCCGCGCGGTCGGCTGGTCCCCCTGGAGCCGTTCGACGACGCGTGACACCTATTGTGGCGGTCCTCGCCGTCGCGGTTCAGGCGGTGCCGAGCGACACCGTGGCGGTCCGGCCCGTCGGGTCGCCGCCCACACTTTCGGCGCCGAACGCTGCGTCCCTCGGCAGACCGTCGATCCGCATCGGGACCGGTCAGGGAGTCGCCGAGGTGTGGCTTCTCCGCACCCGAGACTCGGCCTTCGTGGTGGCCCGAATTCCCGACTCAACGGATTACTGGGGCGACGATCTGGTGATCAGCCTGGACGTCTCAGGCAATGGCGGGCGGGTTCCGGATCACGACGACTTCCAGTGGTACTTCCGGCGGGCGCTCGACAGCAGCGTGATCTACCGGGGAAGGGGCGGGAAGTGGGAAGCCCCCCGGGGAGATCCCGACTGGCGGCTCGGCGCATCGCGCGAGGGCGGGGGCTGGACCGTAGACGCGCGGAGCGACTCGGCCGGCTGGTCGCTCGTGCTTCGACTGGATCCGGCCTGGCTCGAGGGTGAAGCTGGCCGGCGGCCCCGCATTGCGTTTCGCATCTATGACGACAGTCCGGGGGGGTGGTTCGCGTGGCCGAGGCCACCGGGCGGGCAGCATGCCGCACGGGTGGAGGGAGTTCCCGATCGGTGGGGATCGGTTGGAGAATGAGGGCGGGAGTGTTCGTCACCCAGCGCCCGAAGGGGCCACATCGTGGCCCCTTCGTCCTGCTCAGACCACCGCATGTCCCTTACAGGCCGAGGCGCACGCCCGCGCTCAGCGTCCAGTTGTGCGTCGTCCTGGTGTTCGCGTTCACCGCCGCCGCCTCGCGCGCGTCGAACTTTCCGATGTAGTCCTTCGCCATCCCTGAAGGCCCAGTCGGGGACCCAGCGGGACGTTCACGCCCGCCCCGACATTGTAGGCGAAGTTGGTGGACTTGGCCGCCACAGGCGCCACCTCGATCTCCTGCCGCAGTGATTCCGAAGCTGCCGGGCCGCACGCTCTGAGCCTCCAGAGGCGCTGCGAGCAGAAGGCCGGCGACGGTGCCGGCCCAGAGCGATCGAAACATGCGAGCCTCCATAGATCATCGATGTGAATCGGCGCCGAAGACGCCGATGGCGGGTGGAGGCACGGCAGGTGCCACGACGTGCAGCGACGTAAGCCGGTACTAGGGGAAGGGATACCGAGATCGACGACAGCGGTGCCCGTGGCGGATGTCCCTGGAGGGGACGAAAGACACGCTAGACCCACGCCTCCAGCGGTTTCGTATGGCGGAGCGCGTCAGGGTGAGCCCGAAACCAGGACATCAGCAGAAGGATCTCGTCCACCGATTCCAACGGCAGCGGACCAGGGATCGAGTCGGCTGTTGCAAGCTCGGCCGACACGGCGGCGCGGAACGCCTCGGTTTCGATCGGAGTCGTGGGATCGGCGAACGTGGCGCGCACTACGCCGCGCCGGATCAGATAGACCAGGTCGTCGCCGTAGGTACCCGGATCTCGATAGACGAAGGTGAGGAGATCAACCGCGGTCCGGGCCCGGCTGGTGGCGGCCAGCAGCCACTCGAGGTGCTCGAACTTCTCCCGCCAGCGCACCGCGAGCTCGAATCGGTCGGTCTCCGAGGCCTCCTGCATGCCGCCCACCACCCGGTCGATCGGCTGGATGGTGCGGCCTTCGAGGAACGCGATCGCGGTCGCCAGCCTCGCCCGGTATTCGCGCTGCGCCACGAACCCGGCGCACGGCCCGCTGCAGGACCCGAACTCGTGCCGCATGCATGCCGCCTGGCGGGTGGCGCCGAAAAGATCGCCCTGGCCGCTGAACACGATCGGCATCGTCGCCGCGCAGTCGCGCAGGCCGAGCAGATCGTTCAGCGTCCGCACAGCCTCGACGGTGCGCCCGAGCGAGCGGAACGGCCCGTAGCACCGGGCATCGTCCCTCGTCACCGTCTCTCCCGCGTACACCCTCGGCGCCGGTCCTCGCGAGATCTTAATGAACACCGCCCTGCGGGTCAGGTTACCCCGGTAGTTGAAGTGGGGGCGGTACTGCTTGATCTGGCGCAGCTCGCCCAGGTACGCCGAGAACTCGCTGGGCGTGTAGTCCCATGCGAGGTCGTGTGAGGCATAGAGAATCCGCGCCGCCTTGTCGTCGGGGTACTCCGCGCGAAAATAGGAGAGCAGCCTGGTTCGGAGCTGCTTGGCCTTTCCGACATAGATGATGCGGCCCTCGGCATCGAGCATCCGGTAGACGGCGGGCCGGTTTTCGGCGCGGGCCCGCACCCGCTCGCGGAGCCGTGGGAGATCGGTGGCCGGCAGCGGGACGGGCCGCTTCGCAAGACGGCGACTCACGACTGGCAGCGGTGACAGAAGACGGTGATGCGGCCGTCGATCGCGTGGGTTCCGGCGAGCCGGGTGCCGCACCGGCGGCAGGGCGCTCCCTCGCGCCCGTACACCAGCAGCTCGAGCTGGAAGCTGCCCTGCTCGCCGGTGCCGGTGCGGTAGTCGCGCACCGTTGTTCCGTTGGAACCGATCGCCGCCAGGAGGATGCGCCGGATCTCGGCGTGGAGCCGGACGTGATCGTCCGACCTGAGGCTGGCCGCCGGCTTGGACGGATCGATCCCGGCCGCGAAGAGCGCTTCGTTCGCGTAGATGTTTCCCACGCCCGCCAGGTACTTCTGGTCCATGATCACCTTCTTCACGGCCTGACGCGAGCGCGCGAGCGCCGCAGCGAGTTGCCGGGGCGTGAACCCTGCGTCGAGCGGCTCGGGTCCGATCGCGCCGGTGTATCGGTTCCAGCCGGGCGTGTCGAGGAGCAACAGGGTGCCCAGACGCCGAACGTCGCGATAGACGAGCTCGCGGCCGTCGTCGAGGGCCGCCCGGAGCACGGCGTAGCGCCGTTCGTCGCTGGTGAGCCGCCGGTCGTGAACGATCAGCGAGCCGGTCATGCCCGGTTGCACCACGAGACGCCGCTCGCCGAGATCGAGTACGGCATGCTTGGCGCGACGGAACACCTCGCGCACCGTCGCGCCTTTGAGCCCCTGCACCAGGCGGCGGCGCGAGACACCGCGCAGGACGTCGTCGTGGCTCAGGGAGACCCGGTCGATTCGGCGGCCGAGCAGGGCTGGACGGATGTCGCGGACGATGGTTTCGACTTCGGGGAGCTCGGGCATTGCGCCCGGAATGTAAACCGCCGGCGCCTCCGCTAGCGCGAGGCGCCGGCGAGCCGGGCGGCTTCGCGCCAGCCGATGTCTCGACGGTAGAGCTTGCCTTCGTAGTCGATCGCCTCCGCCGCCTCCCGGCTCAGGCGTTGGGCCTCCGCGAAGCCCGACGCGACGGCCGTGACGTTGAGCACCCGCCCCCCGTTCACGCGCAGGACGCCGTCGGCGCCGCGTGCGGTGCCCGCATGGAAAATCGTGACCCCCTCGGGCACATGGTCGGGAAGCACGATGGCGGCGCCCCTGTCGGGGACATCGGGATAGCCGCGGGACGCGAGCACCGTCGTGACCGAGGCCGCGCCGGGGAGCAGCTCGAGTGGGGTCGGCGGCTCCCCTCGAGCCACCGCCTCGAGCGATCGGGTCAGGCCTCCCGAGACGAGCGGCAGCACCACCTGCGTCTCCGGATCACCCAGCCTGCAGTTGAACTCCACCACCCACGGCGTGCCTTCGTCCTCCACCATGAGACCGGCGTAAAGCACACCGGTGAATGGGGTGCCGCGCCGCCGCATCTCGCCGAGCGCGGGCAGGAGCACTTCCCGGCTCGCGCGCTCCAGCAGCTCGGGCGCCGCGATGGATACCGGACTGTAGGCGCCCATCCCGCCGGTGTTGGGCCCGGCGTCACCCTCCAGCAGCCGCTTGTGGTCCTGCGAGACCGGCAGCAGCTCGACCTCGCGGCCGTCGGTGATTGCGAGGACCGAGATCTCTTCGCCCCGCAGGAAGGACTCGATCACCACGATGCGTCCGGCGTCGCCGAACGTCCCTCCGCCGAGCATCGCACGCACCGTGGTCGCCGCGTCCGATCGGCTCTCGCAGACCACCGCACCCTTTCCGGCCGCGAGCCCGGATGCCTTCACCACCAGGGGCTCAGGATGGCGCGCGACGTACTCCAGCGCCGGGCCGAGCTCGTGGAAGGTGCGGCTCGAGGCGGTGGGGATGCCGGCGGCCGCCATCACTTCCTTGGCGAACGCCTTGGACGCCTCGAGCTGGGCGGCGGCGGCGCTGGGGCCGAACACCGCTCGGCCTTCGGCCCGGAGCCGATCCGCCAACCCGCGGGCGAGCGGCACTTCCGGGCCCACCACCGTGAGATCTATCCCATGCATGTCGGCGGCATCGGCGAGCCGGTCGAGATCGTCGGCCGCAATGGAGAGGTTGGTCGCGAGCTCCGCCGTGCCAGGATTGCCGGGCGCGCAGTAGATGTCGGCGTCGGGGTTTTCCCGCCGGAGCGCCCCGCAGAGCGCATGCTCCCTGCCTCCCGAGCCGACGACGAGCAGCCTCACGACTTCTGCGCGTTCCTGAAGGCCTCGCGCGCCCGCTCGGCCGCCCGGCGCGCCGCCTCCGCCACCTGGGCGGCGACCTCCCTCGCCTCGCCGGCGTAGTAGCTGCCCGCCGCGGCGAAGTCGTCCAGCACCGGGCGGTCATCGGTTTCGGTCCCGCGGCGGACGTACTCGCCGCGCAGGATGCGGTCGTACTCGCCGGAGCCGACCCACCGCTGGAGCTCGGCGGCTCTGACGGTGTGCATGGGGTGAGTGAGCGCGAGAGTGCTCAGGGTCTTGTAGACGATGTCGAGCCCCTCTCCGCTCGCGGCGTACTCGTGGGCCTGCTGCATGAACGCCTCGACGTCGAGCTGCCCCGCGAACGCCTCGCCGCGCCCCCCACCGGCCATCTTCATGTCCAGGCGCTGCGCCACAACGACGTCCTGTCCGCCGAGGAGTCCCGCACGGTCGGCCGACAGCTCGGCCTTCCGCGACCATTCGAGGAAGGCGAGCCGCACCGGCAGCACCACGAGGCTCGCGAGCATGGGCAGCGCGCCCAGACTGATGAGCGCGAGCACCGCGGCGATGGTGCGGTACAGCGCGTGGCCGCTCAGCACGTGGCCGAGCTCGTGGGAGAGCAGCACGCGCAGCTCGTCGTCGTCGAGCAGCTCGATGGCGGCCGAGTGGACCACGATGAAGGGCTTGTCGATGCCGTACGCGCCCGCGTTGAAGAACGGCGTCTGAGTGACGTAGACCTCAGGCACGTCCGCCGAGTCGAACGTGGTGGTGACCTCCGTATGGAGCTGCCACAGCCGGGGGAACTGCCTCGGCCCGACCCTGATGGCATTGCCCTGAAAGAGGAGGCGTACGCCGCGCTCACCGCCGAGGAGGGCAAGCACTTTCCGGATCACCTCGTCCACACCCGGCACCGCGCGCAACGCCTGGAGCGCGGCCCGGTCGGCGGGATGTTCCCATGTGACCGCGGAGATCTCCGGGAAGGTGCGGCGCGGGCGGGGGGCGGGCAGGGACGCGGTCATCGGTCGCTCGGAGTTAGGGATGCGGCACGTACGGACTCGGGATCGGCATGTTTCATCCTGTGACGCGCATTTCCGCCGTCAGGGCGCCGCCAGCGCGCGATCCAGATCCTGGATCAGATCGTCGGCGTCCTCGATTCCACAGCTGAGCCGCACCAGGCTGTCCGTCAGCCCCATGGTCTGGCGCATGGCGACGGGCACCGCAGCGTGCGTCATGGTGGCCGGATGCCCGATCAGGCTCTCCACGCCGCCGAGCGACTCGGCCAGGGCGAAGATCTTGGTGGCCTCCACCATCCGCCTGGCTCGGTCGGGCTCGCCGAGGTCGATGGAGATCATCCCCCCGAAGCCGGTCATCTGCCGGCCGGCGAGATCGTGCTGCGGGTGCGAGGGAAGCCCCGGATAGTACACCTTGGGCACGTCCTTCCGCCCCGCGAGCCACGCCGCGATGCGGCGGCCGTTGGCGTCGTGCTGCCGCATCCTGAGCGGGAGGGTCTTGAGCCCTCTGAGCGCGAGCCAGCAGTCCATCGGGCCCGGCACGCCGCCCGCGGCGTTCTGGATGAAGCCGAGCCGCTCGGCCAGATCGTCGCGCGACACGACCAGCAGGCCGCCCACCATGTCGCTGTGCCCGTTGAGATACTTGGTCGTGGAGTGCAGCACGACGTCGGCGCCGTACTCCAGCGGCCGCTGGAAGAACGGGGTGGCGAACGTGTTGTCCACGACGAAGAGGTAGCCGTGGGCCTGGGTCAGGTCGCCCACCGCGGCGAGATCCACCAGGTTCATCATCGGATTGGTGGGAGTCTCGCAGTACACCATGCGGGTCGCGGGCGTGAGCGCCCGCTCGACGTTCTTCACGTCGCGCATGTCCACGAAGGTGAAGCGCAGCCCCAGCCCCGCGTACACCTGCTCCATGAGACGCTGGGTGCCGCCATAGACGTTGTCGCCGCACACCACGTGATCGCCCGACCGCAGCAGCTTGAGCAGCGCGTCCAGCGCCGCGAGGCCCGAGCCGAAGGCGAGCCCATGGGATCCGCCCTCGAGACTGGCGACGTTGCGCTCGAGTGCCTCACGGGTCGGGTTCTGCGTCCTGGCGTACTCGTAGCCTCGGTGCCGGCCCAGACCGTCCTGCACGTACGTGGAGGTCTGATAGATCGGCGTCATCACCGCGCCGGCGAGCGGCTCGACGACCTGCCCCGCGTGCACCGAACGGGTGGCGAATGCGTGCTGGTCGTCGTGGGGGAGGATCCTGGTCATCGCGCCGGCTCGAGAGGGAGTGCAGAAGCGTAACGGCGCGCGACGGCGGGCGGCAAGACTGGCCGCTCGGTTGAAGCCGTAGGCGTGACGCGATTACTTTCGGAGCGTGAATCAAACAGGCTCCGTAGGAGCAAGCACCCGCTGCTTGGTGGTGGACGACGACGCCGCCGTGCGTCGTGCCATGGCCAGGGTCATCGAGGGTCATGGACTCGCCACCATCGAAGCGGCTTCCGGGGCCGAGGCACTCGCGATCCTCCAACGCGAGGGCGAGATCCCGCTGTGCATCTCCGACGTGCACATGGCGGAGATGGACGGAGTCACGTTCCTGCGCGAGGCGCTGGGCCTCTATCCGGACATGGCCATCATCATGCTGACCGGTGTCGCCGACGTGACCACCGCCGTCGAGTGCCTCAAGCTCGGCGCGCTCGACTACATCTCCAAGCCGGTGGTGATGGAGGAGGTTCGCGCCCGGGTGGACAAGGCGCTGGAGAAGCGCCAGCTCGTGCTGCAGAACCGCTTCTATCAGAAGAATCTCGAGACCCGCGTCCGGGAGCTGGACCGCCGCAACAAGGAATCCCTGATCAACGGCGTCCAGACGCTGGTGCACGCACTGGAGGCGAAGGACGCCTACACCAGCGGGCACTCGTCCCGGGTCAGCCGGTACGCCGTGAAGACCGCCGTCCAGCTCGGGTACGTGGGTGAGCTGCTGAACCACATCCGTTTGGGCGCCGAGCTGCACGACATCGGCAAGATCGGCACCCGGGAGGCGATTCTGAACAAGCCGGGCCCGCTGTCGCCGGAAGAGTTCGAGCATATCAAGGAGCACACCCTGCTGGGCGAGAAGATCCTGGCACCCTTTCTCAGCGAATCCGCCATGGCGCTCCGCATCGTGCGGTCACATCACGAGCGGATCGACGGCGCGGGCTTTCCCGACGCCTTGCAAGGCGACGGGATACCCCGCGAGGCGCGCATCATCTCGGTGGTGGACGCGTTCGACGCGATGACCACCAACCGGGCCTACCGTCCGTCCCGCTCTCCCGCCGAAGCCCTCGACGAGCTGCGCCGCTGCGCCGGGACCCACTTCGACACCGAAGTCGTGGACGCCTTCGCCGGGGCGTTCCGAGACCTCACCGCGCTCCCCCTCGGCCGCTGAGCGGCACCTCATACCCATGTCCGACACGCTCATGATCAGCGTCTCCGGGATGCGGGGCCACGTGGGCACCGACCTGACGCCCGAGCTGGTCGCCCGCCATGCGGCGGCGCTCGGCGCGTGGGTGCGCTCCGACACGCGGAGCGGCACGGACGGCGCGCCCCGGCCTTCGGTGGTGCTCGGCCGCGACTCACGGACCAGCGGGCCGATGTTCGCGAGGGCGGCCTCCGCCGGTCTCATGTCCGTGGGGGTGGACGTCGTCGATCTCGGCGTGGTGCCGACACCGACGGTCCAGATGGCCGTCGAGCACCATGGCGCCGGTGCGGGCCTCATCCTCACGGCCAGCCACAATCCCATCGAGTGGAACGCGCTCAAGTTCGTCGGGCCGGACGGCATCTTTCTCGACGCGGGCGCGGGAGAACGGGTCCGCGCGCTGGCCCTCGAGGGGCCCCCCAGGACCGGCTGGGACGGACTTGGGGAGGTGCGGGAGGATCCCGTGGCGATCACCCGGCATCTCGACGCCGTCCTCGCGCTCCCGATGATCGATGTCACCGCCATCCGGCGCCGGTGCTTTCATGTTGCGCTGGACTGCGTGCGGGGCGCGGGTGCGGTGGCCATGCTGCCCCTGCTCGAGCGGCTGGGCTGCCGGGTGAGCGGGATCAACCTGGAGCCCGACGGCAGATTTCCCAGGGCGCCGGAGCCGGTGCCCGAGAACCTCGGCGAGCTGGGCCGGCTGGTGCGGGACCGCGGCGCCGATCTCGGGCTGGCGGTGGATCCCGACGTCGATCGTTTGGCGGTGGTGGACGAGACCGGCCGGGCGATCGGGGAGGACTACACCCTGGCGTTCGCCGTCCGTGCCGTGTTGGATGAACGCCGCAACGACGCGAAAAGCCCGGTCGTGGTGGTGAACCTCTCCACCAGCCTCGTGGTGGACGACGCGGCTAGCCGCGCCGGAGCCACCCTGGTGCGCGCCCCCGTCGGTGAAGCCAATGTGGCGCGTGCCATTCGGGACCAGGGTGCCATCATCGGAGGGGAGGGCAACGGTGGCGTCATGCTGCCCGCTCTGCACATCGGACGGGACGCCCCACTCGGGGTGGCCTTGATCTTGCATCTCCTTGCCACGTCTGGGGTAACGGTCGCCGAGCTGGTGGGCGCCTCCCCCCGCTACACCATCGTGAAGGCCAAGGGACCGCGAGGCCCGGAGCTGGGGCCATTGTATGATCGGTTGCGCCGGCGATTCGCCGATGCCACCGCCGACGACCGAGACGGGCTCCGGCTCTCGTGGGCCGATCGCTGGCTGCACATCCGCCCCTCCGGCACCGAACCCATCGTTCGACTGATCGCCGAGGCCCCGACGCCGTCGGAAGCGGATTCGCTGGTGGCCGCCGGCCGGGAACTCTTGCAGTGAGGGTCATGGCGCGATGTGCGGCATCGTAGGCTATATCGGACCCCGGCAGGCGGCCGGCCTTCTTCTCGAAGGCCTCCGGCGCATGGAATACCGCGGCTACGATTCGGCGGGCATCGCCGTGGTGAACGGGCACGGGCTCGAGATCACCAAGGCCGCCGGCAAGGTCACGATGCTCGAGCTGGAGCTGGAAGGAAAGATGCCGACCGGCACGCTCGGCATCGGCCACACCCGCTGGGCAACCCACGGCGCCCCCACCACGCCGAACGCCCATCCGCACACCGACCAGTCCGGCCGTATCGCCGTCATCCACAACGGCATCATCGAGAACTCCTCGGCCATCCGGAAGACGCTCGAGCGCCGGGGCCACACCTTCAAGTCGGAGACGGACACCGAAGTGCTCGCGCACCTGGTCGGCGAGTACTACAGCGGCGACCTCGAGGAGGCCGTCGCCGCCGCGCTCCGCGAGGTGGACGGGGCCTACGGTCTGGCCATTATCTCGGCCGACGAGCCGGGTGTCCTGGTCGCGGCCCGGAAGGGCTCGCCGCTGCTGGTCGGGGTGGGTGAGAACGAGTGGTTCGTCGCCTCGGACGCGTCGCCGCTGCTGCAGTACACCCGCTCGGTGGTCTATCTCGACGACGGCGAGATGGTGGTGCTTTCCCGCGACGGCTACCGGGTGCGCAACCTGGAAACCACGCGGATCAGCAAGCCGGTCAACCAGATCGAGTGGGACCTGGCGATGGTGGAGCGGAACGGCTACCCCCATTTCATGCTCAAGGAGATCTGCGAGCAGCCCGAGAGTCTCCACAACACGCTGCGGGGCCACCTGCTGGAGGAGGAGGGAACGGCGCGGGTCACGGGCCTGAACCTCAGCGACGACCAGCTCAAGCAGGTCGAGCGGATCGTCATCACCGCCTGCGGCACCTCGTGGCACTCCGCCCTCATCGGCGAGTACATGCTGGAGGAGATGGCGCGGATCCCGGTCGAGGTCGAGTACGCCTCGGAGTTCCGTTACCGCAATCCCGTAGTGGACCACCGGACACTGGTGATCGGCATCTCGCAGTCGGGTGAGACGGCCGATACGCTGGCGGCGATCCGTGAGGCCAAGCGGCGCGGCGCGCGGACGGTGGGCCTGGTCAACGTGGTCGGCTCCACGATCGCGCGCGAGGTGGACGGCGGCATCTACCTCCACGCCGGGCCCGAGGTGGGCGTGGCGAGCACCAAGGCGTTCACCAGCCAGGTGGCCGCGCTCGCCCTGGTGACGCTCCGCATCGCGCGGCTCCGCAACCTGAGCATCCTCCAGGGCCGGGAGTTCATCCAGGGGCTCCGCCTGCTGCCGGCGCAGATCGCCCGGATCCTCGAGCGCTCCTCCGAGCTCGAGCACCTGGCCGAGCGCTTCCTAGGCACCGCGACCAACGCGCTCTACCTGGGCCGGGGGGTCAACTTCCCCGTGGCGCTCGAGGGCGCGCTCAAGCTGAAGGAGATCTCCTACATCCACGCCGAGGGGTACCCGGCGGCGGAGATGAAGCATGGGCCGATCGCGCTCATCGACGAGAACATGCCGGTGGTCTTCATCGCGCCGAAGGACGCGGTGCACTCGAAGATCGTGTCCAACATCGAAGAGGTGAAGGCGCGGGGCGGCAAGGTGATCGCGCTCATCAACGAGGGCGACACCGAAATCGAACGGCTGGCGGACGCCACGTTCACCATTCCGGTGACGCTCGACCTGCTGACGCCGATCCTGACCAGCATCCCGCTCCAGCTCCTGTCGTACTACGTCGCGGTAGCCCGCGGGTGCAACGTGGACCAGCCGCGGAACCTCGCCAAGTCGGTGACGGTGGAGTAGCCGGCGAAACGATAACGCCGCCACGCCGCACCGCACTTGGCATCAATCGACCGGGCCCTCGAGCAACTCGAGGGCCCGGTCGTTGCGCCGGACTCGGCTCGTGCCGCCCTTGGCGAACGGCTCGGGAGGCATGACTTTACAGGACCGTATCCCTTCACCACATCGCCGACGATTCAAATGACCGGTCACAGCCGCCGGGATTTCCTGCGACGCACGGCCGGCATGGCGAGCGCCGCGCTGATCGCCCCCTCGCTCGCCGGGCTGGTCGCATGCTCACGACGCGTGGACGCCGACCAGATGATCAAGCCGGGGCTCCGGCGCGCCGGCCTGGGCCAGGGCGGCTACGGGCCGCTGAGACTTTCCGGGCCGGACCTGGCCCTGCCGGAGGGCTTCAGCTATACGGTCCTCAGCTCGACCGGCAAGCCGATGTCCGACGGGAACCCCACGCCTGGTGCCTTCGACGGCATGGCGGCGTTCGCGCTGCCGAACGGCAACGTCCGCCTCATCCGCAATCACGAGAACCGGGACGAGCCGGACACCGCCGTGGTGAAGGGAAACCCATCGACGGCCTACGACAGGAAGGGAGGGGGCGGAACGACGTCACTCGAGGTGCGCATCGGCAAGGACGGCACGACGGAGCTGGTGCGCGACTTCCTGAGCCTGAACGGCACCATCGTGAACTGCGCGGGCGGGCCGACACCGTGGGGAAGCTGGCTGAGCTGCGAGGAGAGCGTCGGCGGCCGGATGACCGGGTGGAGCAAGGAGCACGGTTACATCTTCGAGGTGCCCGCTGACGCGACGGGGCCCGTTAGGCCGGTGCCGCTTCAGGCGATGGGCCGCTTCGTGCACGAGGCGGTCGCCGTGGACCGGGCCACCGGCATCGTGTACGAGACCGAGGACCGCAGGCCCACGGCCGGCTTCTATCGGTTCATTCCGGCCACTCGCGGGCGGCTCGCCGACGGCGGGCGGCTGCAGATGCTGGCGATCGATGGGCGGCCGAACTACGACACGGGAAGGGGGCAACAGGTCGGAACCCGGCTGCCCGTGCGGTGGGTGGAGATCGCGGATCCCGATCCCGGCGAGGAGGCCATGAGTCCGACCGCGATCTTCGATCAGGGGTTCGCGCAGGGCGGGGCGCGGTTCGCCCGACTGGAGGGGTGCTGGTACGGCGACGAGAGCATCTACTTCCACGCCACCAACGGTGGCGACGCCGAGGTGGGACAGGTCTGGCGTTACCGCCCGCGCTCGATGGAGCGCGGAGAGCTGGCCCTCGTCTTCGAGAGCCCCTCGCGGGACGTACTCGACTGTCCGGACAACATCACCGTGAGTCCGCGCGGCGGGATCGTGATGTGCGAGGACGGCGAGGAAGAGCAGTACCTGCGCGGCCTCACGCCGCAAGGCGCGATCTTCGACCTCGGCAAGAACATCCTGAACGACACCGAGTTCGCCGGCGCGTGCTTCAGTCCGGATGGCCGCGTGCTGTTCGTGAACATCATGGGGTCCACGCTGGATTCGGGGACCGAGGAGGGGCGGACCCTGGCGATCCGGGGGCCGTGGAAG
>JACDHV010000237.1 GCA_013820855.1 Gemmatimonadales bacterium | reverse complement strand
GCATCACGTTCTCCAATGCGGTGAACTCCCTGAGCAGATGGTGGAACTGGAAGACGAACCCGATCTTCCGGTTGCGGACCATCGCCAACGCGTCCGAATCCAGGTCTCCGAAGGAGTGCCCGTCCAGCTGGACGCTGCCGCTGGATGGCGTGTCCAACGCTCCCAGGAGATGTAACAGGGTGCTCTTCCCGGAGCCGCTGGAGCCGACGATCGCCACGAACTCTCCGCGGCTCACCGCCAGGTCCACACCCGACAGGACCTCGATGGGAAAGCCGTCGCCACCCTGGTAGACCTTCCGCAGCCCCGCCGCCTCGAGAATGGCGCTCATTCGTGGCGGATCGCTTCGACCGGTGTGAGCCCGGCCGCGGTTCGCGAGGGATAGATCGTGGCCAGCACCGCGACCGCGATGCTCGCCCCCACGACCACGGCGACGTCCAGCGGCTCGACGTGCACCGGGAGGTGGTCGATGAAGTACACGGCCGGATTGATCCTGATCCAGCCCGACTCGTCCACGATGTAGGCCACGGCCAGCCCCATGAGCAGGCCCAGCGCGGTCCCCACCAGCCCGATCACCGCGCCCTGGATCAGGAACACCCGGGCGACCGCCGGTGAGGTGAGGCCCATGGCCCGGAGAATCCCGATCTCCTTGGTCTTGTCGGTCACGACCATGGTGAGGGTGCCCACGATGTTGAAGGCCGCCACCACCATGATGAAGAAAATAATCAGTCCCATGGCCAGCTTTTCGAGCTGCAGGGCACTGAAGAGACTGGCATTCTGCGTCTGCCAATCCAGGGCCCGGTACGGGTATCCCAGTCGCTTTTCCAGCGACTCGCCGATCGCCGGCGCGAGGTCGGGGTCCGCGACCCGTACGGCGATGCCCGAGACCGCCGGCCCGAGCCCGGTGAAGCGCTGCGCGATGTCCAGCGACATAACCACGAACTGGTTGTCGTACTGGAACATTCCGGTGTCGAACAGGCCGGTGACCTCGAACTTCCAGAAACGCGGCACGGCGACACCCAGCGCCGGATTCATCTTGGCCTCGGTGACCGGCACCAGGGTCACGATATCGCCCGGGTATACCGAGAGACGCCCGGCGAGTCGGGTGCCGAGCAGAATGCCGCCGTCCACTCCGGGCTTGGTGGGCTTGAAGGAGAGGTCGCCCTTCTGAATCGCCTTGGGCAGCGAGGTCACGGACATCGCGCCCGTGTCGGGGTCGAAGCCGAGCAGGTTTACGCCCTCGCCGTAGTCCTGACCGGCCGTGATGCCGGCCTGACTGATCACCTCCGGCGCCGCCGCGACGACGCCCGGCTCCTTGCGGATGCGCTCGAGCGCCTCCCGCCAGTCGTCCACCCGAAGGCCGGCGCCATAGGTGAGGACGCGCAGGTGCGGATTGGCCACCAAGATCCGCTCGCGGAGGTCGTTGCGGAGCCCGTTCATCACGCCGAGCACCACGATGAGCGCCGTGACGCCGACGGCCACGCCCCCCGTCGAGATCACCGTGTTGAGCGAGGCCGTCCTCGCCCCGCGGCGGCTGCGGAGATAGCGCCGCGCGATGCGCCATTCGAGCTTGGAGGGCCAGCGGAAGGTGCGCCCCATCTCGCGGAGCCCCTGGACCAGCGACGCCCTGCTCATCCCTCCTCCGGGCGCATGGCCGGGTACAGGATCACGTCACGGATCGAGGGCTGGTCGGCGATGACCATCATAAGCCGGTCGATCCCGAGTCCCATGCCGCCCGCCGGGGGCATGCCGTACTCGAGCGCGCGGATGTAATCGGCGTCGAACGCGTGGGCCTCCTCGTTGCCGGCCGCGCGCTGGCGCGCCTGGTCCTCGAAGCGCCTGCGCTGGTCGTCGGGGTCGTTGAGCTCGCTGAAGGCGTTCGCCAGCTCGCGCCCGCCCACGAAGAGCTCGAAGCGCTCGGTGAGCGCCGGATCGCCCCGGTGCTCCTTGGCCAGGGGAGACAGCGGCTTGGGGTAATCCAGCACGAAGGTCGGCTGCACCAGGTGGGGCTCCAGCACCACCTTGAACACCTCGTCCTGCAGCTTTCCGCCGCCCATCTCGCGCGCGGCATCCGCCGGCTCGCCGGCGTCGGTCACCACGCGCCGCAAGTCCTCCTCGGGGGCGGTGCGGAGGTCGAGCCCGCAGCCCGCCCTCACCCCCTCGATGAAACTCACCCGCCGAAACGGCGGGGTGAAGTCGAGCGTGACGCCACCCCGCTCGAGGATGCGGGTACCCAGGCAGTGCTCGATCACGCCGGCCACCATCGCCTCGGTGAGCGTCATCATGTCGGTGTAGTCGGCATACGCCTGATACACCTCGAGCATGGTGAACTCGGGATTGTGCGTGCGGTCCATCCCCTCGTTCCGGAAGTCGTGACCGATCTCGTAGACCCGCTCCAACCCTCCCACCAACAGACGCTTGAGGTAGAGCTCGTCCGCGATCCTGAGATACAGCTCCGTGTCGAGCGCGTTGTGGTGGGTGACGAACGGCCGTGCCGCCGCGCCACCGTAGAGCGGCTGGAGGATCGGCGTCTCCACCTCCAGGAAGCCCCGCTCGTCCAGAAACCGCCGGATCCAGCTGATCGCCCTGGCGCGCTGCCGGAAGACGTCGCGCACCTCGGGATGCACGGCGAGATCCGCGTAGCGCTGGCGGTAGCGGACCTCGGGGTCGCTGAGATCGCCGTAGGTGACGGCCCCCTCCTCCGTTGCTTGCGTCTTGCCGCGGGGCAGCGGCCGAAGCGACTTGGCGAGGAGCGTAACCTCGGTGGGACGCAGGCTCAGCTCGCCGCGCTGGGTCCTGAAGAGGCGGCCCCGCACCCCGACATGGTCGTCCAGATCGAGGTGCTCGAGCATCTGATAATGCTCGCCGAGCTCGTCCCGTCGCAGATAGAGCTGGATCTTCGCCGACCCGTCCTCGAGGTCCAGAAAAGTGGTCTTGCCTTGCGGTGCCCGGCGCGCGATTCGGCCGGCGAGCGACACCACCGGCCCCTCGTCGCCCATGTCGTCGCGGAAGAGCGCCCGCGCCTCGGCCACCGAATGGGTTCGGTCGTACCGGTACGCGAAGGCGGGAACGCCCGCGGCCTCCAGCGCCGCACGCTTGTCCCGCCGGGCCGTTTCGACGTACGACCGCTCTTCCACCGCGCTCACGCCGCCTTGCCCCCGAATCGCTTGAGATAGGCCTGGATGAACTCGTCCAGATCGCCGTCCATCACCCGCTGTACGTCGCCGACCTTCACCTCGGTTCGGTGGTCGTTGACCATAGTGTACGGCTGGAAGACGTACGACCGGATCTGGTTGCCCCAGGAGTTGTCGGTCTTGGTGGCCTCGACCACGGCCCGCGCCGCCTCCTGCTCCTCCAACTTCCGCTGGTACAATGCGGCCCGCAACATCTTCATGGCGGTCGCACGGTTCTTGGTCTGGCTGCGCTCCTGCTGGCAGGAGACCACCAGGCCCGTCGGCACGTGGGTGAGGCGCACCGCCGACGAGGTCTTGTTCACGTGCTGGCCGCCGGCCCCCGAGGCGCGGAAGACGTCCATCCTGATGTCCTCCTCCCGGAGGTCGATCTCGATGGTGTCGTCCACGTCGGGGTAGACGAAGACCGAGGCGAAGGACGTATGCCGGCGGGCCTGGGAGTCGTAGGGGGAGATCCGGACCAGGCGATGGACGCCCTTCTCCGCCTTCAGATAGCCGTAGGCGTACTCCCCCCTGATCTCGATCGAAACCGACTTGATGCCCGCCTCCTCGCCCGGCAGAAGGTCCAGAATGGCCACTTCGAACCCGTGGCGCTCGGCCCAGCGGACATACATGCGCATCAGCATCTCGGCCCAGTCCTGCGACTCGGTGCCTCCCGCGCCCGGGTGGATGGTGAGCAGCGCATCACGAGCGTCCTCGGGTCCCTGAAGCATGGCCTGCAGCTCGAACTTCTCCACACCCGTGGTGAGCTCGTCGGCTTCGCGGGCCACTTCTGCCTCCATCGCGGCGTCGGGCTCGGCCGCGAGGAGCTGTGCCATCTCGACCGCACCCTCGATCCGCTGATTCAGATTCTCGTAGGGGACGACCCAGGCCTTCAGGGTCTTGAGTTCCTGCACCGATACGCGAGCCGCGTCTGGCTTGGCCCAGAAGCCGGGTTCGGCCTGCCGCGCTTCCAGCGCGTTCAGGCGCTCTGACTTGGCGGGGAGGTCAAAGAAAGTCTCGGAGTTCAAACACCCGCTGGCGTAATTCGGTGAGGCGTTCGAGCAGGTCGGTCATGCCGGGCCCTCGCTGGTTGGGGTCTGACGCAAAATAAGCGGGGCGGCGTCTCCGTGGATGGCTAGAAGACCTGTTTCCCGCCCGCCAGAATCTCGTTCAGCGCCTCACGGAAGAAGCCGGTGGATTCCGCGACCTCGCGGCCCACCTGCTCGGTGTACTCATCCCAGCTCTTCTTGATCTCCTCCTCGAAGAGCTCCTTGAGGTTTCCGTCGCGGATCCCCTCCTGCCGCTTGGCCGGATGGTACACGACGATATCGGAGACGAGGGCCCTGGCGAGGCGCCTCGCCTTGAGGGACGGATCCTGGGAGAGGAACGGGTTGGCCGGGCGACCTCCTGGTCCCGGCGAGGCGGCCGTGGACCGGGAGGAGGGCTGGGCCGCGTGGGGCGCCGCCGGCTGTGGGGCTGCCGAGTGGCTCCGGGCCGGAGCGGCCGGCCGCGGAGGGGCGCCCGACACCGGCGCAGCCGGGGGAACCACCGGCCGCGAGGGAGCCGCGGCCGGAGCAACCGGCCGGCTCGGCGGCGGCGGCGATGCAGCCACCGGGGAAGCGGCTGCCGGAGGCGGCGGTGCCGGTG
>JACDHV010000062.1 GCA_013820855.1 Gemmatimonadales bacterium | reverse complement strand
GCCGCGGTACGGTCCGCCGCCGGAACCCCCACCCGACCGCCGGGGTGATGCCCTGCGTCTGGAACACGGAACAGCCTACGGCGCCACCAGGTTCAGCCCCCCGCGCTCCAGCCGGTACTCCAGCGGCGTTCTCAGCCGCCCGATCTCACCGTCCCTTGCGACCTTCACGGTCGCCATCGGCAGATCGAGCCGCAGCCGCTCGACCAGCGCCGTGTCGAGGCCGAGTGGCTTCGACTCGACCGTCCGCCCCCGATCCCAGCTCGCGAAGGCTCGAGCGAGCCGCCGCGCCTGCCGCCGGCCGCGAGGGATGACGACGTGCAGCGCGCCGCCCGGATCGGCGGTCGGCTGGCCGAGTCCGGGCGGCGTGAGGCTTCGCTCGCCCAGCGCGACGAAGACCAGCCAGGCCTGGTAGACCCGCTTCTCGCCACCGGCTTCGAACGTGACCTGCGTCGCACGGAGGCCCCGCAGAATTCTCAGGCCCGCGAGCACACTCGCAGCCCAGTATCCGACGTGCCGCTCGAGCCGGTCACGGGTTTCCACGAAACGCACGTACGCGCCCACCGAGCTGGTGTTGAGAAAGATCTGGTCGTTGACGTAGCCGACGTCCACTCGCCGCACCCGCCCGCGCTCCGCCACCTGGAGCGCCTCCTCGAGATCGCTCGGAATGCCGTTATCGCGGGCGAAATGGTTGAGTGTGCCCGCCGGAAGCACCGCGAGCGCGGTGGAGGTGCCGGCCAGGACCGAAGCGGCGGACGCGATCGTTCCGTCACCGCCCGCGACCAGCACCCTGGGCTCGCCGGCGCTCACCGCCTTGCGCAGGGCGGTCACGAGTTTCTCGGGAGGGGTGAGCCGCACCTCGAACCCCGGGTGCCGGTCCAGGGCGTCGAGCGCCGCCTTCGCGCTGCCCCCCGACGGGTTCACGTGCGCGGGAATCGTCCCACCGGCCACTTCATCCGCGGGTGTCGCCGTGCTCGCCATCTTCGAACCTTGCCGCTGAGGGACATCGAAAATGCGGGAGCCCGCGCCCCTACCGTGGTGAGCCAAATCACCTGGCCGGTGGCGAAACAGCAGGCGGGACGCGCCGGGTGGCAGAGGTCGGGGTGGGGCTCCGGCGGCGGGCATCGGCCGCGGTACGGTCTGCCGCCCGAGCCCCCCCGACCTCCCCGCGGGGCGGCACTCTCTGACCGGGGGGCCGTGGTGCCGTTGTCTCTCCGCCCCCCGCCTCCTAGCTTCGCACACGATGCTTCCCCACTCCGGCTCCCTCGAGCGCATCCGCACGATCATCGTCGCCGACCACGACGAGCTCGGCCGCCGTGTCGCGGCCCGTGTCGCCGAGGTGATCCGCGAGAAGACCGCGGCCGGCACACGCCCCGTGCTCGGGCTCGCCACCGGCTCCACGCCCGTGGGCGTGTATCGCGAGCTGATCCGCATGCATCGCGACGAGGGGCTCAGCTTCGCCGAGGTCGTCACCTTCAACCTCGACGAGTACTACCCGATGGACCCCGGGAGCATGCACTCCTACCATCGGTTCATGTGGGAGAACCTCTTCTCCCAGCTCGACATCCGCCGTGAGAACATCCACATCCCGCGTGGCGATCTTCCCCGCGCGCAGGCGGACGAGGAGTGCCGGCGCTACGAGGCGGCGATCCGCGAGGCTGGTGGCGTCGATCTCCAGCTCCTCGGCATCGGGCGCACCGGCCACATCGGGTTCAACGAGCCGGGGTCGGGCCTCGAGAGCCGCACCCGGCTGATCACGCTGGACCTGGTCACCCGGAAGGATGGCGCGGCCGACTTCTTCGGCGAGGAGAACGTGCCTCGCGAGGCGGTCACGATGGGCGTGGCCACCATCCTCGAGGCGCGGGAGATCCTCATCCTCGCCACCGGCGAGCACAAGGCGCACATCGTGCGGCGCGCGGTCGAGGGGGAAGTGGACCACGAGGTCGCGGCGACGTTTCTCCAGCGGCATCCCTGCACGACCTTCTACCTCGACCACGCCGCCGGCGCGTACCTCACCCGGGTGGCGACGCCGTGGGTGGTCGGGTCGGTGGAGTGGACCACGCCGCTCGCGGTCCGGGCGGTCACCTGGCTCTCGCGCCAGACGCAGAAGGGGATCCTCAAGCTCACCCAGCGCGACTACGCGGAGCACCGGCTCTCGTCGCTGGTCGCGGCGCACGGCACGCCCGGCGCCCTCAACGGCCTGGTCTTCAACGCCCTCGGCGCCAAGATCCGGGGCCGCTCGAAGCTGGCGCGGGGCCGCAGGATCCTCTGCTTCTCGCCCCATCCCGACGACGACGTGATCTCGATGGGGGGCATCCTCCGGAAGCTGGTCGAGAACGACAACGCCATCACCGTGGCCTACATGACCAGCGGCAATCTCGCGGTCTTCGACCACGACGTGCGCCGCCATCTCGACTTCCTGGAGCGAGTGGCGGGCGAGCGGGGTATCGCCGAGCGCGGGGTGATCCAGCTGGCCGGGCGGGTGGAGGAGTTCCTTGCCGCCAAGCGGCCAGGCGACGTGGACATCGAGGAGGTCCGCGACATCAAGCGGATGATCCGCGAGTCCGAGGCGGTCGCGGGGCTGCGCACGCTCGGGCTGGAGGAAGGTGCCGCCCGCTTCCTCGACCTGCCGTTCTACCAGACCGGCAAGGTGCGCAAGGATCCGATCGGGCCCGCCGACGTCGCGATCGTGCGCGCGCTGCTCGAGGAGATGGCGCCCCATCTGATCTTCGTCGCCGGCGATCTCTCGGATCCTCACGGCACGCACCGCATGTGCAAGGAGGCCATCGACGGCGCGCTGGAGGAGATCGCCGCGGCCGGCGGTGACCGGCCCGAGTTATGGCTCTACCGCGGGGCCTGGCAGGAGTGGTCGGTCACGGAGGCGACGTGGCTGGTGCCGCTGTCGCAGGAGGAGCTGCGGCTCAAGATCCAGGCGATCTTCAAGCACCAGTCGCAGAAGGACACCGCCCCCTTCCCGGGGCCTGACGAGCGCGAGTTCTGGCAGCGGGTGGAGGCGCGGAACAAGGGCACCGCGGCGGAGCTGGACAAGCTGGGGCTGGCGGAATACTTCGCGATGGAGGCCTACGTGGTGGATCGGACCTGAGCTCAGGCCTCCTCCACCACCATCACCGCCGCCATCCCTCCGTGCTGCGCCACGTTCACCACCTGGCGCTGGGACGCCCGGGCGAGAATGGCGATCCCGGAGTCGCTCGAGGCGAAGCCCATCACGTGGTAGAAGGCCTCCGGGTGGAGCGTCCCGTCCGTCGTGAGGGTCGGTACCTCGACCACGGGGATCTGCGCCAGCCGCTGCACCACCCAGAGCTCCTCGTCGGCGAGCGCCGCGTCGAGCGCGCTCACCCACTCGCCTTCGCCAACCGTCTGACCCAGCAGCACGCCATCGCCGCCGTAGCCCCGTGAGGGCTTCAGGACCAGCCATTCGCGCTCCCGCCGGGCGAACTCCAGCAGGTCGCCCACCTCGCCGGACGGAAGCGAGGTCTTCCGGTCTCCCACGACACGGGTCCAGAGGACGTGATGCTGGAAGACCCGCCGCTCCTCCTCGCTGTAGTACCTCTCGGACAGGACCGGATCGGTGAGCACCTCGAAGCAGCTCTTGCAGTCCAGCTCGGCCGTGATGGACGAGACCACCCGGTTCTCCCGGAAGAGGCGGCGCATCGGCTCCGGGTCCATGCCGCCCGCCGCCAGCTCCACCAGGTCGAGCACGGCGTAGTCGCGGTAGACCAGGTCCACCTGCCGGTCTCCGCAGTAGACCTCGTCCCCCTTCATCCGAAGCTCGCTGGGGTCGGCGTGGAGCACGCGGATGCCGTGCCGCCGGCCGAAGTACTCGGCCAGCCGTCGCTGCTCGTCGATGCCCTCCAGCTCGTACTTCGGCTCCACCAGGCAGATGGTTCCGCCCGGCCGGCCTACCACCTCCAGGTGCTCCATCAGCTCGTGCAGCAGCAGCGTGCGCGCGTCGAGCAGGCGGGTGAGGCGAATGCCCGGGTCCTGCGAGACGAGCAGCGGCACGACCGCCTCCTCCACCACTTCCTCCACCGCCGGCACCAGGTACAGTCCCCCGACGCCGGTCAGGTTCGGCTCGACGAACCGAAGCGTGTCCTTCCAGATCGGGCTGGCGTAGTCCACCATGCAGTCGAGCCGGTCGAACACGGGATTCCTCGCCTTCACCGCCGGCGTCCAGCAGGCGTGGAGCCATTCGTCCTCCACCGGATCCAGGCGAAGCAGGTCGTGCACCGCCGGGTCCCCCAGGTAGAGCTCGGGCATCCGCAGCAAGGCATAGTGCAGGGTCCGGGTGACCGAATGCAGATACACCAGCTGCTCGGGCAGCAGGGTTATGGGGCAGGGAAGCACCCGGATCGCTTCCACTCGCCCGTCGTGGAAGTACTCCAGGTGCCGGCGGGTCCCGCCTTCCCGCATGCGCTCGTGCGCCGCGGCCAGATCCGCCGCGGGCAGGTTGTACAGCGCCTGCCTCACGCGGGCGGCGAGACGTGCCCCGCGGAGGCCCGACGTTTCGGCGGGGCTGGGCTCGGTGGGCAGAACGGACTCGTCGGGCAATGGCTACTCTGGTTGACTGTTCGGGTGGCCGGCGATCGCCGTCCCAATGTGCCGCTCGCCCGACGGTCGTCGCAAGCGGCTTGGGGTCTGGCCGTCCCGGGTACCGCGCGATATGATGAATTAGGCGGACCTGCTTCCTCCGGTGCTGCTTCCCTGACCAGATCGACCCGGTCGTTCCCGCTCCGTCGCTGCGTGCGCCTTCGGCCGCGCCGGCCGGAGCGCGCCCATCAATTCGCCTAGCCGAGTCCGCCCTGCGGCCACCGACAGTGCTCGTCTCGAAGCTCGTCCACCTGCTCGCGCTTCTCGGAAGCGTCTCGGTGATCGGGTGCGGGATTCCATCCCGGACCACCCGGCTGGCCGGAGGCCCCGAGCCGGTGGACCTTCAGATCGAGCCCACGGTGCTGCGCACCGGCCAGGATGCCCTGGTCGAAGTCCGAAGTGCATCGGCCGACAGCATCGCCATCGAGTCCGACAACGGCTGGGACCGCTACTGGACCGACGGCCCGCGGCTCGCCGCGCGGGTGAGCGCCGACTTCGGCGACAGCATGCCGGCACGCCGGTACGCGGAGCGCCGGGACGGCGTGTTGCTCGACCGGCTTCGGAAGCCGGCCACGATCTCGGTCTGCCGGCTGGGTGAGTGCCGCAGGTTCTACCACGAGTTCGAGGTGCGGCTGCCGGAGCGCAACCATCGGACGGTGGCGCTCAGCGGCGGCTGGAGCACGGTCTTCGCCCGCCGGAGCGTCACCAGCCGGAACCGCGCCGCGCTCTTCGAGGAGGCGCTGAGCAGCGGGGTCTTCTCTCTCGAGGGCGAACTTGTCGCCCCGTCGTGGAGCGCCAAGGCGCAGGGGTTCTATGGCACCGACAACCGTGGGGCCTCCATCGACCTGAGCCGGGTCCTGAAGCAGGGCGACGAGGTCAGCTACGGGATCGCCATGCACCTGAGCGTCTCACGCAGCGAATGGCTTCCGGACGGCAGCCGCCCGGCGCTGGCCGACCACACCGCGTATCGAGCCAGCATCGGGCCCAGCATCATGTTGCGAGGCATCACCGCCAGCTCTCAGCTCGGCATCTACTCCAGCGGTCGGGAGACGCTCCAGATCGTGGGCACCCGCATCTCCGCCAATGGCAGGCTCACCGCGGTGCGCATCCCGGTGAGCCTGACCGCAGAGAAGACGCTGGCGTTCGGAGGCGGACCCATCGTGTCCCGCCGGCGAGACGCCTTGGAGAGCCTGGCGGCCTCGGTCCACCTGTTCGACGACTTCGCCCTCGACCTCGGCGTCAGCAGCCACCGAATCGCGTGGCCCGGCGACCAGCCTGCCAGCGACCTCCGGGCCTCGGAGGTGCTGATGACGATCGGAGGCCGGTACTCCCTCACCTGGTGAATCCGAAAAACAGAAGCCCCCCGAGACGCGACACGTCGCGAATCGGGGGGCTTTGTCGCCGGCGGGGATCGATTCCTGGATCAGTGTCACCACGTGTGGCGACCGAATCGATTTCCCTTCCTCGGCGCGTGCGGTGACGTCCGAGGTGCCCGGGCTTGCCGGGACTTTCGATCGCGGCCGGCGAGCTCGCGATCGTCTCACGCGGGCTGATCACCCCGTGAGCGACAGACACGCAGCGTCCTGGTGTCTGCCGGCCGTTCATCGATACACCGCTCGATGAGCGACTCACCTCGAGGCCTCACGGCTTCGAGGGGAAGCTACAGTACGAATTCGTTCGCCGAGTGTCAAGACCGAAAATCGATGACGATGGGGCAACCGTCCCGCGCGTCGCAGCTTCCCGATCTTGTCGACAAATCAACGCCTTCAACGTTGATAAAAACGACTGGCGATGTGGAATCGAAGCCCATACCTTGGTGCCCTTCCACTGCCATCACCCGTTCAGGAGATCGCGGAGTGAACGCTACCGGGGTCTGGCGGGGCGGCACCGTGCTGCGCGAGATCGCACGCAACATCGAGCGCATCGAAAGCGGGAACGCGCATGATCGGGTGTGCCTCTACGGCACCGACGACGGCGCCCGCTCCTGTGTCTGCTACCGCGATATCGGCCACGCTGAACGCCACCAGTGTCCCTGCGGAGCCGAGTGGAGATGACCGGGTAGATACACCCGCCTAGCCCGAACAGCAGCACAGACCCTCCACGCACCCCGCGACCGTGACGCAAGTCATGGCCGCTGCGCTCGTTGTGCCTCACAATGCGACATCGGCCCGGCCGGCAAGCGGTTGGGCATCTCCCCAGCGCTTCCCGGAGCCTGATGCCGCTTTCCAGCCCCCGCCGTTGGCTCCAATGGCTCGCAATCGCCGGAATCTCTGTCGTGGGCGTGGTAGTCCTGCTCCTCGGGCTGCTGCAGGTGCCCACGATCGCGACGTGGGCCGCCGAGCGCCTGCTCACGCTGGTTCCGCTCAATCCGGAATACACCCTCGATGTCGGTCGCGTGAGCGGCAACTGGATCACGCGACTGCGCGCTGAAAACGTGGTCCTGCGGCACCGGGGCCAAAAAATCGCGCTGGTTCGGCGACTTACGGCGCAATACGACCCCCGGGACCTGATGGGCTCCCGCCGGAGGCTCGAGGAGCTGGTCGTCGATGGCGGCAGTGTCGCGGCACGACGCGGCCCCGAGGGTTGGAACCTTGCGAGTGCCTTCCGGACCTCCGAAGACACCTCGACGGGCGGAGGCGGGTTCGCCATCGATGAGCTCCGCATCCGTGAGATCCAGGCGACCGCTGCGGTGGCGCCGGACTCGATGTATCGAGTGCGGGCCCTGATGCTGAACGGCGGCGACTTCGTCATGGGTGATACGCTGCTGCTGAGAATGGATACCCTGCACCTCTCCCTGGCCCCGCCGGGAGACTCCCCGTGGTTCGAGGTTGCCGCCAGCGGCGCCGTCACCCCCGAGGTGTTCCGCCTCGACCCTCTCCGCATTGAAAGTCGCCGCAGTCTCATCGAAGGCAACCTCGTGCTGCCTCGCAACTTCGACGACCCGCGACTGGTCCGGCGGCTCGACGTGCGGTTGAAGGCTATGCCTCTGGCGCTCGCCGACGTCTCGGCAGTCTACCCGCCGGTTCCGGCCGAAGGGTATCTACGGGCCGAAATCGTCGCCGGTGGGGAGGGGAGGATGGTCACGGCGCAGCTCGCCGCCCGGCTCGGGGAGGCCACGATGAGCTTCCAGGGCGGTACGGTGATGGGCAGCGATGCACCGGCGGTCATCCGACTTCGCGGGGAGGTGAACCGTCTCGACCCTTCCCTCCTGCACGAGGCCGCTCCGGCCGGGAGCGTCACCGGCGAGCTGGAAGCCGATCTCAGGGGTGAGACACTCGCGCTCGCCAGCGGCAGCGCCTCGGTCAGCCTGCGCGGCACCAGGGTGGGAGCTACGGAGCTGCGCCGGCTCGATCTTGCGGCCGATGTACGGCAGGGACGGGCCGAGGTGGAGCTCCGCAGCGAATTGCTGGGTGGGACTGTGCGCACCGACGGGTGGATCCGGCCTTTCGACTCAGTCCCCTCCTATCGGCTGAACGGGCGTGTGGTCGGTCTGGACGGCACCGAAGCGGTGGCTCGGACCCTGACGGGTGAGGGAGGACAACCGGAGCTGGCCCTCGCGTTCCGAGTAGCGGGAGAGGGCGTGACGCCCGACGCCGCGGATCTTCAGGGACGGGTCTCGCTGTCTGCAATTGGAGGGGAGAACGGGACCGTGCCGCTCGGGGGCGCCAGCCTCGAGCTGGAGGCCGGGCGCCTCGAGCTCCGTCCCGAACTGCTCGTCGCCGGCGGCAGGGTCCGAGGACTCGCATCCGTTGGTCTGGGAGAGACGATCACCTACCAGGTTCGACGCGGGATCATCGACAGCGTGGATGTCGGTCGGTTGCTCGGCGACACCGTCGCGGCACCGCTTTCCGCTCGATTCACACTCGAGGGCCAGGGCGTGGACCCCCAGGAAACCGTGGTCACGGCTCGCCTCGAGATGGACGAACTGCGCTACGCAGGCCGCCAGGTCGAACAGCTGATCGCCAACGTCCGGATCACGGGCGGCCGGGCCACGATGGATGTCCGCAGCCTGCTCCAGGGAGGCAGGCTGGCACTCGACGCCGTCGCCCGCCCATTCGACTCGGTGACCACCTTCGAAGTGCGCCGGGCTTCTCTCGACAGCGTGGATCTCGGCACCCTGCTGGGTCGGCCCGATCTCGCGGGGCCGGTGACTGTCGGCGGCACCGCTCGGGGCCGGTGGGGAGGAGCGACTCGCTCGCTGCGTGGACGGATCGACATTGCGCCCTCGCGGCTGGGAACGATCCAGGTGGCTGGTGGCGAGGTCGATGCCGGGTTGGCGGGAGAGCGGATGACCTACGACGGATCGCTTCACACCAGCGGCGGGTCCTTCGCCATCGCTGGCGATGGCCTCCCCCTCGCGGAGGTGCCGTCCTTCACCGCGCGCCGTGGACGGGTGGACTCGCTCGACGTCGGTCTCCTCCTCGGACGCGACAGTCTGGAGACGGCGCTGAATGCCCGTTTCAGCGGCGCCCTGACCGGATCAGGTCTCGACAACATGCTCGCCCGGCTGGATCTCTCGCTCCTGCCGTCGCGAGTGAACCGCGCCGAGCTGAGCTCCGGACGCCTGGAGGTGTCCCTTGAGGCGGGCCGCCTCCGAGGCGATCTCGACCTGGAGGGCGAGGACGCCGCAATCGACGCGACGTTGACCGGGACCGTAGGCGGCGCCGGATGGCGAGTGCGGACCGAAGGCGATCTCCGGGTCGAACACCTCGCGCGGTGGGCCGGTACCGATGGACCCGACGGCCGAGTCGAGGGCCGCTTCGCGTTGACCGGCTCCGTCGATACCGCTGGATTCCGATCTCTCGCCGGCACCATGACCGCCGCCGGAGGCGTCGGCCAGGTGCGGGTACAGCGCTTCCATGTCGCGCTGGAGCCTAGCCCCGGCGCCCTTCGGGTGGACACGCTGGTTCTCCGCAGCAACGTCGCCGCGATCGATGGCGGCGGCAGTCTTGCGCTGAACGGCAGTGGCACGCCTGCCGCCGACACGCTTCGGATCACGGGCCAGGCCCGGGACGCCTCACCGCTCGCTGCGCTCGCGGGCCTGGATTCCCTCTTCCTCGATTCCGCGTCCGTCGCGCTGACGGTGACCGGACCTCCCGGACGGTGGCGGGTGAACGGGCGAGCCGACGCCTTCCGGCTGCTCTATCAGAACAACCTGGCGAATCGGATCACCGCCCGGGGCACCACGACCATCGACAGCGGCGGACTTGGCGGGGTCGCCGGTAGCGTCCGCATCCAGGGCGCCGCGATCGGCAAGGTGACGCTCGAGGAGGTCCAGCTCGCGGGACGCTACGACTCCCTCGCGCTGCTGGAGGCCACGGTGAGGCTGGACGACGCCATGAGCCTCGCGCTCGGCCTGCACGGCAGGGTGATGGGCGATACGGTCCGGGCGGTGCTCCGCCGGCTTCAGCTGATTGAGGACTCGAGAACCTGGGAGTTGGCACGGCCGGTGAACCTGACGGCACAGCCCGGCTCATACGCCGTGGATGACCTGGTGCTCGCCGCGGGGGGCCAGCGCATTGCGGTGGATGGGGTCGTGAGCACCAGGGATTCGAGTGACCTGACGGTCCGGATCGACCAGCTCAGCCTCGATGCCCTCGCCAGGGCGCACGTGGTTCCGGTGGCCGGCACGCTGAACGGCGCCTTTCGCCTGTCCGGTCCCGCATCCGCTCCGTCGATGGTGGGCCGGATCGGATTCGCGGCGCGAAGCGACGACGGTCGGTCGGCGGGTCAGGTGAAATCCGACATCGAGTGGGACCCGGCCGGTCTCCGGCTCGAGGCCTCCGCGACGTCACGCCGGGGGGGGCGTCTCACCGTGGACGGCACGTTGCCGTGGCGCCTCACACTCACGCCGGAGGACACCTCGGCGATGATCGGCGTGGCCAACGCGGCGGCCGACACGATGGCGCTCGCCGTCCGGGCCGACCGGTTCGATCTCGGTTTCTTCCAGCCGTTTCTGCCGGAGGCGATCGCCCGGGGCCTGACCGGTGCCCTCCTCATGGATGCCCGGGTGAGAGGAACCCCCGCCCAGCCGGCGGCGCAAGGCAGCGTGAATGTGCGCGGGCTCGAGGTGACCCTACCCACGATCGGCGTCACCTACTCCGGCGGACGGCTGAACGCGCGGTTGCAGGGCGAACGGCTCGTGGTGGATACGCTGCTCCTCACCACCGGGGGCGACCAACGTCTGCTGGCCACGGGCACGGTGCTGCTCGAGCCTCTCGGCAACCCTTCGCTCGACCTCACGGCGCGGCTGGACAAATTCCGGATCTCGAACTCGGAGACCCTCCGCGCGCTCGGGACGGGAGTGCTGCACCTGGAGGGGACCCTGGCTGAGCCCACGCTCGCGGGCAGCCTCCAGCTGGGTCCCTCGGAAATCATCGCCGCGGGCGAGGCCGGGGCCGAGGGGGCGGTGGAAGAGGTGCAGCTGTCGCAGGCCGACCTCCTGAACGTAGTCCAGCGGTTCGGTCCCGGAGCGCTGGCCGGCCTGCGCGAGAGCCCCGGCCTGGTGGACCGGTTCCGCCTCGACATCGACGTCCAGTTCCCCCGTCAGGTCTGGTTCCGGAAGCCGAGCAGCCCGAGCATCGACATCGAGCTCGCCGGACGGATCGAGATCCGCCAGCAGCCGGGGGAAGAGATGCAGTTCTTCGGGAGCGTGCGCCCGATTCCCGGCCGGGGTGAGATGAATCTATATGGCCGGAGGTTCGAGATCGTCGAGGGTGACATCGTCCTCCAGGGGCCCACCGAAGCCACCACGCTCGACGTGACCGCCCAGTACCAGGTCCCCACCCAGGGAGGCCCGGACGACGAGGAGGTGCTGATCTTCGTGGAGGCCCAGGGAAGGCTGGACAGCCTCGAGCTCGAGTTCACCGCGGAGCCGTCGATGTCGAACGAGGACATCATCTCCTACATCGTGACCGGCCGGCCGGCCTCCGACAATCCTCTGCTGGCGGCGGGCGCCGGAGGCGGGGTGGATGCCTCCCGGGTCGCGATCAACCAGCTGGTCGGCACGCTTGGCGGGGCAGTCGGCGAGGAGCTCGGTTTCGACGTGTTCCAGATTCGGCAGGAAGCCAACCGTGGCCTCGTCCTCACCGCCGGGCGTTACCTTCTCCCGCGCCTGTACGTCAGCCTGCAGCAGCCTCTTCGCATCGGTCCCACCGCCGAACAGCAGGTCACCGGGGCAAGCGGGCCCGGCTTCGAGTTGGAGTACGCCCTGCGCAGCTGGCTTCGGGGGACGCTCCGGGGTGGCAGCCTCCCCACCAGCGTGCTCCTTCGGGGACGCTATGGTTTCTGACCTGACCCGAGCGATGCTGGTGCTGGCCTGCCTCGCGAGCCCCGCCCTGGCGCAGGACGCGTTAGTCGGCGTCGGACCGGCCACGCAGGTGAGCGATATCGAGTTCGAGTTTCGGGGCCCGCATGCGTTCGAGGCCAAGGATCTGAAGCGTGTCATCGCGACCCGCGAGCGAGGCGGGCTGGTCTGGCTCAGGAACGCGCTCGGCTTCCTGCCATTCGTCAGCCGGGTCGGAGAGCACCCCCTGGATCCTCTCGACCTTCAGCGGGACCTGGTCCGACTGCGCCACTTCTACGATCGGGCAGGGCTCCTCGCAGCGGAGGTGGATTACCGCGTCCGGTACGACGCCGAGCAGGATCGTGCGGAGGTCACCTTTACGATCGAAGAAGGACCACCGCTGCTGCTCCGGTCGCTGGAGTTCGTCGGACCCGACAGCGGGCCTCCCGGGTTGCCGGCGGATCTCGCGGCCGATTGGGACCGATTCGTCGAGCTTCAGCACCAGCTGCGCGGCCGATTCAGCGAGGTGGACCGCCGCGGGCTGGCCGAGCGCACGATCCGATGGCTCCGCAACCACGGGTATCCTTTCGCTGGCGCCGAGGCGAATGCGCTGGTGGACACCGCCGCCAATCGGGTGGACGTCACCGTGGTCCTGAGGCCGGGCGTGCGCGCCAAGGTTCGGGAGTTTGCCGTGAACGGGAACGAGGTGGTGCCCGACGATCATCTCACCCGCCAGCTCCCGCTCGAGCCCGGCGAGTGGTACGACGCGTCACGCCTGGAGGAGGGCCGGCGGCAGATCACCCAGTTTCCTATCATCCGGCTGGCGCTGTTGAACGTGCCGCGCGAGAGTGTCCGCGACTCGACCGTCGCGGTGCAGCTGCGAGTGACCGAGAACCCCCGCCGGCTGGTCCGCGGTGAGGCAGGCCTCACCTCGAGCGGCGGTCTCACCAGCCAGGTGGAGTGGGCAAACCGGGGGTTTCTTGGCGGGTTGCGCAGTCTCACGGTAGCCGTGACGGCGCAGACTGGCGTGGTGGCGCTGGAGTCACCGGCGGAGCGGCGGTACCGGTTGGCGCTGACGGCGTTTCAGCCCTACGTCGGCGACCGGCGGCTCTCGGTGGCCGGAGGACCTTTCGCCGAGTATCGCGATGACGTCCGTGACCGGTCGCAAGCGGTGGGATTCGAAGGCACCCTGGTCCTGGCGGACAACCCGCTCCGGTCGGTGGCGCTCGGCCTCACGGTGTCCCATCGGGAGATCCTCGACTTCGGCTTCGGCGACGACCTGCGCCCCCGCCAGTACCTGCCGCTCCTGGGCCTGGCGGACTCGGTTACCGTCGGCACGCTCGGGACGATCCACAACCGGAGTGTGGTCACAGTGGATGGCAGCTGGGGGGAGCTGGACCAGTTTGCCAATCCCCGTGAGGGTTACGTCGTGCGCCCGAGAGTGTCGGTGACGCTCCCCGGGTTCAACACTTCGGAGTACCTGGTGCTCGACCTGGGGGCGACGGGCTTCCTGCCGGTGACGGACCGGATCGGTCTCACGGTCCGCGGGAGCGCGGGCCGCATCATTCCGTTCGGCCGCAGTGTGGGGAATGCCGGGCAGGAGTCGCCCTTCGTGTCCCTGCTCCGCCTTCGCGAAGTGACCTTCACGGCGGGCGGCACCCGCGACGTCCGTGGCTGGGGCAGCCAGCTCCTCGGGCCCAAGCTGCCGCAGGTGCGCCTCGAGGATGAGGGTGGCGCCACGCCCACGGCCCATCGATACGTGCCGATCGGCGGATTGGCCCGCACGTTCGGGAGCGCTGAGCTGCAGCTGCCGTTCCCCGGCTTCGGCGACAAGTGGCAGACATTCCTGTTCCTCGACGGCGCCCGTGTCTGGACCCCGGACCGCCGCTTCTCGCTGGACGCCGGTGAACTCGACCAGGACCGCTTCTTTCTCGGTACCGGTATCGGTGTCGGCTACGAGACCGTGGTCGGAGCGGTGCAGGTGGCCCTCGGATACAAGCTCAACCCGTCGGCCCTCGATGTGCGGGATCCGGACGATGTGCTAGCGGCGCTTCGCGAGGGCCGTTCGCTCGGCACGGTGCCCGAAGATTCCCGAAGAAGGCTGCAGCTGCATTTCTCCATCGGGGCCACGTTCTAGCAAGCCACCCCGGCTTAGCCCCGAGCCGACTTGTGGCGACCTGCCAAGCGTCGGGCAGGTCGCGACGCTCCAGAGTAGGGGCTGAACCCCCACTTTCGCTTCTGTCCCGGTTGACGCGCCGGGATCTCCGTACCTGCCAGCAGGTTGCAACCACCAACGTCACCCGCGACCCGAGGTAACGGGCCCCACCGCCGGCCCGGGCATACCCGTTGCAGATATCTGCACTGATCCGCCGCTCGATCTCGCGTCCATCGCCATAGATGCCACCCCCTCGGAGCAACGCCATGGTCTCCTTCCTTAAAGGTCGCCGCCGCACGGACGACGCCGTCGTCGCCGTCGATTCGAGCGGAGCGCACATCACGCTCGCGCTCGAGGCCCTCGTCGCACGCGCCGAGCAGGCGCTGGAGCAGCTTCGCGCGCTCGCGCCGGTGCTCGAGCGGTCCGAAGAACTGAACCTGCTGCGCGAGCGGTGCGAGACGGTCGAGCAGCGTGTCGCCGAAATGGAGGATGCGTCGGCCCGGCTCGCCGCCGCGGAGGCGCAGCTCGAGCGCGTCGCCAAGGCCGGCGCGGAGCTCGACACTCTCCAGGGTCGCATGGGCGAGTTCGGCGACAAGATCGACGCGGCACTCCGGCTGCGGCAGCAGATCGAGGGCTTCCTCGACCTCGAGGGGCCCATCGGCGCCATTCGGGGCGACGCCGATGCCCTCCGCACCCGGCTGGGCGAGATGGGTGAGGACGTGTCCCGCATGCGCACCCAGGCCGACGACGCCCTCCGCGCCCACCGGCACAGTACTGCCCGCCTCGAGGCCTTCGACCAGGAGCACCTGGCCGCCACCAGCCGGCTGGACGAGGTGGCCCGGCGGGTGCAGGCGGTGGAGCGGGCGCTCGAGCCGGTGGGTCAGGCCGTTGCCGCCGTGCCCGACGTCCAGCATCGTCTCGCGGTGCTCAAGGCGCTCGCGGACCAGGTGGCGCAGAAGTCGGCCGCGCTGGAGCAGCAGCGCGAGGCCGTGGATCGCGCCGCAACCCAGATCTCCCAGCTCACCCGTCTGGACCGCGAGCTGGATGCCTGGCTCCGGCGACAGGAGGAGCAGATCCGCCGGTTCGGCGCGATCGAGGCCAAGATCGCGGAGGTCTCCGCGGTGCAGGGCAAGGTGATGGCCCGCTCGGAGGAGCTGCAGTCCATGGCGACGCAGACCGAGGAGGCGCAGCAGTCGGCCCGCCAGGCGCTCAACGACCTCCGCGAGCAGATGCGCAAGAGCAGCGAGAGCTTCGAGCTGGAGAACCGTGGGCTCCACGCGGTCAGCGAGCGCGTGGCCGACCTCCGGAACGCGGTGAAGGAATGCGAGAACCGGTTCGCCGTGCTGGACGCGGCGAGCCAGGGTACCGCCGCGGTGCAGGCCCAGGTCCGGAGCGCCGGCGAGGAGGCCGCGGAGCTGTCGGCCGAGCTGGCGCGGCTCCTGGAGGAGGAGAAGCGGATCTCGTCGTTGCGCCAGGAGGTCGGGCGGCTCGACGGGGTCGCCGGCGAAGTGGCGACGCGCATGCAGCGGATCGAGGAGCTGCGCCCCGGCATCGAGGCGGCCGTAAAGGATCTCGGCTCGTTGAAGGGTACCCGCGAGCTGATGGCGGACGGCCTGGAGCAGATGCGGGTCGCCTACGAGGAGATGACCCGCCTCCGCGAGGCGCACGGAGAGGTGGAGACCTGGCTCTCCAGCACCGACGCCTGGACCAAGAAGGTCCAGGGGCAGGTGAAGGATCTGAGCGGCATGGAGCCGGCGGTCGAGCGGATTCGCGACGAAGTCGATCAGGTCAGGGCCGCGATGACCGACATCGAGGCACGCCGCGAGGCGCTGGACGACGTGCAGCGCCGTCTCGGTGACCTGGGCGCGCTGAGCGCCGAGCTGAAGGAGCGGGGTGAAGC
>JACDHV010000061.1 GCA_013820855.1 Gemmatimonadales bacterium | reverse complement strand
GCGGTCAGCCGCTCGAGCACGGCACCCCGACCGCGTGGCCGCCCACCGGGGGCCGCGGGCGGCCGGGCCCGAGCGGTGGTGTCGGCCGCGGCGGAATCCGCCCCGGCGGGCCGCTTCGCGTGCAAGCTGTCGTCCACCGGTCGCGGGAGCACCGAGGCGATCGGCACCGGTGTGGAATCCGGCAGCAGGGAGACCCTCACCGCCGAGGGCATGATCCGCTGGCGGGGATCGAGCGGCTGGGTGAGCTCGATCGCGGCCGACGCGCTGTCGGTCGGCGCGACGCTCCGGATTCGCGGAGGTGTGGTGTCATGGACGAAAGCCCAGAGCTCGAGCGTGCTGTCCCGCCCGCGAGTCACGAGAACGCTGTCGAATGCCTCGCGCGGGTCGGCCGCGTGATTGCGGTTCTCGTCGAGCACGCCGCTGACGACGTAGTCGCCGGCCGGAAGCGGCCCGAGGCTGAAGCGGCCGGAGGAGTCGGCGAGCCCGCGGTAGGGCAGACTGTCCGGAAGCCTGGTCGCGACGACCAGCGCGGCGGGTGCCGGACGACCCGAGCGCCAGTCTACCACGGTGCCCTCGAACGTCGTCTCGGGGCGGGGGGCGCCGGTGCTGAACGTGACCCTGGCGCCGCGGTCCGACCGGTTTCGCCGGAGATCGGTGACCCCCGGAAGCAGCTCGACACGATAGATCCGGTCGCGCTTCCAGCCCTCGTTGGGGCGCACCGTGATGCGGTTGCGCCGCCAGCGCACTCTCGGAATCTCTCGCGTGGGTGAGAGGATGACCAGCCGCTCGATGTCGCCGCTGCCGGTGCGCAGATTGGGCGACGAGCCTTCGGAGATCACTTCGTCGAAGATGAACTCGACGTCGCCCCTGAAATCGGGAAGGCTCGCGAACGAATCCGGGGTGGTGCCGACGAGCTGGGGCGGTGTCGCGTCCGGCGGACCGCCCGGTGGCGGCTCCATGCGCGCGCAGGCGATCAGCAGCGCCGGCAGCAGTGCACCGGTGAGCGCCGCAGATCGGACGGCGGCCCACCCGCGCGGCGGATGCCCGGCATGCCTCACCGGCGCGACGTTTCGTTCCGAAGGGTGGCCGCGCCGCACCCGAGCAGCTCCAGCTTCCTGCCCAGCACCTCGCGCTGCTCGCGCCACGTGGAGGCCTTGTCCCGCTCACGCTGGACGACTTCCGCCGGCGCCCGGGAGACGAACTGCTGGTTGGCGAGCTTCCTCTCCTGTGCCTCCACCATCTGGCTCAGCCGCTGCACCTCCGCGGTGAGCCGTCCGCACTCGCGGTCCACCTCGATGGCGTCACCCAGCGGCACGAAGACGGCGGTCCCGTCGGAGAGCACGGCGTGGCCGCCCACCCGCTCGCTCGGCTCGCCGAACGAGAGCTCCGACACCTTGGCCAGCCGGATCACGGTGGCCTGCTCGCGCCGGATGGCGCCGTCTCCGGAGTCGGATCGCGTCACCACGGCCCGGACCGGGTGTCCCGGCTGCACGCCGTACTCCGCGCGGATCGCGCGAATGGCGCCGACGGCTTCCTGGACCATGCCGAACTCGCGCAGCGCCTCGGGATCCTCGGCGCGGCGGTCGGGCAGCGGCCACGGCGCGATGGAGATCGAGGCCTCCCCGGACCGCCCGGGAAAGCGCCGCCACAGGGCTTCGGTGACGAACGGCATCACCGGATGCAGCAGGCGCAGGGCCACGTCGAAGGTCTGCGCCGCGACCGCGCGCGCCACGTCGCCCCCGGGGGTGTCCCCGTAGAGGCGGGGCTTGATCTGCTCGATGTACCAGTCGGCCAGGTCGCTCCAGATGAAGCGGTGGACCGCGGTGGCGGCCTCGTTGAGGCGGAAGCGCTCGTAGGCCTCCGTGGCCTCGCGCACCGTCGCCTCGCACCGCGCGATGATCCAGCGGTCGGCCAGGGTGAGCTCCTCCCGCCGCACCACGCGGGATGACGGTCCCCCCAGCGGCCGGGGCACGTCCGGAAGGTTGGAGAGAATGAAGCGGCCGGCATTCCACAGCTTGTTGGCGAAGTTGCGCCCGGGAGCGAACGAGGAGTCCAGATCGTTCGGGTCGAGGATGAGATCGGTGCCGACCGACATTCCCGAGATGAGCGAGTAGCGCAGCGCGTCCGCCCCGTAGCGCTCCACCACCTCCAGCGGATCGATCCCGTTGCCGAGCGACTTCGACATCTTGCGGTGCTGCGTGTCGCGCACGACGCCGTGCAGATAGATCCGGGTGTATGGCGGTTCGCCCAGGCACTCGAGACCGGACATGATCATCCTCGCGACCCAGAAGAAGAGGATGTCGGGCGAGGTGACCAGGGTGTGGCCGGGGTAGTAGGTGGCGAGGTCGTCGGTCGGCTCGGGCCAGCCGAGGCTGGTGAACGGAACCAGCCAGGACGAGAACCAGGTGTCGAGCACATCCTCGTCCTGGCGCACGCGGCCGCCGCACTCGGGGCACTCGGTCACCCCCGTGCGGCTCACGATGACGCGGCCGCAGCGCTCGTCCTCGCAATACCACACCGGGATCCGGTGGCCCCACCAGAGCTGCCGGGAGATGCACCAGTCCCGGATGCCGACGAGCCAGCGCTCGTAGTCGTCGCCGCGCCGCTCGGGGGTGAACCGCACCGTGCCGTCGCGATAGTGTTCCAGGGCGGGCTCCGCCAGCGGCGCCATATGGACGAACCACTGCTCCGAGAGGCGTGGCTCGATCACGGTGCCGCAGCGGTAGCAGTGCCCCACGGCATGGCGGTGGCTCTCCACCCGCTCGAGCAAGCCGAGCGACTCGAGCTCCGCGACGATCCGCCCGCGGGCCTCGTACCGGTCCAGCCCCTGAAATCGCTCCGGCACCGCGAGGCTCATCCGCGCCTCGGGCGTCATCACGTCCACCGGCGGCAGGTCGTGCCGCCGCCCGATCTCGAAGTCGGTGGCATCGTGGGCAGGGGTTACCTTCACGGCCCCGGACCCGAAGGCGAGGTCCACCGCCTCGTCCGCCACCACCGGTATCAGGCGCTCCGTCAGCGGCAGCCGGAGCTTCTCGCCGACCAGGCGGCGGTAGCGCTCGTCGTCCGGGTGCACGGCGACACCGGTATCGCCGAGCATCGTCTCGGGGCGGGTGGTCGCGACCGTCAGGTGCCCCTCGCCGCCGGCCAGCGGATACCTGATGTGCCAGATCTTCCCGTCCACCTCCTCCTTCTCCGCTTCCTCGTTGGAGAGGGCGGTGAGGCATCGGGGGCACCAGTTGATGATGTAGTGGCCGCGGTAGATCAGACCCTTCTCGTACAACCGGACGAACACCTCCCGCACCGCGCGGGAAAGATCCTCGTCGAGGGTGAAGTAGGTCCGGGACCAGTCGGCCGAGCAGCCGAGGGCCTGCAGCTGATCCAGGATCCGGGCGCCGGTCTCCCGCACATAGCTCCACACCCGCTCGACGAAGGCCTCGCGCCCGACGTCGAACCGGGTGAGCCCTTCCTTGGCGAGCAGCCGCTCGACCACGTTCTGGGTGGCGATCCCGGCATGATCGGTGCCCGGCACCCAGAGCGCCCGGCGTCCCCGCATCCGCTCGAAGCGGATGAGGACGTCCTGCACCGTGTTGTTGAGCCCGTGGCCGGCGTGGAGCTCCGCCGTGACGTTCGGCGGCGGCATCTGGATCACGTACGGCTCGCCCGGCGTGCCGCCGCGCGCGCGCTGGACCACGTCGGGATCGAACAGACCACGGTCCCGCCACCAGGCGTAGAGCGGGGCCTCGATCTGGGATGGGTCGTATTGGGGAGCGAGCGGCGCCGTCATGCGCTCTGGTCGGCCGCCCGAGACTGGTCCGGCGAGGATCGATCGTCCTCACCGCGCACGAGGATGCTGTTGATGACGCTCTCGATGCCGGGTACCGCGAGGGCGGTGCGGCCGGCGGCCGTGCGCAGGCTCCGGCTGGGCACCCAGCCGCGCAGCTCCACCGCGCCGCGGCTCACCGCCCGGGTCTCGATGGTGGGCCCCGCCAGGCGGGGATCGGCGCGGAGCGCGAGGTCCACGGCGCGAACCGAGGCGGACGCGGTGAGCCGCGCCGGCTCGTGCTCGCGGAGCCGATCGGCCGCGCGCCGCACTCGGCCCGAGTTCACGTCGCCGACCCACTCGCTCAGCGCGATGGCGGCGAGCAAGCCGCTGCCGACGCCGAGCGCCGTCCACATCACCACTTCTCCTCCGCTCAGCTCGTCGTCGTGGCGCACGCGAAGTCCTCTTACGGAAGAATTCTCGATGCGGTTAAGTTAACCGCGTCGCGATTCACGCGCAGGGAATCCTCGGTCGCCAAGGCTGTGCAAATGAACGAACGACCCGCTCCCGACGCTCGCGGTCCCGACCGGGGTCGCTGGCTCCTGCTCGCCGCGCTGATTCTCCTCGGGATTGCGCTGTATTTCTGGTTCGCTCCCACCAGCCGGCCGGCGGCGCCGCCGGTGGTGGAGGCGGAGTGAGCCAGCGAATGCGGGTGACGCTGCCCGACGGCAGCGCGCGGGAGGTGCCGTTCGGAACCGCGGCGCGGGGCGTCGCCGAGAGCATCGGCCCGGGGCTCGCGCGCGCCGCCGTGGCGGCGCGGGTGGACGGAGCGATCTGGGATCTGGACCGTCCGATCGAGCGCGACGTCTCGCTCGCGATCCTCACCGACCGCGACCCCGAGGCGCTGGAGGTGCTGCGCCATTCGGCGGCCCACGTGCTGGCCACCGCCGTTCGCGAGCTCTTTCCGGGCGCGGGGATCGGCTTCGGCCCGCCCATCGAGGACGGCTTCTACTACGACTTCGCGGTGCCCCGGCCGTTCACCCCCGACGACCTCGAGCGGATCGAGGCCCGCATGGGCCAGGTGGCGCAGGCGGACTACCCCTTCGTCCGCGAAGTGGTGGACCGCGAGGCCGCCAACCGGCGCTTCGCCGACGACCCGCTCAAGCTCGAGCGGATCGGCGAGCTCGGCGACGACGAGACCATCACGGTCTACACCGACGGCCCCTTCACCGATCTCTGCCGCGGCCCCCACGTCCCCCGCACCGGACGCCTGAAGCATTTCAAGCTGCTGCATGCCGCCGGGGCCTACTGGCGGGGCGACGAGAAGCGGCAGATGCTCCAGCGCATCTACGGCACCGCCTGGTTCAAGAAGGAAGATCTCGAGGCGTATCTCCACCGCCTGGAGGAGGCGCGCAAGCGCGACCACCGGGTGCTGGGCCGCCAGCTCGATCTCTTCTCCATCTCCGACGTCGTCGGCCCGGGGCTGGTGCTGTGGCATCCCCGGGGAGCCATGATCAAGTGGCTGCTCTCCCGCGCCGTCGAAGACGACAACGTCGCCAACGGCTACGACCTGGTCTACACCCCGAACGTCACCAAGGAGGAGCTGTTCCGGATCTCGGGGCACCTGCCGCTCTACGCCACGAACCAGTATCCGCCCATGGCGGCCGGCGCGGGCGAGGCGGAGGACGTGCGGTATCGGGTCAAGCCGATGAACTGCCCGATGCACGCGCTGATCTACAAGAGCCAGCAACGGAGCTACCGGGACCTGCCGATCCGGCTGAGCGAGGTCGCCAACGTGTACCGGAACGAGAAGTCGGGCACGCTTCACGGCCTGCTGCGGGTCCGCGGCCTGAGCATGGACGACGCGCACATCTTCTGCACGATGGAGCAGATCGAGGACGAGATTTTCCTTTGCCTCGACCAGGTGGATCGGCTGGTGCGCCTCACCTTCGGATTCGAGCTCGACTTCGAGGTCTCGACCCGGCCGGAGGAGCGTCTCGGGAGCGATGAGGTCTGGGATCGGGCCGAGGCGGTGTTGACGCAGGCGCTGGACCGGAAGGGGATCGCCTACCGAATGGACGAGGGAGGCGGGGCATTCTACGGTCCGAAGATCGACATCAAGTTCCGCGACGCGATCGGCCGGGTCTGGCAGGGGCCGACCATCCAGCTGGACTTCAACCTCCCGGAGCGGTTCGAGCTGGAGTACACCGGGCCCGACAACCGTCCGCACCGCCCGGTGATGATCCACCGCGCGATCTACGGCACGCTCGAGCGATTCACCGGCAACCTGATCGAGCACTTCGCCGGCGCCTTTCCGGTCTGGCTGGCGCCGGAGCAGGTGCGAGTGATTCCGATCTCGGATGCGCAGGCGGACGCGGCGCGTGATCTGGCGAAGCGGCTGAAGGCCGCCGGTCTCCGCGCGCACGTGGACGACCGGACCGAGACGCTCAACTACCGGATTCGCGAAGGCGAGATGCAGAAGGTGCCGTACATGGCCGTGGTCGGCCAGCGCGAAGCCGAGAGCGACAGTCTGGCGCTCCGGGTGCGCGGGGCGGGCAAGAAGCAGGAGGTGCTGCCGGTCGCCGCGTTCCTCGACCGAATCCGGGAAGAGGTGCGCACCCGCGCGCTGGCGCCTTAGGGACTGAACCGCAGCGTGATGTTGAGCCGGAGGCTCTCCAGGGCGAACCCGTAGATTCCTCAGCATGGCGAGCAGCCGCCGCGGAGGATGTTCGATGTAGCGACAGGACACCGTCTCCCAGGCGGTGCGCCGCGGTTGGCCCATGACTCTCGGGTAGCGGTAATGCTCCAGCTGATCGCCGGCGATCCCCTCGAAGATGCGCTGCTCGCGCGGTGTGAGGCGGGTGCGCCATCCCTCGCGGTTGCGCCCCAGCGCGGGACGCCTCAGACGCTCGGAGTTGCGGGCATCGGTGGGATAGGCGGTGTCGTGTTCGTGAAAGCGCAGCATGGCGGGATCGTAGTCCTCGCCCAGCAAGGCACAGATCCGGCGGAGCTCCCGCCCCGGCTGCTCCACCAGATCCTCGTAGCGAACGAGCAGGAACGCTCCCTCCCCCAGGACGACGCCGGCCGCCTCGGCGGTCGTCAGAAACCGAACCCAGTGATGCGCGGCCTGATAGACGTGCTTCGGCCCGAACGGCGCCTCGCGGAACGAGAGCGCCACGTCGCGGCCGTCCCTGACGAGGTGTACCACCTTCAGGTCGGGAAACCCCTCGAGGATGGTGGGCCAGCAGAGCGTGTGGTGCGGCGTCTTCTCCCCCCACCGAGATTTCCCGCGGCTCAATGTCCAGCTCTCCAGCAGCGCCTCCACGATGCCGTGAAAGCCGGGGCGGCGGATGGACGCCAGCGTGCCCTCCAGCGTGGGCCGCGGCTTCTAATGGCGAAGATCGCTGGTGCGCAGAATCTCCCGCACGAGCCGTTCCCGGGCCGGGCCGGGGCCGAGTTCGGCGGTTCGCCCCTCCATCAGCGGCAGGATGCGGTTGTACAGGTGCGATTCGAAGGGCACCGCGATCGCCGGATGCGAGTCGAGCATCCGGGCGAGCAGGAATGTGCCCGAGCGGCCGCTGCCCAACACGAAAAAAGGCGGCCGGCATGCGGTTCCGAGAAGTGGCGGCATGGCAGTCGGGTCGAGGGTGGACTCGCTGGCGCGCACACGGTTCTGTTTTCTGAAAGACGGTCGAATGACCTCTCTGAGTATCGTGGGCCCGGGCACGTTCGGCCATGCCCAGCGCCGCCGACATGCCCGAGGGCGCCTTTCCACCCCCTTGGCCCTCGGCTATCTTGCTGACGGCTCGTACCTTGAGGAGTTCGTGAGCGACGCAACCACACCCGTCATCCTGTCGGCGGTCCGCACCCCGATCGGCCGGTATCTCGGCGGTCTCTCCGGCTTCACCGCCCCCCAGCTGGGGGCTCTGGTCATCCGCGAGGCGGTCTCGCGCGCCGGCGTGGACCCCTCGGCCGTCGAGGAAGTGATCATGGGGCAGGTGGTGCAGGGCGGCTCCGGCCAGGCGCCCGCCCGTCAGGCGCTGATCCACGCCGGCCTTCCTCCCGCCATTCCCGCGCTGACCATCAATAAAGTCTGCGGCTCCGGACTCAAGGCCGTGATGCTCGCCTCCCAGGCGATCAAGGCGGGTGACGCGGATTGCATCGTGGCCGGCGGCCAGGAGTCCATGTCCGGCGCGCCCCACTACGTGTACGGCATGCGGGGCGGGATCAAGGCCGGCAACCAGACGATGGTAGACGGAATGATCCACGACGGTCTCTGGGACTCGTTCGGCTGCTGCCATATGGGCGAGTACGCCGAGTACACGGCGGAGAAGGCGGGGGTCACCCGCGAGGACCAGGACCGCTTCGCGTACGACAGTCACCGCAAGGCGGTCGAGGCGGCGGAGACCGGCAAGTTCAAGGCCGAGATCCTACCCGTGCAGGTGCCCGGCAAGAGCGGACCCACCACCGTTGCCGCCGACGAGGCGCCGCGAAAGGACACCAGCGCCGAATCGCTCGCCAGGCTCAAGCCCGCGTTCCGGAAGGATGGCGGCACGGTGACTGCGGGGAACGCGCCGGGGCTCAACGACGGCTCGAGCGCGCTGGTGGTGGCGTCGCTCGCCTTCGCCCGGGCGCACGGACTCACGCCGCTGGCCCGCGTCACCGGTTACGCAACCGGAGGCGGCGAGCCCCGCGAGATCTTCTTTGCTCCGGTGCAGGCGGTGCGGAATCTGATGGCCCGCGCCGGCACCGGAATCACCGACTACGATCTCATCGAGGCCAACGAGGCTTTCGCGGTGCAGGCCCTCGCGGACGGACGCGAGCTGGGTTGGGACTGGGACCGGGTCAACGTGCACGGCGGAGCGGTTGCGCTGGGCCATCCGATCGGCGCGAGCGGCGCACGGGTACTCACCACCCTCCTCTACGCCTTGCGGCACCGGGGCGGTTCGACCGGCCTGGCCACCCTTTGTCTGGGCGGCGGCAATGCCGTGGCGCTCAGCGTGGAGATGCTCTGATGAACACGGGTCAGCGGGTCGACATGCTGGCGACCGTGGATCGCGGCGTGGCGGGGCGGCGCGCCCTCGCCGTCGCGGCTGCGGCGCTCGTGGTGGCCGCGTCGGCGCAGGTCTCGGTGCCGGTGCCGCTGAGCCCCGTGCCGATGACGCTCCAGCCCCTGGCGGTGCTCGCGGTGGGTGGGGTGCTCGGCGCGGCGGGCGGCGGCGCCGCGCTGGTGCTCTACCTGACGCTCGGGCTCCTGGGCCTGCCGGTCTTTTTCGCGGGCGGCGCGGGGATCGGTCATGTGCTCGGGCCGACCGGCGGCTATCTCCTGGCGTTTCCCGCGGCCGCGGCGGTCGCGGGGCGGTTCGCGGGCACGTCGCCCACGCTCGGAAGGGTTCTCCTCGGCTGCGCGCTGGCGATGGTGGTGATCCACGCCGGCGGTGCCGCGCAGCTCGCGCTCTTGGGCGGTGATCCCGGGTTCGCGCTGCGGGTCGGGTTCGTGCCGTTCCTCACGGGCGACCTCCTCAAGGTCGGCATCGCCGCCGCCGTGATCCTGGGCCTAGGGCCGAAGCTCCGCGCCCTCCTCTGATCGGGCCCTCGATGCCCCGCCGGTACTCTCTCGCGAAGGCGATCGGATGGTCGATCGCCTTCGTCGTGCTTACCCTGCTCGTCGCCGGCCTCCTGGCGTTCGGCATCGCGACGATTCTCGTCGGCTCCACGGTGGGCGCCGTCACGTGGCTGGAAGGCACCGGCCCAGGGCCGATGCTGCTCCAGGCGTTGGTGACGCTGGCGAGCGCGGCCCTCTTCACCTGGTTGATCGGGTCCCGGGTTCTGGGGCTCACGCTGGTGGACCTCCGCTACCGGGTTCCTCACCGCGGCTCGGGTTTCCTGGTCGGCGGATTCGCCGGCGCGGCCGCCGGCGGGGTGGCCCTCGCCATCGCCGCCCTGGCCGGCGGCGCGGACTGGATCCGGGACCAGGGCACTCCGGCCAGCTACCTCCGGGCGACCGTGACGACCGTGCTGGTGCTCGCCCCCGCGGCGCTCAGTGAAGAGATGCTCTTCCGGGGAGTTCCCCTGGTCCTGGTGGCGAGCGTGCTGGGCCGGGCGACGGCGGTGGTCCTCGTGGCGGTCCTCTTCGCCCTGGCCCACCTGGCCAATCCCAACGTCACCATGCTCGGGATCGGCAACATCGCGCTCGCCGGGATCTTCCTGGGCCTCGCGTTCTACGCTCCGGGCGGCATCTGGACGGCCTGGGGCGTTCACCTGGGCTGGAATGCCGTGCTGGCGGCGCTCGACACGCCGGTGAGCGGCATTCCTTTCCGCATTCCGTTGATCGACTACGAGCCGGGCGAACCGGCATGGCTCACCGGCGGGCACTTCGGCCCCGAGGGCGGACTCGCATCCACGCTCGCGCTCACCATTGCGGTCCTGCTCGCGAGACGCTGGGCCGCGGGAAGGAATACCACATGACCCGAGCCGCCGTCGTCGGGGCCGGCACCATGGGGAACGGCATCGCCCACGTCTTCGCCCAGCACGGCTGGGAGGTGTCGCTGGTGGACAGCGCCCCGGCCGCGCTGGAGAAGGCGACGGCGACCATTCGCTCGAACCTGGACCGGCAGGTGAAGAAGGGCGCGATTCCCCCCGGCGCCCCCGCCGAGGTGCTGGGGCGGGTCACGACGGGCACCTCGCTCGAGAGCGCGGCGGGCGCCGAGCTCGTGATCGAGGCGGCGAGCGAGGACCCCGCGGTGAAGTTCTCCCTTTTCGAGCAGCTCGACCGGATCGCGGCGCCCGGCGCGATTCTCGCAACCAACACCAGCTCGATCTCGATCACCGAGATCGCCGCGCGCACCGCACGGCCCGACCGGGTGATCGGGATGCATTTCATGAATCCGGTGCCGGTCATGCAGCTGGTTGAGGTCATCCGCGGCCACGCGACCAGCGACGCGACCACGTCCGAGGTGATGGACACGGCGCGGGCACTCGGCAAAGTGCCTGTCGAGGTGCACGACTATCCGGGGTTCGTGTCCAATCGGGTGCTCATGCCCATGATCAACGAGGCGATCTTCTGCGTGATGGAGGGCGTGGCCACCCCGGAGGCGATCGACACGGTGATGAAGCTGGGCATGGCGCACCCGATGGGTCCGCTCGCGCTGGCCGACTTCATCGGGCTCGATGTCTGCCTCGCCATTCTCGATGTGTTGCAGCGGGGGCTGGGCGACGACAAGTACCGGGCATGTCCGCTGCTGCGCCGGATGGTCGCGGCGGGCGCGCTCGGGAAGAAGGCGGGGCGGGGCTTCTACGACTACCCGTCGCCCTGACGGTGACCACGCCGGGAGACCGAATGGACATCTTCGCCTCGATGCGGACGTTCGGCCACGAGCAGCTGCTGCTGTCGCACGACCCCTCGTGCGGCTACTACGGGATCATCGCGATTCACGACACCACCCTCGGTCCGGCGCTCGGCGGGACCCGCTTCTGGCAGTACGGAAGCACCGAGGAGGCGGTCATCGACGCGCTGCGGCTCGCGCGGGGCATGACGTACAAGGCGGCGGTCGCCGGAATCAATCTCGGCGGCGGCAAGGCGGTCATCGTCGGCGACAACGCGCGAGTGGATCGGGAGGCACTGTTCCGGGCGCACGGGCGCTTCATCGAGACGCTGAACGGCCGCTACATCACGGCGGAGGACATCGGGACCAGCCCGGCGGACATGGAGTACATCAAGCTGGAGACCGACCACGTGGCCGGCCTGCTCGGGCTCTCGGGCGATCCTTCCCCGGTGACCGCCTACGGGGTCTATGTCGGGATGAAGGCGGCGGCCAAGGTGTGCTGGGGCAGCGACGCGCTCGATGGCAGGACGGTGGCAGTGCAGGGCGCGGGCAAGGTGGCGTACCATCTGTGCCGCCATCTGCACGGGGACGGTGTGCGGCTGGTGGTGACGGACATTCACCCGGAGAAGGTGCGGCGGGTGGTGGACGAGTTCGGTGCCCGGGCCACCGAGCCCGACGCCATCTACGATGAGCCGGCCGACATCTACGCCCCTTGCGCGCTCGGCGCCACCCTCAACGACGAGACGATTCCCCGACTCAAGATCCGGATCATTGCGGGCGCGGCGAACAACCAGCTCGCCGAGGACCGGCACGGCGACGAGGTGGAGCGGCGAGGGATCCTGTACGCGCCGGACTATGTGATCAACGGTGGCGGGGTGATCAACGTCTACGGCGAGCTCAATCGCTGGCCGGCGGAGCGCTCGCTCGGAAAGGCGGGGGAGATCTTCGAGACGCTGCTGCGTATCTTCGAGATCGCGCGGACCCAGCGGATTCCGACGTACCGCTCGGCGGACCGGCTGGCGGAACAGCGCATCGCGGCGGTGGCAGGGCTGGACAAGATGTGGATGGGGAAAAAGCAATAGCCCCCGTCACCCCCAATTCCCTCTCTACCGCGCCCGCGAATCCTTATACATTAGATACCAGATGCCCGAAGTCATTCCCATCGGCGCCGACCACGCCGGGTACGAGCTGAAGCGGCGGCTGGTCGAGGAGCTGCGGGCGCTGGGATATGAGCCGCTCGATCTCGGGACCAGCGGGCCGGAATCGACGGACTATCCCGACTACGCCCACCAGGTCGCGTCCCGGGTAGAACATCAGGACGCACGCCGTGGCGTACTGCTCTGCGGAACCGGACTGGGAATGTCGTACGCCGCCAACCGCCACCACGGGGTGCGCGCCGCGGTCGCCTGGACTCCCGAGATCGCTCGTCTCGCCCGGGAGCACAACGACGCCAACGTCCTCATCCTCCCCGCCCGCTTCCTGAGCGAAGCGGAAGGGGTGGAGATCCTGAAGACCTGGCTGGACACCGAATTCGCCGGCGGCCGGCACAGCCGCCGCGTCGCCAAAATCGATCAGGAGCAGGGATGACTCTCGACCACAACGCCGGCCTCAGGGACGCCGATCCGCTGGTAGCCCACCTCATCGACCGGGAGCTGGGGCGGCAGCGGCACGGCCTCGAGCTGATCGCCAGCGAGAACTTCGCCAGCCGGGCCGTGATCGACGCGATGGGCACGCCCCTCACCAACAAGTACGCCGAGGGATACCCCGGCCGGCGCTATTACGGCGGCTGCGAGGTCATTGACGAGATCGAGCAGCTCGCCATCGACCGCCTCAAGCAGATCTTCGGCGCCGAGCACGCCAACGTTCAGCCGCACTCCGGAGCCCAGGCCAACTTCGCGGCGTTCATGGCCGTCATCCCGCCCGGCGAAAAGATCATGGGGATGTCGCTGCCGCATGGTGGCCACCTGAGCCACGGCGCGGCCGTCAACCACAGCGGGGTGATCTGGAAGGCGGTCCACTACGGCGTCGATCCATCCACCGGCCGCATCGACCACGACGCGGTGCGCGATCAAGCCCTCCGGGAGCGGCCCCGGCTCATCATCGCCGGCGGCAGCGCCTACGCGCGCATCATCGACTTCGCGGCCTTCCGCTCGATCGCGGACGAGGTCGGCGCCATCTTCCTTGTGGATATGGCGCACTTCGCCGGCCTGGTGGCGGGCGGGGTCCATCCCTCGCCGGTGCCCCACGCTCCCATCGTCACCAGCACGACCCACAAGACCCTGCGCGGTCCGCGCGCCGGGCTCATCCTCAGCGTCGCCGAGCACGCCAAGGCGATCGACAAGTCGGTCTTCCCCGGCACCCAGGGTGGCCCGCTCGAGCACGTGATCGCGGCCAAGGCGGTGGCGTTCGGCGAGGCGCTCACCGACAATTTCAAGGCGTACAGCAAGCGCATCGTGGAGAACGCGAAGGCGCTCGCGGCCTCCCTGATCGAGCGCGGCTTCGCGATCGTGTCCGGAGGAACCGACACGCACCTGATGCTGGTCGATCTGCGTCCCAAGAACCTCACCGGGAAAGCGGCGGAGAAGACGCTGGACCAGGCCGGCATCACGGTCAACAAGAACACGATTCCGGACGATCCGCAGTCGCCCTTCGTCACCAGCGGCATTCGGCTGGGCACGCCGGCCCTCACCACCCGGGGCATGGGTACCGCCGAGATGGGGCGCGTCGCGGAGCTGATCGACCGCGCGCTGACCCGCCCCGACGAGGCCACCCTCGCCCGGGTCCGTGCCGAAGTGGGCGACCTGAGCTCGGCCTTCCCGCTGTACCAGCCGAAGTCGGCCGCCGGCCGGGTTCGCCGGAGCGCGTGATCCGGTGAACGACCTGCAATTCGCAGACGACGTGATGGCCCGGATCCGCTCGCGGGGCGGAGCCTACCACGAGCGGGCGTACCTCTTCGTCCTGGCGACGATCGAGTATCTGCAGTCGCGGCTCCAGGCCCGGCGGCACGTCACCGGCCCCGAGCTCGCCTGGGCATGCCGTGACTTCGCCCGGGCGCAGTTCGGCCTGCTGGCGCCGCACGTGCTCGGCCACTGGGGCGTCACCCGGACCGAGGACTTCGGACGCCTGGTGTTCACTCTGGTTGATGTCGGGCTGCTGGTCACCCAGCCCGGCGATCACGAGGCCGATTTCGGGGCGGTCTACGAGTTCGCGGATGCGTTCGGCGGCAGCTACGAGTGGCAGGGAGTGCGCGGCGCCTGAGCGGGGTGGATCGACAGCGGAGGCAAGCATGGAGAAAACGGAGTGGCCGGGCTGCCAGAAGTGCTCCCGGGGAACCTTGATCCCCCTGTCGGACTACGGCCGCGAGGGGGCGCCCATCACCTACAAGGCCTGGGTCTGCACCAACCCCGACTGCGGCTTCAACCTTCGCATCGACAACGGCGAAATCTCGTTCGGGCGCGCGATAGGCCAGAGCTACAAGTGAGCCGTCGCCCGCCGCATTGAGCGGATCGAAGGGGGCCATGCCCGCATGGCCCCCTTTCGTGCGTTCAGGGCGAACCCCGACCCGCTGCGAGGCCGACACCCCTTCCTCATGCTGCCCGTCCTCACCCCCGACCAGTCCTCGGCCTGGGACCGCAAGGCCGTCGGCGCCGGCATCGAGCTGGCCACGCTGATGGAATGCGCCGGGCGCGCCGTGCTCGGCGTTTTGGTACCCCGCTTCGCCACTCGGGTGAGCGAGGGCGTGCTGGTCGCGGCCGGCCCGGGCCACAACGGGGGTGACGGCTGGGTGGTGGCCCGCGGGCTGCACCGGGCCGATGTGCCGGTGTGGGTCACCTCGCCGCCGGGCGCGGGCGCGACCCTTCGCGAGAAGATGGCCGCCCTCGCCCGGGCCGAAGGCGTGCGTGAGGTGGCGCCGGACGGTCCCTGGCCCCGGGTCGGCGTCGTAGTGGATGCGCTGCTGGGCACCGGCGCGAGCGGGCCGCCGCGTCCGCCCATGGCCGCATTGCTCGACCGGCTACTCGACCTCGAGGTGCCCGTCGTCGCGGTGGATGGCCCCACGGGGGTGGACCTGTTGAGCGGGACGGTCCACGGCTCCCCGCGCGCGGATCTCACCGTGACCTTCGGGGGGCTTCGCCGGGGTCACCTCCTGGCGCGCGACGAGGTCGGCGCGGTCGTCGTGGTGGACATCGGGCACCCACCGGCGGAGCGCGACTGGCCCGCCCTCGTGTCCGACCGGGACGCGGCGGGGTGGCTGCCGCGTCTCCGCGCCCGCGACCACAAGGGCACCCGCGGCCGCGTCGTGGTGATTGGAGGAGACGCCGGCATGACCGGCGCGGTGAGAATGGCTTCGCGCGCGGCGTTCGCCGCCGGCGCAGGGCTGGTCCTCGCGGTCGCGCCCGCCGAGACGGTCGCGGCGCTGGTTTCTGCGGAGCCCGATCTGCAGACGCTGGCGCATGCCTTCGATCGCGAGCCCAGCCCGGAGCTGCACGAGCTCGTCGCGCGCGCGGACGCCGTGGTGATCGGGCCGGGGCTTGGTCGCGCGCCGGGGCGCCGCGATCTGGTCTCGGCGCTCGCGCGCTCGGCCCGTGCGCTGGTGCTCGATGCCGACGCGCTCGTGGCCTTCCAGGGTGCCGCTGACGACCTCCGCGCGCTCGCCGATGGCCGCGAGGTCGTGCTCACCCCCCATGCGGGCGAGTTCCGCGCTCTCTTTCCCGAGCTCGCCTCGCAGCGCGAGCTGGACCCCTGGGGCGCGGCCGCGCTGGCCGCCGGGCGCACCGGCGCGGTCGTGCTGCTCAAGGGGGTGCCCACGGTGGTCGCGTCCGCCGCCGGCGCCGGCCTGACGGTGGCCTCGGGAAATCCGGGCCTCGCCACCGGCGGCAGCGGCGACGTGCTGAGCGGGATCATCGGCACCG
>JACDHV010000060.1 GCA_013820855.1 Gemmatimonadales bacterium | reverse complement strand
CGACCCCAGCTGCTGGAGACGGTGTGGGACGCCCATCCCGACATCCAGACACGCACGGTGGACATGCACGTGCAGCGCCTTCGGACCAAGCTCGGCGACGCGGGCAAGATGATCGAGACGGTTCGCGGGTTCGGCTATCGCTTCAAGAGCACGGAGCGGGGGGCCCGCGCCCGGTGACTTTCGCCGCCAGGCTGGTCGTGGGGACGCTGTTGGTGCTGGTGCTGACCGTGGGGGTCCTGCTGTTCGCTTCCGAGCGCTCGCTCCGGCACGATCTGGTGGGCGACATCGAGCGGTCGCTGGCGACCGAAGCCGGCTTTATCCGCGAGGCCCTACCTCCCGACTCCACGACTTGGAGCGAGAGCGTCCGGCGGCTGGCGGTCCAGAGCGGCAGGCGGATCACCCTCGTGGACGCCGACGGACGGGTCCGTGCCGACAGCGATTTTCCCACCGGGCCGCTCCCCGCCATCGAGAGCCATCTGGACCGGCCCGAGATCCAGGCCGCTCTCGCCGGTCGGACCGGCACCACCACGCGGCAGAGCGAGACGGTCGGCCGCACGCTGCTCTACGTCGCGGTGCCCGGCGGCCCCGGCGCGATCCGCATCGCGGCGGATCTCAGCCAGGTGGACGAGATCGTGAGCCGGGCGCAGGACGCGGTGGCCGGAGCGGCGCTCCTGGCGCTGCTGGTGGGGACCGTCCTGGCGCTGATCGCGGGCCGCTCGATCGCCCGTCCTCTGACCGCCATCACGAGCGCGGCCCGCGCGATCGCCGCGGGCTCACCGCCGCGCTTCCCCCGCTCCGGCGTGCCCGACATCGACGCACTGGTCCAGGCCCTCCGGCAGATGCACCGCCAGCTCGCCGATCGGTTCGACGAGCTGCGGCGGGAGCAGGCGGAGAGCGCGGCGCTGGTGGAGTCCATGGTGGAAGGAGTCATCGCCGCGGATGAGCGGGGCCGCATCGCCACCGCCAATCCGGCCGCGCGCCGCCTGCTGGGCTACGACCCGCTCGACCCGCTTCCCGACCTCGCCGAGCTCTTCCGGGTCAAGGCCGCTCGCGAGGTGGTGGACGCCGTGCTCGCCGGCGCACCGGTCCAGGATCGGGAGGTCGAGCTCGACGGGCGGTCGGTGCTGCTCAACGCGCGCCCGCTGCCGGCGGGTGGGGCGGTCCTCGTCATGCACGACCTCACCGAGGTCAGGCAGCTCGAGGCGGTGCGCCGCGATTTCGTCGCCAACGTCTCCCACGAGCTCAAGACCCCGCTCACCTCGATCTCCGGCTACGCGGAGACGCTGCTGGCCCTGCCGCCCGAGCCGGAGATGGCCCGCGCCTTCCTGGAGACGATTCTCGGCAACGCCCGGCGGATGCAGCGGCTGGTGGACGATCTCCTGGACCTCTCCCGCATTGAGGCTGGCCGCTGGCAACCCGCCCCCACCGAGGTGGACGTGCGAAAGGTGGCCGGTGACTCGTGGGCCGAAGTGGCGGCCCGCCCGGCGGCCCAGGCGATCCAGTTCGACATCCGGATCGAGTCCGGCGGGGAGAAGCTCTGCGCCGATCTCGACGCGGTCCGGCAGGTACTCACCAATCTGATGGAGAACTCGCTTCGCCACACGCCGGCCGGCGGAATCATCGCGTGCATCGCCCGACGCGAAGGCGAGGGCGTGGCCCTCGCGATCCGCGACAGCGGCGCCGGGATCACCCGGGAGCACCTGCCCCGGATTTTCGAGCGCTTCTATCGGGCCGACGCGTCGCGGTCCCGGGAGGAGGGCGGCACCGGACTTGGGCTGGCGATCGTGAAGCACCTGGTCGAGGCCCACGGCGGCCGCATCAGCGCCGAGAGTGAGCGCGGGCGTGGCACCACCGTCACCTGCTGGTTTCCTGACGCTTGAGTTGGAGGTCAGGCGCCAAGGGGCCCGGCTTCCTCAATAGTTGACGGCCACCGAACGCTTCGTGATGCGCTCGCCCCCGGTGGAGTCGATGACCTCGCGGTAGCTCCGGTCCAGCCGCTCGATCTCCTTTACCCAGCTCAGTTCCTCCACCGAGGCCCGGGCCCCCCGGGCAAGCCGCCGGCTCAGCCCCCATTCGGTGGCGACCCGGGCCATAGCGAGCGCCATCCCCTGCACATCGCCCTCCCGGCACGCGAGACCGTTCCGTCCATCGCGCAGGTGATCCCGAACTCCCCCAGCCGGAATAGCGATCACGGGAAGCCCGCTGGACATGGCCTCGAGGACCACCAGACCGAGCGTCTCCGTGACCGAGGCGAAGACGAAGGCATCGCAGTTGGCGTAGAGATCGGGCAGGCGGCCGCGCCGGTCGAGCAGGCCGAGAAAGGTCACCCCTCGTGGAGCGCTGGCGCGAAGCTCTTTCTCGCGAGGTCCGGTTCCCGCGATCACCAGATGAATCACACCCCTCGGCAGCATTGCACTGGCGAGCCGGAAGGCGTCGAGGACCTGATCCGGGCGCTTCTCGAGCGCCAGCCGGCCCACGTACAGGAAGGTGTAGCGACTGCCCATGCCCAGTGCCGCCCGCAGGGCCTCGCTCCGGCGGCCCGGATGGAACAGCTCGGTGTCCACGCCGCGGCCCCAGACCTCGACATCCGTGAGCCCGAGACGGAGGAGGTCCTGTCGCGACACGGTCGATGGGGTGTACACCCGGCAACTGGTCCGGTGAAATCGCGCAAGGTAGCGGCTGACGATACCCTCGAGCCAGCGCGCGCGGTACGCCTCGGTGTACCGTGCAAAGTCGGTATGGTAGGACGACACCACAGGCACACCCATCCGCGCCGCCGCCGCCTTTCCCGCCCGGCCGACGCCGAACTCCGTCTGACAGTGCACGAGGTCGGGTCCGAAGCGCCTGATGATGCGCTCGAGCTGGCCCACACGAGGCCCAGCGAGCCGGATGTCCGGGTAGAACGGGGCCGCCACGCTCGGAAAGTCGAACACCGCTTCCTCGCTCCTCTGGGTCACGAAGTCCCGGTTCCAGGCCGCGTGAACGGCGGGAGGATATCGCGGCGTGGCCACCGCACACTCCCACCCCAGCCGCGCCAGCCCTGTGACCGACGCGGCAGTCACGATGGAGACACCGTTCATCTGTGGCGGATAGGTGTCGGTGCAGTAGAGGACGCGCATGCCCCTCCGGTAAAGAGCCTGTCGGTCTGCGGCCAGGCTCCGGTCATCATGGTTACCAGCGTGTGGCGTCAGGATGGCGCCGCGTTGACAATGCGGATCGATCTTCGAGGCACATGACCGCACCGCTGCTGGTCCGACTCGGCGTGTGGGATCGCGCGATGATGTTGCGCTGCGTGATCCCGCCGGCCGCCCCACCGAGGTCGCGGGCCGGGTGGGCGCTGGTCACACACCTCGGCGGTGCCTCGGCCGCGGCAGCGGCGGCCGGGCTGCTCTGGGTGGCGTGCGGCGGATACTGGGTCGGGGAAGGCCTGCGACGAGTTGCCCGTTGCGTCCGGCCGTCGCCGAGCCCGACCGGTTCTCCTTCCCGTCCGGCCATGCCACAGCCAGCATGGCCGTGGCGCTGTCGTATGCGATCACCTTTCCGCGCTGGACCGGGCCCCTGCTGTTGCTGGCGCTGGCGGTGGGGTTCTCCCGAGTCCGGTTGGGTGTCCATTACCCGAGTGACGTCCTGGGCGGGCAGCTCATCGCCATGGCCACCGCGGCCGGGGTGTGGGCGACGCTGTAAACCGGTCGGCACGCAGACGGTCAAAGCTTGTTGGCGTAGCTCACGAACTTGAACCTGCCGCCGCGCTCCACCACCAGCCCGAAGAGCCGCTCGCCCAGCGTATCCCCGGCCGCCGTCATCCGCCGCAGCACGCAGTGCCCGTGGATGCGATTCTCGCCCTCTGAGCGCTCGGTGGCGCAGTCGTGACCTACGTAGCCGAGCGGCCGGCCGGCCCGCTCCGACAGCAGGAGCGAGGCCCCTTTCTCGACTTCACCCCGGAACTGGAACCACAGAAGGTCCGGGGGCAGCTCGTAAGGTGCCTGCGACAGATGCGAGGACGGGTAGTAGAGCCACGCGAACTCGTCCTTTCGCATCAGCATGCGGTTGAGCGCGGCGGTGTCGCTCATCTCAAGTGCCGCCACGAACCCGCGGATCAGATCCTCCCGGCTGCCGAAGCCCCCCTCAAGACCCTGGGGCCGCGGCACATCGCGGCGGAAGCGCTCGAGCGCGACCGCGATGGGGACCGCGCTATCGACCACGGTGCGCCCATGTCGTTCGGCCGCCGCGACTTCACGGTCGGCGCATCCGCCCACCAGGACCAACGTGCCTGACAGCAGCAACACAGCCGCCTTCATGCCAAGTCTCCGTTCATGACCGTCCTGACTCCCCTCCTGCCAAGGTCGCGGCCGGGGCGGCGGGACCGGACTGCATCCCCCCGCCCGACCGACTATGACCCGCTGGACGGCATCCTACTCCGTCGCGTAGCTGGTCCAGCCCTGGTACCACGTGTCGCCCGGAGCGGCGCCGCCACAGTAGTCGGGCAGCGTAAGCGTGCCGCCGAAGAAGTTCGTCACGTCGTACTCCGCCGGGATCCCCACGGTGTTGCAGCCGCTCGCGGCGTCACCCGTTGGGGACCAGTCGAAGCTCCCCGGCGTGAGGTTGGTGAACACCGAAGTCGCCGTGGCCACCGTGCGGTGATTGTCCGCCGAGAAAAGTGTCGCGAACTCGGCATCGGTGAACGCCGGATCACTCGACGCCTCGTAGGCCGCCGCATTCTCCGCCAGGATCGTGTTCACGATGTTGGCCGAGTCCCGGATCGCGAGAGTCACCGAGGTGTCCCGGACGCTCACTGCGTGCACCCACCTGGCGAGGACCAGGTTCGACAGAAAGCCCATATGCCCGCGGCGAAACACGATGCCGCGCCCGCCCGAGGTCTGCGGCTCCGCCGGGTTCCCCACCAGCGTCACGTTCGCGAAGATCGGATCGGTGAACGGCTCGCTCCGGGTGCCGTTGGCGCACCCGCTCCCGGCGCAGCCGTCCATCTCGAATCCCTGCGGGTCGGTCGCGACGACGCCGGTGCCGACTGCGGGCTCGAGCCGCGTGCTCTGGAAGCCGATCAGGAACTGATGGCGACCGACATGCCCCTCGGAGGTGTCGAAGTGGTCGTCGCCGGCCTCGTACGACAGGAGGTAGCGGCTGTCCACCGCGCCGCCCCACCACTCGAAGGAGTCGTCCAGGCCCGCCAGAGACTCCACGTACTCCACGGTGGTTCCGCTGCCGACGGCGTACATCGAGAGGCTGTTCAGCTCGGAGTTGCCTCCGCCGGAGATGTCGTACCCGGCGAACTCGATCCGGACGTACCGGATCGTCCCGCTGTTGTCCGCGTTGTCGGTGCCGCCGCCGTAATTCTCGGCGATCTCGGCGGGACCTTCGGTGTTGACCACGCCCTCGCGGTTGATGATGCCGTTGCCGACTAGGACCACTCCGCCCCAGTCACCCGGCGCGCGCGAGCCCTCCGGCCGGTCCGACGTGAACACGATCGGCTCCGCGGCGGTGCCTTCGGCCTCGAGCTGCGAGCCGCGGAGTATCCAGAGAGAGCTGCCCGCCGTCTCCGAATCGCCCTCGAGCCGCGTGCCGGGCTGGATCGTCAGGACCGCGCCGTTCGAGACCTTCACGACGCCCTGGATGGTGTAGACTGTGTCGGCGAACAGCGTGCGGTCCGCCGTGATGCTGCCGCTGAGGGTGGCGACTTTCGCACCTTCGCTCACCGTCACGACCGAGCTGGGACTGCTGGCGCCGACCGCGTTGACCGCGGACACTCGGTAGCCGTATTCGAAGCCCGGCTCCACATCGGTATCGGTGTAGCTGGTGGTGGTGATCGACCCGCCCACCTGGGCGAACACGTCCGCGGACGCCGGGTCGTTGCGCTCCAGCGTGTAGCTGGTGGCGTCGGCGACGGCGTTCCAGGTCACCTGGATGGATCCGTCGTCCTGGGCGACCGCGGTGAGCCCGGTCGGCGTCGCCGGCGCGCTGGGACCGTTCCCGCCGTCGTCATCGTCGCTGCACGAGGCTCCGAAGCCGACCAAAACCCCGAACGCGAGGCCGCGGAGGAGGACTGCCCTGACCTTCATGATTCCCTCACTGGGTGATGTGTATGGATGAGGCACCGTCCGACGCCTAAATCAACGGTCCGGAGTGACCGGGGCTTCACGGCCCCGTCACGATCCGGTCAAGGAGCGTCAGCGCAGCTCCCACTTGAATCCGAGCGTGAAGATCCGGCCCGTCTCGTAGCTCAGCCGCTCGACGGGCCCCTGGAGGTGGAGCACGCGCTCGTTCAGCAAGTTCTTGCCGTCGAGCTTCCCGCTCAGGCCGTTGCTCAACGGGAACTGCAGCGACACGTCCACCAGGTGGCGCGCTTCCTCGTAGGTGTCGGGCAACGGGAAGATCCCGGCCTCGATGAGCCTGCGCCCGGAGACGTTGTAGAGCATCGTGCCGTTCCAGCGGCCGTCATCGCTGCCGTAGCCCAGGCCCGCGTTGACCACGTACTCCGATTGCCTGGCCATGGGCCGCTCCGGATTGGTGAGGCTGGAGATGCCCTCGTTCCCCACCTGGATCTCGCTCTGGATCAGCGTCGTGTTGGCGAAGAGGGTGAATCGCCTGAGGCCCGGCGAGACCAGATCGAGTCGCTTCCTGAGCTCGAGCTCGACGCCGTAGTTGTTCGCGCCGTCGGCGTTGGCGAACGTGATGTCGGGACTGAAGCCGTCGGCGTTCTGCACCAGGATCCGCTCGATCGGGTCGCGGAACCGCTTGTAGAAGGCGCCCAGGCTGACGGTCTCTCCCGGCCTGGGATACCACTCCCAGCGGGCGTCGTAGTTCTGGATCCGCGCGCGCCTGAGGTCCGGGTTGCCGAAGAGCCGCTGGCCCCCGAGGATGTCGAAGAAGTTCACCGGCGAGAGCTCGCGGTACTCGGGGCGGGACAGCGTCTGGGTGCCCGAGAGGCGGAGCTGCTGGTTGTCGTTGATGAAGTAGGTGACGCCGAGGGCGGGAAGGACGTCCGTGTCCGCGAGCCGGGACGGGACGATGGTTTCCCGGATCCCTTCGAACAGGACGGTGTTGACCTCGATCTCCGAGCGTTCGACTCGCGCCCCACCGAGCACCCTGATGCGGCTGGTCACGGGCACGTCGGCCTGGACGTAGCCCGCCACCAGGCGGTCGTCGGCCGTGTACCGGCCACTCGCGTTGGCGTTGAGGCGGAGACGGCCCTCGGAGGCGTAGAACCCGCTGAAGATGTCCTCTGCCGGGGCCCGCCGCTCCGATTCGGTCAGACTGATGGTCGAGAGGTTGTAGATCCGGCTGTCCGCGTCGCGGCTCACCGACCGCGCGAGCACGCCGGCCTTGACCCAGGTCGGAGCCGCCGGCGCGCCGAGGGAGAGCCGGTAGTTGAGCGCGCCCTCGTAGCCCTTCTCGTCGATGCTGCTGAACGTGCGGTCCGCCGAGCGATTGGCGCCGAACCAGAAGTCGGGCACCAGATTCCCCGCTCCGTCCTCGCGTGCGACATACACCAGGTCGGCGCGGTCCGGCTCGTTGCGGGAGACGCCCGTCGCGGACGCCGTCCAGTCGAGGAGGTGCCGCTCGCCCAGCAGGTGCTCGCCCACCACCTGGTTGGACCGGACGCTCCGCTCCACGAAGGTGAGACGGGTGAGGTCGAGGTCGATCGCGTTCTGCTCGTAGAAGCCGGAGAGCCGGGTGGCCTCGTTGTCCGCGGTCCGGGTGAGCGAGTTGTTGAACGAGAGCTTGGTGCCGGCGCCGATCCGGGTGCTCAGGTTGAGCATTCCACCCCAGAGCACGGATTCGCGGCCGGTCGCGCCGGTGTAGACGTTGACCGGCGACGCGTCGCCCGGCGAGGCGCCGGGAAAGGCGTTGGCCCGGCTCTCGTCTCGCCGCGTCTCCTGGTTGTAGGAGTAGCTGAGCGACCCGATGTAGCCGAACCGCTGCCCCAGCAGCGGGTCTTCCCCGCCCAGCGAGAGGCCGAACGACCCGTTCGGTCCGGCGTTCCCCGTCCGCCCGCTCCAGACGTCCCGGAAGGCGTTGATGATCGGGATCCGCTGGGCCTGGCTGAGGTTCACCAGGCTCCCGGCGTTCCGGGCTTCGTCGGGAAGCCGGCGCTCGCTCCCGCCGACCGCCAGCCACTCGGTGCCGGTGCGCGGCGCCCGCGGGAGGTCCCGGCCGGTCACCGCCGTGTTCAGCCCCACCGAGGTCGTCAGCGTGAACACCCGGCCGGCGGGAAACTCCCGCGTCTTGAGGTCCACCTGCGCGCCGCTGAAGTCGCCGGACTGGTCGGGAGTGAAGGTCTTCGATGTCGTGATGCCCTCCAGCAGGGCCGAGGGAAAGAGGTCGAGCGGAACGACCTTCCGCTCGGGCTCCGGACTCGGGATCCGCGCGCCGTTGAGCGAGGTCGTGGTATACCGCTCGCCAAGGCCGCGGACGAAGACGTAGCGCCCGTCCTGCACCGTGACGCCGCTGACCCGCTGCACCGCCTGGCCGGCGTCGCTGTCGGGGCTCCGGGCGATCTGCTCCGAGGACACCGCCGACACGAGGTTGGCCGCGTTGCGCTGCTCCTCCAGGGCGCGACCCACGGTGCCCCGCTCCGACGCCGCGCTCACCGAGATCTCGGCGAGCTGCACCACCTCGGCCGCGAGGGAAACGTCCTGGGCGACCGCGCCGCCCGGCGGCACCATGATTCCGGTCACCAGCTTGGGACCGAATCCGATCATCCGCACCCGGAGTGTCGCCGGACCGGCCGGAACCCGTTCGACGGTGTACCGCCCGTCCAGGGCGGTCACCACGCCTCGGCCCGATCCCACGACCTCGACGGTCGCCCCCGCTACGGGAGCGCCCTGCTGCGCCTCCACCACCCGGCCGACGATCCGGCCGGTGCCCTGGGCGGCGAGCTCCGCCGCCGTGGCGACGGTGATGCAGAGAACGAGACCGAGTCGAGCTGACAATCGTCGAGTCATGAGCACGCTTGTGTGAGAGTGAAGGAGGTCCGACCGCCGAGCAGCTCAAAAGTCATCCGGGTCGGTCGCGGTCGCGGCACGGCCGTGCAACGGATGCGTCACGGACTCGGAGGGAGGGGTATTGGTGTCGGCGGTTACCTGGCCGTTACATAACGGTGCGATATCCGTGACCGGACGTTTACTTTTTCCTCGCATTCGCGCTCTCGAGAGCGGTCATTCCAGCGATGAAAGGACGGGCATGCGTGCCACCGCGCGCGGCATCCTGAGCGTTACCCTGCTCTCCACGGGCTTCGCGGGCCGCTCGGCGGCCCAGGCGACCTATCCCCACGTCAAGCTCAGCGGCAGACTTCAGCAGCAGTTCTTCCACTTCGACAACGATGCCTATGCCCCGGGAGTCGGAGCGCAGAGCAACTTCTTCATCCGGCGCGCCCGGATCGAGGCGCGGGGCCAGATCTCGGAGCACGTGTCGGTCTTCATCCAGCCCTCCTTCGAAGGGGGTCGCGTGCTCTCCGCGACCACGACCTGCACGTCCACGCCGGTTCCGCCGGGCGGCGGCACGCCGACGGTGACGTGCCGGACCACCGGACGGAGCGGATTCCGACTGCGGGACGCCTATATCGATGTTCGATTCGCGCGGGAGGAGCGGCCGACGACGCTGTACCTGCGCGCCGGGCAGGAAAAGCGTCCGTTCAGCCGCTACGAGCTGACCTCATCCAACAACCTGCCGTCCATCGAGCGGGGCGCGGGTCAGGGCCTTCCTGGGCGAGCCTCCAACAACCTCTTCGAAGCCGCCGGATTCATCGCCCACGATGTCGGGGCGAGCCTCCGGCTGGAGCACGAGCTCGACGATGCGCGGATGGTTACGCTCAAGGTCGGCGCCTACAACGGGCAGGGAGAGAACCTCAACGACGTCAACGACAGGAAGAGTTTCGGCGCCCGGGGCACGGTGGCGATCACCCCGAAGATCGACATGGGGGCGTCGTGGTTCGCCCACGACGGCATCGTCACGGTAGGTGGAGTTCCGGACTCCGCGTTCGTGAACCACGCCTTCGATGTAGACGCCCAGTACGGCAAACCGGGCGACGAGGGGGTCTTCGCGCTCGCGGAATACCTGGAGGGTACCGACGCCACCGCGGAGAAGGCCCGGATGCGCGGCTTCCAAGCGGTGGCGGCCTACCACGTGCGGACCGGGAATTCCGCCTCCTGGCTCTCGGCGATCGAGCCGGCCCTGCGCCTCGATCTCGCCGACCCGAACTCCGATGCGGCGGACGACGCGGTCACCACCGTCACCGCCGCGCTCGGCCTCTACCTGTCGAGCCGGGCCTGGCTGCGCGTGGGGTACGAGCGGCAGAGCTTCCAGGCGGACGGCGCCGAGAGCGTGAGCGGCCTTCGGAGCATGCTGGCGGTGAGCTTCTAGGCGCCGGGTCGGCGATCGGGCGTGCCGTTACAGAAGGATCGTGAGAATGCGACGAGTCCGAGACCGAGCGGTCATTGCTTCCCTGCCCACCCGGCGCGACGCAGCACCGATGCGAACCCTGAAGGCGGACGCACCGCGCCCGCACATCGAGGAGTGCCCATGTTGATCCGATCGTACCATCTGGCCGCTTCGCTGGGCCTGGCCACCCTCGCCTGCGGCGGGGACAAGGCGCCCGGTGATGGCGCGGGAGGCGCTTCGTCCGCGGCGGCCCGCTCGACGCTCACCGGTGCCGGCGCCACCTTCCCCAACCCGATCTACACCAAGTGGTTCGACACCTACGCCAAGTCGACCGGGGTGCGCATCAACTACCAGTCCATCGGGTCCGGCGGCGGTATCCGTCAGTTCACGGAGCGCACGGTGGATTTCGGCGCCACCGATGGACCGATGAACGACGCCCAGATTCGAGCCGTGCAGGGCAACGTCGTCCACATTCCGACGGTCATCGGCGCGGTCGTGCTGACCTACAATGTGCCCGGTGCCGGGAGCGCCAAGCTGAGATTTGATGCACCGACTATCGCGGACGTCTTTCTCGGCCGGCTGACCAAGTGGAACGACCGCCGCATCGCGGCGTTGAACCCCGGCGTGAATCTGCCGGATCGGGACATCATCGTGGTGCACCGCTCCGACGGCTCCGGCACCACCTACGTGTTCGTGGACTACTTGAGCAAAATCTCGCCGGAATGGAAGCAGAAAGTCGGCACGGCGACGTCGGTCAACTGGCCGGTCGGCCTGGGCGGCAAGGGGAACGAGGGGGTGACCCAGCAGGTGAAGCAGACCGAGGGAGCGATCGGCTACGTCGAGTTGATCTACGCGATCTCGAACGATCTGCCCTACGCCACCGTCAAGAACGCGTCGGGCAACTTCGTCGAGCCCACGCTGCAGACCTCGACCGCCGCCGCCTCCGGGGTGGACCTGCCGCCGGACACCGATTTCCGCGTGTCCATCACCAACGCGTCCGGGCCGAACGCCTACCCGATCACCTCGTTCACCTGGCTGCTCATCCGCAAGGAGGGCCAGGACCCTGCCAAGGCACAGGCGATCTGGGACTTCGTCCGGTGGATGTCGAATGCGGAGGCCCAGCGTCTCGCGGCCGACCTCCACTACGCGCCCCTGCCGATGCCGGTGATCGAGCTCGTCCAGGCACGAATTCCGGGCTCCCCGGCGCCTTCGCCGTGACCTGCCCGTTACAATTCCGTGACCTTCTACCCCACTGCCGCGGGGTAACATCCCCCCATGACGACCAGCCTCGCGAGCGAGCCGAGCACCCCGCCGGACGTCCAGGAGTCGAGGTCCCTCGAGCTCGCGAGCTATGGCGATCGCGTGTTCCGGTGGCTGTTGACGCTCGGGGCGCTCTTCATCCCCGTGCTGCTCGGCTTCCTGGTCTACGAGCTCTGGCAGGGGTCCCGGCTGGCCATCGGGGAGTTCGGCCTGAGCTTCGTCACCACCAGCACCTGGGACCCGGTGGCGGAGGAGTTCGGGGCCCTGCCGCTGATCTTCGGCACGCTGATCTCCGCGACGATCGCGCTCGTCATCGCGGTTCCGCTCTCGCTCGGTGTCGCCATCTACCTGAGCGAGTTCGCCCCCAAGTCCGTCCGGCAGCCGGTGGCGTTCCTGATCAGCCTCCTGGCGGCGATTCCCAGCGTGGTCTACGGGCTGTGGGGCATCTTCGTGCTCATCCCGCTGCTCCGGACCACCGCCTTTCCGTTCCTCCGGGACGCATTCGCATTCCTCCCGCTGTTCCAGGGCCCGATCTACGGGCCCTCGATGTTCTCCGCCGGAATCATCCTCGCGATCATGGTGATGCCGTACATCATGTCGGTGTCGCGCGAGGTCCTGCTCGCCGTCCCTGACAGCCAGCGGGAGGCCGCCCTCGGGCTCGGCGCCACGCGGTGGGAGGCGGTGATCACGGCGGTGCTCCCCTACGCCCGCTCGGGCATCGCCGGCGCCGTCATCCTGGGTCTGGGCCGGGCGCTGGGCGAGACGATGGCGGTGACGATGGTCATCGGGAACCGCCACGAGATCGCCGCCTCGCTCTTCGCGCCCGGCTACACCATGGCCGCGGCGATCGCCAACGAGTTTTCCGAGGCCGTGGGCGACATGCACCTCTCCGCCCTCGCCTACGTCGCCTTCCTGCTCTTCGTGGTCACGGTGCTGGTGAACGCCGGCGCCCGGTTGCTGATCTGGCGCGTCGCCCGCGGGTCGGGCATCGGGAGCAAGGCGCTATGAACCGGCGTGCGCTCCGCCGGCTGGTGAGCAACGCGATGGTCGGCCTCATGGTCGTGGCCGTCGTGGTGGCCCTGCTGCCCCTGTTCTTCATCCTGCTCGACCTGGTGGTGAGGGGCGCCGGGAGCCTCTCGGCGGACTTCTTCACCAAGATGCCCGCTCCAGCCGGTGAGAGCGGCGGCGGCGTGGCCCATGCCATCGTCGGGACGCTCATCATCGTCGGCACCGCGAGCCTCATCGGGCTGCCCATCGGCATCGCGGCCGGGATCTACTGTGCGGAGTATCCGGGAAGCCGGCTCACCTGGGTCACGCGCTTCGTGGCCGACGTGATGAACGGAACCCCCTCGATCGTGGTCGGCGTCTTCGCGTGGGCCTGGATCGTGGCCACGCAGAAACACTTCTCGGCGCTGGCCGGAAGCGCGGCGCTGGCCATGCTGATGATCCCGATGGTGCTCCGGACCACGGAGGAGATGATCAAGCTGGTGCCCAACTCCCTGCGCGAAGCCGCCCTGGCGCTCGGCTATCCGAGGTGGCGGACCAGTCTCGCCGTCGTGGTCCGGACCACGCTGCCCGGCATCGTCACCGGGAGCCTGCTGGCGGTGGCCCGCATCGCCGGAGAGACGGCACCGCTGCTGTTCACCGCGCTCGGCAGCCAGTACATGAGCCTGGACATCAACCAGCCGATGGCCGCACTGCCCCTCACGGTGTTCACCTACGCCACCGGCCCGTACGAGGAGTGGCACCGCTACGCTTGGGCCGCGGCGCTGGTTCTGATCCTGGTAGTCTTCGTGCTGAGCCTGGGCGCACGCTTGGCGATCGGCCGGAGGTTCACGCTCAATGGCTGACGCCGTCCTCCGCACCGCGCCGCCGCTCGCGACCGAGGCACCGGTCCAGGTGCGGGTCGAGACCGACAAGCTGACGGCGATGTACGGGAAGTTCACGGCCGTGAAGAGCGTGTCGCTTCGATTTCCGGCGCACCGGGTCCACGCGCTGATCGGCCCGTCAGGGTGCGGGAAGTCCACCTTCCTGCGGACCCTGAACCGGATGCACGAGCTGGTCGAAGGCGGCTGGATCACGGGACGGGTGCTGCTGGACGGCCAGGACATCTACGCGCCCCGGGTGAACGCCATGCAGCTCCGGCGGCGGATCGGCATGGTCTTCCAGCGGCCCACTCCTTTCCCCACGATGTCCGTCTACGACAACGTGGCGGCCGGCCTGCGGGTGCACCGGCGGCCGTCCCGGGCCGAGCTCGACGGCGTGGTCGAGCACTCGCTGCGTCAGGCGGCGCTCTGGGACGAGGTGAAGGACCGGCTCCACACCAGCGCGATGGCGCTCTCGGGCGGGCAGCAGCAGCGGCTCTGCATCGCCCGAACCGTGGCCCCGTCGCCGGACGTGATTCTGCTCGACGAGCCGACCGCCTCGCTCGACCCGCAGGGGACCCAGCGGATCGAGGAGCTGCTCTTCGAGCTCAAGAAGACGTTCACCATCATCATCGTGACCCACAACATGCAGCAGGCGGCGCGGGTCTCGGATACGACGACGTTCTTTTATCTCGGGACGATGGTGGAGACCGGAACGACGCGGCAGATCTTCACCGCCCCGCGCAACGAGCAGACCGAGGCCTACATCACCGGGAGATTCGGATGAGTGCCACCGTGAGGCCGAAAACCTCCTTCGTCACCACGCCCAGAGCGACGCTGGCTCCGAGGCCCCCGGCCGTATCCCCGTCCGAGCGCGGCACGCCGGCGGTGGACATCCGCGGCTTCAGCTTCGCCTACGGAGATCGCCAGGTGCTGCGGAACCTGGAGTTCTCGATCGAGCGGACGGCGGTTACCGCGATCATCGGCCCCTCGGGGTGCGGGAAGTCCACCTTCCTCCGGTCGATCAACCGGCTCAACGACCTGATTCCCGGCACCCGGCACCAGGGCGACATCCTGGTCGAGGGCCGGTCGGTCTACGCGCCGGGCACCGACCTGGTGGCCCTGCGGCAGCGGGTCGGGATGGTGTTCCAGCGGCCCAACCCGTTTCCCAAGTCGGTGTTCGACAACGTGGCGTACGGTCCCAGGCTCAACCGCCTCGTCTCCCGGCGCGACCTGCCCGACCTGGTCGAGCGCTGCCTCCGGCAGGCGGCGCTGTGGGACGAGGTGAAGGACCGCCTCGAGGAGCCGGCCACCGGACTCTCGGGCGGCCAGCAGCAGCGCCTTTGCATCGCCCGAACGCTGGGCAATCAGCCCGAGCTGCTCCTCATGGACGAGCCCTGCTCGGCCCTCGATCCGATCGCCACCCAGCGGGTCGAGGAGCTGATCTTCGAGCTCAAGCGGGACTACACCATCGTGATCGTCACGCATAACATGCAGCAGGCCGCCCGGGTATCCGACTTCACCGGATTCTTCGACCGGGGGGAGCTGGTGGAGTTCGACGACACCGAGCGGATCTTCACCAGCCCGGCGCACGAGCGGACCGAAGCCTACATCACCGGGAGGTTCGGATGAGCCTCGACGTCCACCGTCACTTCCACGACGAGCTGAGCCACGTCAAGGTGCGCCTGCTCACCATGTCGGGCGAGGCGGAGGCGGCGCTGAGCCTGGCGGTGGAGGCGCTGCTGGAGCGCGACAGCGAGAAGGCGCAACGCGTGATCCGGGGCGACCGGGTCATCGACAGCATGGAGGTCGAGATCGAGGAGCAGTGCATCCACCTGCTGGCCCTCCAGCAGCCGATGGCCCGCGACCTCAGGATGCTCACCTCGGCGCTCAAGATCGCCAACGATCTCGAGCGGGTGGGCGACCACGCGGTCAACATCGCGCAGTCGGCCGAGCGGCTGAACCAGAGCCGGCCGATCGCGCCCGAGCCCGAGATCGTCGAGATGGCACGCCTCGCGCGCGACATGCTGTCGGACGCGCTGGAGGCGTTCATCCGGGGCGACGCCGCCGCCGGCCGCGAGGTCTGCCTCCGCGACGACAAGGTGGACCAGCTCCACCGGTCGGTGTTCCGCATCCTCCTCACCCACATGATGGAAGACCCCCACATGATCGGCGCGGGCATGGAGCTCTTCCTGGTGAGCCGGAACCTCGAGCGGGTGGCCGATCTCGCCACCAACATCGGCGAGGACGTCGTCTTCCTGGTGGAGGGCAAATCCATCAAGCATCACGCGGAGGACCGGGGCGAGGCAAAAGCTACCGCATGAGCGACGCCGGCAGCGTCGCCGAGCGCGAGCGGATCGCCGCGATCGACGTCGGCTCCAATTCCGTCCGCCTCCTCGTGGCCGAGTACGACCCCGCCTCCGGCCTCACCGTCATCGACGAGCTGAAGGACCAGCCTCGGCTCGCCGCGGGGCTGGCC
>JACDHV010000059.1 GCA_013820855.1 Gemmatimonadales bacterium | reverse complement strand
ACGGTGACCTGGTCCTCATTCGGCCGGGCGCGAGCGTCCCGGCCGACGGGGAGGTGAGGGAGGGCCACAGCAGCGTCAACGAGTCGATGATCACGGGCGAGTCCCGGCCGGTCGAGAAGGACCCGGGAGACAAGGTGATCGCCGGCACCGTGAACGAGTCCGGCTCGCTTCGGGTCGCCGTCACCGGAACCGGGGAGCGGACGACACTCGCCGGCATCATGCGGCTGGTCGAGCAGGCGCAGAGCTCGCGCTCACGCGCCCAGGCGCTCGCCGACCGGGCCGCGTTCTGGCTCACGATCGTTGCCCTCGTCGCAGGGGCGATCACCCTGGTGGCGTGGCTCGGCGCCGGGGCCGAGACGGCGTACGCCGTCGAGCGGCTCGTCACCGTCCTGGTCATTGCCTGCCCCCATGCGCTCGGTCTCGCGGTCCCGCTCGTCATCGCGATCTCGACGACGCTTGGCGCGCGCAGCGGTCTGCTGGTGCGGGACCGCCGCGGACTCGAGGAGGCGCGCGAGCTCGATGCGGTGGTGTTCGACAAGACGGGGACCCTCACGCTCGGCGAGCACCGGGTGGTGGCGTCACGGACCGCCGACGGCCTCGACCCCGACGAGGCGCTGCGGTTGGCCGCGGCCGTGGAGCGGGACGCCGAACACCCGGTGGCCCGCGCGATCGTGACCAGCGCCGCCGAGCGAGGGCTGACCGTGGGGCGGGCCAGTGAATTCGAGGCCGTTCCCGGCTACGGCGTGCGGGCCAGCCTCGACGGCCGGCGCCTGGCCGTAGGCGGACCCAACCTGGTCCAGCACGACGGCATCGCCGTCCCCGCCGAGCTCCAGACCTTCGCCGAGGAGGCGGCGGGCCGGGGCCAGGGTGTGGTCTACCTGGCCGAGCGAGGCCGGGCCTTGGCCGCCTTCGCCGTGGCCGACGCCATTCGTCCGGAGTCGGCCGAGGCGGTTCGGCGGCTGCATGACCAGGGCATCGAGGTGATCATGCTGACCGGCGACGCGCGCCCGGTGGCTGAGGCGGTCGGCCGGGAGCTCGGCATCGATACCGTCTTCGCCCAGGTGCTGCCCGAGGACAAGGTCCGGAAGGTTCAGGAGCTCCAGCGCCAGGGCAAGCGGGTGGCGATGGTCGGGGATGGGGTGAACGATGCCCCTGCGCTCATCACCGCGAACGTCGGCATTGCGATCGGCGCAGGGACCGACGTCGCGGTGGAGGCCGGCGACGTGGTGCTGGTCCGGAGCGACCCGCGCGACGTGCCGCGCATCGTCGCCCTGAGCCGGGCCACCTATCGCAAGATGGTGCAGAACCTCTGGTGGGCCGCGGGCTACAACATCGTCGCGATCCCGCTCGCCGCGGGCGTCCTCGCGGGCCAGGGCATCGTTCTTTCCCCGGCGATCGGCGCCGTGCTCATGTCGCTGAGCACCGTCATCGTGGCCGTCAACGCGCAGCTGCTGCGCCGCGAGCGGCTCTAGGAGCGGGGGGCTCCCGCAGGGATCACGCGCGGGTCACGGCCCCTTATTAGGTAGATGGCGCGTGGCCGCCCCAACCCGCTTCCAGGAGATCCCGTGCCGCATCGCCGACGCCTCATCCGCTTCTGGGCGGTATCGCCGGCACCCGTGCTCCTGGCGCTCATGTTCGGCCCGAGCTCTCCCGCGCCGGCGATACCGCCCTGCGACGAGCCGTACCGGGTCTCCCGGGAAGAGATCCTTCGGGCGATGAGCGGTCACGGTGCCTATAGCCTCACCAGCACGACCACGTCAATGCGATTCGGGGCCGAGGCACTGCTCGCGCTCGTCCGGCGCCGGCAGCAAGAAGCCCCCGGCAGCACGCAGCTCCTCGTCAGCCAGGACGACTGGTTCGCCGCTCACCTCGAGACGGCAGGGGTGACGTACGCCGAGATGTCCGCGGCGGCGCGAGCGGGCTACGAGCATCACCAGGACGCCCTGGTGGACTACGGGCCCGGCGTGGTCGAGCGGGTGGTGAGTGGGCCGGAGCCGAGGACGGCGCTCGACGTAACGATCTCCTGGCCCGACTCGGCAGGTGCGCCCTCCGAGTTCAGCTACGAAGACACGCTCTCCGTGCCCAGGCTCCAGGTCTACGACCACCGCGTCATCCGGTTCAAGCTGCTGGAGTACGACGATATGCTCGTCTTCGACCAGGTCAGAGGCATCTCCGTGCGCCCCATGGGGTTCCTCTCGGCTGTGTTCGCCGTGCTCGGCAAGCCCGACCTGAAGCAGACCCGCATCGCGGTCTCCGCCGACGAGTGGCAGGTGGTGCGGGGTCAGGTGAAGGTGTTCCCGGGGATCTCGAAGACCGGTACGGCGACGATCGAGCCAGGGGGACGGGGGCACGAGGGAGTGGTTGCCGGTCGGCCCGACCTCACCGCCTTGAAGGAACGAATGAGCCGGCCGGTCGAGCTCCGGTACGGTGCGCCGTCGTGCCAGACCGAGCTGAAGGTGCGTCGGCGGAGCGGGGGTGAGACCTGCCAGCGGGTGATGGGTGGCGTGGGAGCGTGCGCCGCGGAGTGAGAGGATCCGTCGGACTCTGTTATCCTCTTGGGCGGGCGGCCGGGCCGCCGTACCCTGGGCAGCACGCCGGCCGAGCGATACCTTGGTATATCGAAGCGCGAGAGAACGCCTCTACATTACCAACGCCTACTTTCGCCCCTGACAAGAGCTTCGTGGCCTACTCACCGCCGCGGCGTGACCGCGGCGTAGATGTTCGCGTCCGGAACTCCTCGGGTCCGGGGTGCGCGTGCACGAGGACCAGCAGGCGACACTTCACGCCAGGACGTTCGTCGTAGACGGAACGTGGGTATCGGTAAGGACCATGGACTTCCACAACCGGTCGCTGGCGCTCGATGACGAGTCCACCCTCATGGTCTGCTTTCTCGGCGATCTTCGCCACTCCGAGGAGATCGGTCCGGCCGTCTTCGGCCGCCGCCCCCCGGTTCGGCTGGTGGTCGAGTGGGCGGCCATCCTGATCACGCGGCTGCCATGACGCCCCCCGGACTCCCCCGGCTCGGAAAGAGGTTCGTGTCCGTCCAGTCCCTGGCCAAGGTCCGGCCGGTACACTGGATGATCCTTGTAGTAGTCATACTGGCCGTGGACTACCTCACCGGTCCCTTCATCCAGTTCCCGATTCTGTTCCTCTTCCCGGTCGCTCTCGCCACGGCCAGTCAGGGGCGGGCCGTGGGCGTGTCCGTGGCGGTGCTCCTGCCCATCCTCCGGCTCTCGTTCTTCGTCGAGTGGCCGCTCCTGGCCTCCTGGACCCTGCTGATTCTGGACACGACGATTGACGTGATCATCCTGGCCGTCACCTCGCTGATGATCGATCAGATCGTGCGCCAGGAGCGCGCGATTCAGGTGCTGCAGGGGCTGCTTCCCATCTGCAGCTTCTGCAAGCGGATTCGAGACGACGATGGGGAGTGGCGGCAGCTGGAGTTGTACATCGCGGCGCGATCCGACGCCCTATTCAGCCATACCTTCTGCCGGGACTGCGGGCGGCGCCAATACCCGGATCTGGTGGACTAGCCGGCAGGGGAGGCTAACCCGCCAGGTGGACCGGGTCGGCCTCGGCGTCGGAGAACCCTTCCAGCGTGACCCGGAGCAGGTTCTGCAGCTCATCCAGGTTCAGCGGCTTGCGCAGCACCGGGACGATCTGGCCGTTGACGTTCATGCGCTCGACCTCTTCGGGCAGCTGCCCGGTCATCAGGATCACACTCGGTCCGGGGCAGCGGGCCAGCAGGCGAGCCGCGAGCGCGATCCCATCCATTCCCGGCATCACGACGTCGCTCAACACCAGGTCCACGCGCGGTCCGGGGCGGCGTACCATGGCGAGCGCCTCCGCCCCCGAGCATGCCTCCAGCACGCGGTAGCCGAGGTGCGTGAGGTAGCGGCTTACCAGCCGGTTTACGGCGTCTTCGTCATCCACGACGAGAATCAGGGCTGGGGGCTGGGCCTCGGTTGCCACGTCGACTCCTGAGCTGTTATTGCAGGTGTAACGGAGGGAGTGGCGCGGTACACTGCAAAAGATGGACCCTAAAAAACTGGCCGGATTCAGCGGGGAAGTCGTACCCGATCCTTTGGATCGCGGCGTGCAAGCAACAACAACTTTGATGCTCGGCCGCCTTCGGCCGGAGGCCGCGGCTGAGCAGGCGGTCATCCTGGTTATGGGTCTGGTCTCATTCCCAAGAGTGCTCCTATAGTTGCGCGGAGATGGCGGAAGGGTTTGCGCGATGGAACGCCGGGAGAACAGAGCGAGTTGTCGGTTGGAATGTCATCAGGAGTGAGCGACATGCGTCTCCATAAAAAGACGGCACTAGTCAGCGGCGCGGGCTCCGGCATCGGCGGGCGGTGGCACTGGCCTACGACCGCGGAGGCGCGCGGGTGATCGCCTCGGATATCTCCGAAGGTGGGGGCCAGGAAACGGTTCGTCTGATCGGTCGGGCCGTGCCGGACGCCGGGTCGTTTTCATCCGGGCCGATGCGGCTCTGCCCGAGGATCACGAGACCCAGGTGCGAGCCGCGGTGGAGCGGTTTGGCGGCTTCCACATCGCGTGCAACAACGCCGGGATCGGTGGCGAGTTGAGCCCGGTGGCGGAGCTCAGCGTGGAGGGATGGCAGGTGGGCACCAAATCCGCCGCCGGGTACGTGAGCGCCAAGCACGGCCTCGTAGGGCTCACGCGCACCGCGGCACTGGAATATGCCCCACACGGCGTGCGGGTAAACGAGCCCGGGCGGCCCTGGTCGCCCTGCACCCGATAGGCCGTCTGGGCCGAGCGGAGGAGGTGGCGGAGCTGGTCGTGTGGCTGAGCGGCGAGGAATCCAGCTTCGTCACGGGAACCTACTACGCCGTGGACGGCGGATATCTCGCTCAGTGAGCCGCCAGGGCGTCCCGAGGTCTATGGCCCGCCCAACCCGGTGGAGTCGGCCAGCCGGTACCTGAGCCCCCGCAGCACGTCCCCGCGACTCGCGACTCCCGCGAGCGCGGGAGCGGCATCCCGCCGCTCGATGACGGGCAGACTCTGCAGCCTCGCGCCGACCATGAGCTCTCCCGCCAGGACGAGATCGTCCTCGGGTCCGACCGAGGCGACGTCGGTCGTCATCAGGGCGTCCACCCGCTCTTCGGCGATGACGCCATTCGCCCCCGGAGTCGCCTCCTGGCCCGGCAGAAAAGCGCGCAGAACGTCGAGCTTGAAGACCACGCCCACCAAACGGCCCCGCGAATCCACCACCGGGAAGGCGTTGAAATCGTGGCGGTCGAACCCGGCCAGCAGATCGGCGACGGAGGTGTCAGGCGATACGGTGACCGGGGACGTGCTCATGACATCGTGGACCAGCATGGCCATGCCCGTTCCTCCCTGAAAGCGCCGGGCGGCGGAGCGCCGCCGCCGGGGCGGCGCACCTCGATCCGGCGGACGATGATCTCCTCATTTCCCGGGCGGACCAGGACGCCGGCCGATGCGGATGGGCACCAGACGGGAGGGCGCGGTTCACCTGGAGCGCCGGGTGACCGTGGTCACCGCACGCGAGGGCGCGCCAACTGATTCTGGCAGACTGCCCAGGGTGGGGCGCACGGCACCACCGAACTCCTGTCAACGCCAATGAGAGGGATCATGCCCGACCGCGCATCATCCATCGCATCATCCATCGCGCTACTCGCCCTCGCGGGGCTGGCCGCGGCGTGCAACTCGCGTCCCGGAAACGCGGATGGCGAGATGCCCTCACGTGCCTCGGCCGACGGTGCCGGCGGCACGGATGCCGCTTGTCCGCCGCTGGAGACCCGGCAACCCGAAGCGCCCGACCAGCGCCCCGCATTCCGGGGCCAGACCCGGGCATGTGGAATCACCTCGGACGCCGCCTTCGACGTCGTGGTGGTCGCGAAGGGTCTCGAGCGGCCCTGGGCGGTGGAGCCGCTCCCGGGCGGCGATCTGCTCGTCACCGAGAAGCCCGGCCGCATGCGCGTCGTCTCGGCGGCGGGCCGGCTGGGCCAGCCGATCCGGGGTGTGCCGGCCGTGGACGCTCGCGGACAGGGTGGACTGCTCGACGTGGCGCTGAGCCCGGCGTTCGAGAGCGACCGCACGATCTTCTGGAGCTATTCGGAGCCGCGACAGGGAGGCAACGCCACCAGTGTGGCGCGGGGCACACTGTCGGAAGATCGCGGCCGCCTCGACCAGGTGAAGGTGATCTTCCGGGCGCTGCCGGTGTATGACGGTGACAACCATTACGGCTCCCGCCTCGTGTTCGGACCGGACGGCATGCTGTACATCACCCTGGGCGAGCGCTCGGATCTGGCGATCCGACCCCAGGCGCAGCAGCTCGACAGCCATATGGGCAAGATCGTGCGCATCCAGCCCGACGGCTCGGTCCCGGACGACAACCCCTTCGTCGGGCAGGCTGGCGCCCGCCCCGAGATCTGGACGCTGGGGCACCGGAACGTCCAGGCCGCGGCCTTCGACCCGGAGGGCCGATTCTGGGAGGCCGAGCACGGCCCCAAGGGCGGAGACGAGCTCAACCTGGTCGAAAAGGGAAAGAACTACGGCTGGCCGCTCCAGGCGTACGGCGAGGAATACTCGGGGCAACCGATTCCCAACGCGACCACGGTCCGCGAGGGCATGGAGCAGCCGGTGTACTACTGGGATCCGGTGATCGCTCCGTCCGGCGCGCAGTTCTACACCGGCGACGCGTTTCCCGAGTGGCGCGACAATCTCTTCATCGGCAGCCTCAAGGACCGAATGCTGGTGCGTCTGACGCTGGACGGCGAGCGCGTCACCGGCGAGGAGCACCTTCTCACCGACCGGAAGCAGCGCGTGCGTGACGTGCGGCAGGGCCCCGACGGGGCGCTGTACGTGGTGACTGATGAGAAGAATGGCCAGCTGTGGAGGATCGCTGCTCGCCGCTGATGGCCGGGGCCGGAGAAACGCATCGGGCGTCAATCGCGGCCTCTGGGCGCTGCGGATGCCCCTGGAGCATCTCGGGGAGCGACCCGACGCGACGATCCACCGCGTGGAGCACACGCCGGTGGAGGCGGAGTAGGCCGCGCCCATGAGAGGATGTGTCGGGCGGTGGGGTTCCGCTCTACAGGATGGCCGGCGGGGCCTCCGCCCGAGAGGCGGAGAAAATATCCCAGACGGTTATGAACATCGCCGCGATCATCGGGCCGAGGACGAAGCCGTTGAAGCCGAAGATGGACAGCCCGCCCAGCGTGGAGATGAGCACGACGTAATCCGGCATCTTGGTGTCTTTCCCCACCAGGATCGGACGCAGGATGTTGTCCACCGATCCGATCACCAGCGCCCCGTACAGGGTCAGCACCACGCCCTGCCAGGTCGCGCCGGTGACCAGCAGGTAAACCGCGATCGGCACCCATACCAGGGCGGTTCCAACCGCCGGCAACAGGGACAGCACGCCCATCAGGACCGCCCAGAGGACCGCCGGCTGGATGCCCAGCAGCCAGAGAATCAGTCCGCCCAGGGCTCCCTGCACCACGGCCACCACCAGGTTGCCCTTGATCGTGGCACGGATGACGACCGCAAACCGCTGGGAAAGGCTCCGCTGCAGCTCGGCGCGCAGCGGAATGGCGTTCTTCAGCCGCCGGGAAAGCTCGGCCCCGTCCCGCAGGAGGAAGAACAGCAGGTACAGCATGATGAACAGCTTGAGGACGAAGTTCAACGTGTTCTGGCCGATGTTCAGCGCCTGCGCCGCGAGGAACTGGGCGCTCCGCGTCAGAATAGCGGACAGCCGCTCCTGCAGCGCGCCGAAATCGGCCAGTCCGAAGCGGGCCAGCAGGTTGGTCACCCAGGCGGGCAGAGCCTCGGCCACCTGCTGGAAGTATCGGCCGAGGTTCACCTCTCCGGACTCGATCCTCTGGTAGAGGCTGGTTCCCTCCTGCACCAGCGATGCGGTGACCAGCGTCAGCGGCAGGATCACGATCAGCAGGATGATCGCGACGGTGGCGAGGGATGCGAGCGTGCGCCGTTGCCGCATGGACCGCAACAGCCGCCGGTAGAGCGGGGCGAACACGATGGCGATGATGATCCCCCACAGCACCGCGCCGTAGAAGGGCCAGAGAATCCAAAGGAACGCCAGCGAGACGGCGACGAGCAGGACGTGGAAGAGTCTGTCTTCGAGGACGGCGTGCTCGGGTGGGTCGGGACCAGTCATGGTGATTCGCGGCAGCGAAGGTCCGGCCTCACGTGGGGCTCTTCGAGCGCGCGGCGCTCGGCCTCCAGGCAGGGAAGCCGTGCCGCCGGCGGACCAGCATCCAGAGCAGTGGCGCGATGAGCGCGACGAGGAGGAGAATGATGCCGGTGTGGATGTTGGACACGTGGAGGAGCTTGAGGGCCGAGGCCAGGAGGACGAAGGCGAGGGCCCGCCGGACCAGGCCGCCGGGAGCGCGCGCCGAGAGATGCGCGCCCACCCAGACTCCGGGAACACAGCCCAGCAGCAGCGATGTCGTCAGCTCGAGCTTGAAGTCGCCGAAGAGAATGTGCCCCAGCGCCGCGGCCCCGACCAGCGGAACCGCCTGCACCAGATCGGTCCCGACCAGCTCGCTGGCCTTGAGGGCCGGGTAGAGCGCCATCAGCGCGATGATGATCAGCGAGCCCGAGCCCACCGAGGTTATTCCGACCACGATGCCGCCGATCAGCCCGACCACCACGGTGGGAAGCACGCGGATGGTCATGGAGGGGCGGCCCTGCGGGAGCGGTGCGGCCCGGCCGTCCCGCCGCCGGGCGTGCTCGACCACGCGGAGGTAGGCACGGACCGTCAGGCCGATCGCCGCCAGGAGCAGGGCGACGCCGAGCGCGATGCGAATGAAGTCCTGCACCTCCTGCCCCCGGCCGAGCGCACGGGCGATCAGCACACCGCTGAACGCGCCGGGGACCGAGCCGACGCACAGCCACTTCACCAGGCTGAGGTTGACCGTGCCTCGCCGGAGGTGAACGACCGAGCCGACCGGCTTCATCACCGCGCTGGCCACCAGGTCGGAGGACACCGCCGTCAGCGGCGGCACGTTGAAGAAGAGCACCAGGACCGGGGTCATGAGCGCGCCCCCGCCCATGCCGGTGAGCCCGACGACGATACCGATGCCGAACGAGGCGATGGTAAGCAGCAGATCGAGGCTCAAGCGCGCTCCGGAGTTGTGACCGTCAGCGTATCAGGTGCGACAAAGTCCTGACCAGGCAAACGATGACTACCACGCCCGCCAGGTCCAGCATCAGTCCCCACCGGATCATGCGCCCCAGCGGGATGAATCCCGAGCCGTAGACGATCGCGTTGCACGGGGTCGAGACCGGCAGCATGAATCCGAGGCTCGACGCGAGCGTCGCTCCGAGCGCGGGCTCCAGGGGATCCATGCCCGAAGCGCGCGCGATCGAGATGACCACCGGCACCACCATGTTGGCCGAGGCGGTATTGGAGGTCGTCTCCGAGAGAATGACGGCGAAGACGACCGATGCGACGAGCAGCCCGAGACGACCCTCGACCGGGAGCAGACCCGTGAGCCCACGGCCCATCGCCTCGGCCAGCCCGGTCTGGAAGGATAGCACCCCCAGCGCGAACCCCCCGCCGTACAGCAGCACCACACCCCAGTCGATCTGCGTGGCCTGCTCCCAGGTGATCGCCCGTCCCTCCTTGCCGGGCAGCACGAACAGTGCCGCGGCACCGAGCAGCGCGGCGACGCCTTCGGGAAGCCGCCGGGTGAGGCTTTGGTAGAACGGGCTCGCCTCGCCTGCGAAAACCGCCACGACACCAGGGGTGATCCACAGCACGACCGTCAGGCCGAATGCGAGTGCGACCGAGCGCTGGCCCCGGGTCCAGGGACCCAGCCGCTCCCGCTCGCTGCGGATCAGGTCCGCCCCCGCCGGCAGCTCGCGGACCCCGGCCGGAGCGACGGCTCGGAGGTACGCGGACAGAAAGAGGAACAGGACCACGACCACCGGAACGCCGATCAGCATCCAGCGGAAGAATGGGACCTCCACGCCGAGCTGGGACCGGATGAACCCGAGGCCGATGAGGTTGGGCGGCGTTCCCACCGGCGTGGCCAGCCCGCCGATCGATGCGGCGAAGGACGTCATGAGCATGAGGCCGGTCGCGTAGCGGGGGTCCAGCCCCGCCCCCGTGCCCGGTGCCCGGAGCGCCGCCAGGATGGACAGGCCGATCCCGAACATCATCGCGGTCGCCGCGGTGTTGGAGATCCACCCAGAGAGGAGCGCCGTCACGGCGCCGAAGGCGAGCAGGATACGGGCGGGACGCGCGCCCACCCAGGGAAGCGAGAGCACGGCGTAGGCGACCCGCCGGTCGAGCCCGTGCAGGAAGATGCCGCGCGCGAGGATGAACGCGCCGATGAAGAGAAACATCAGCGGGTCGGCGAATGGCGCGAAGACCTCCTTCGCCGGCGCCACCTGCAGGACCACGCACGCGGAGGCTCCGAGCAGCGCGGTGACCGGCAGCGGCAGCGCCTCCGTCACCCAGAGCACGACCACCGCGGCAAGCACCGCCGCGAGGCGCTGCGCCTCGGGCGAGAGTCCGGGCATGGGCAGGGCGAAGAGCGCGATGAATGCGACGGGCGCCAGGATCGAGCCGATGAGCCGGCGCATTCTATTCCAGGTCCGCCGCGCCCATGTCCTCGTCCACGACGACGGTGGCCGTGGGTGCCGTTCCGCCGACGCCCGGGGCGTCCTTCTTCCCGCCGGCCCCTTCGTCGGCGCGCTTCTCGCCTCGGATGTCCGGCAGCGCCGCCTCCCGGATCCAGCCGTGGGCCGCCGCGTGAGACGCGATGGTGAGGGTGTCGTCGGCCAGCACCAGGGTGGAGCCCGCCGCGACGACGCGCTCGGTCAATCGCCTGACCGCCGCCGAGCGCTCCGGGTGCGGCGCCACGTTCCGGATGTACACCGCGAGGATGCGGCGGGGGTGCGCCGCGACGATCTCGGCGTAGATCTCGGGATCTTCCTGCGCGCTGTCGCCGACCAGGATGAAGGGGAGCGTGGAGTAGGTGTCCAGAATCTCGCGAATCAGCCGCGTCTTGTGCCCGGCATGGCGGAAGAGCCCGGGCCCGAAATCCCAGTCGCGCAGCAGCAGGGGACCCGCCGGGATGGCTTCCGCCTCGAGGAAATCGGCGATGACGTCATACAGGTTCCACGGGCTGCTCGACACGTAGAAGATCGGGTTGCGTTCCCCGCCCGGCGCTCCCTCGGCCAGCGCCCGGTAGAACGCGGCCACTCCGGCGAACGGCAGCCGGGTGCGGGCGTTCTCCAGAAGCACGATGGCGGCGGCGCGGATGAAGCTCGTGACCTCGGACTGCAGGACGGTGTCGTCCATGTCGCTGATGACGCCGTAGGAGGCGGAAGCGGCCGGGATGAGCACGGGGGCCGAAGTGACTGGCGCAGGCTCGTCGCCGGAATGCGGGAGCTCCAGCCGCACCGCCCCCCACCCCTCGGAGACGCCGGCGTCGGTCTCGAGCCAATCGCGAACGAACCCCTCGTCGTCGGCGACGAGCTCACGCTCCCCGGCCGGCAGCCGCGCGCGCACCCTGGCGAAGGGTAGCGGATCGCTCTCGAGGCGCTTCAGCATGGCCAGCAGGTTGCGCGCCTTACTGTGGCCGGGATCCGGGCGCGCCGGACCTTCGTCCTGAAGCACGCGGGCGAGCACCAGCACGCGGCCCGGCCGGCCATAGCCGCGATAGGCCGCGATGTAGTAGGGGTCGCGGTCCACCACACGCTCCAGCGCATCCACCCCACGCCGGAGGCGCGAGTCCACCGATGCCGCAAGCCTGCGCAGCTCCCCCCGCCATCCGTCTATGGCTCGCTCCTCTCGTTCCGATGGTCACCAGCGTGGCTCGAAGATATGACCGCCCGCTCGGTGATCGCCAGGATGGCCGTACGGTGATCCAGGTAACCACTGGCGGGTGCGGCTGCCGCGCCGGCGCATGGGTGAGCCTTGTCACCCTGCCGGCCGCCCGATTTTGCTATCATCGGCGACCGGAAGGAAGCAGCTCACGATGGGAAGACGGGCGAACACGCCGGACCACACTGGAGAGGAGCCGATATGAGAGCGACGGCCTGCGCAGTAGCAGCCCTGCTGTTCACGCTCACCACCGCCTGCAATGACCGTGACGGCCGGGACACCGAAAGCCGCATCGACAACGCCGCCGAAGAGGCCGGCCAGGATGTGCGCGAAGGCGTCGAGGAGGTCGGGGACGCCACCGAGGACGCCGTGGACGATGCCGGCGCCTACTCGTACGAGCGGCGCGACGACTTCCGGCGCGACGTCCGCGAGCGGCTCGACCGCATGGACGAGGAGCTCGCCGAGCTCGAGCGCGACACCAAGGCGGAAGCCGGCGAGGCTCGCCAGGGCGCCGTGGCCAAGGCGCGCGGAGCCCGGCGCGCGGTGGACCAGTACGTGGAGCGCCTCGGTAACGCCACCGCCGACAACTGGGACGACGCGAGGCTTCGCGTCAGCGAGTCGCTTGATTCGGCCGAGCGGGCGGTCCGCGGGCTGCGCCCCGACGCCAAGCCGATGGGAGGCACGGGCGGCCCGGAGGACTGATCGGGCTCCACCCCAGGACTGACGGAGGGCCGGGTAGCCGAGGAGGCGACCCGGCCCTTCGCGCGCAACCCGCCTCCGTTGCAAAGCCACCAAATCGTTGGACAAGACGTGGCGCGCGACACGCCGCCGGCCTCGACGCATCGACCCACCTCGTTGTTCTGGAAGCACTTGCCCGTCCTGCCGGAGGCAGGTCCCCATTTTGCACTAGGGGCGGCGTTGCCGCACTCGTAAGCCAGCCGCGGTCGCCACAGGAGCTGCGAAGCGTCGCCCAGCAGGTCATCGCATCACCGCAGGGGTGAGTTCATGCCCGAGTCATTCCTCGTCATCGACGATTCCAAGCTGCTGCACCAGATGTACCGGCTGATCTTCTCGCAGGGCGACCTGGCCGGGGCCACGGTGCACTACGCCCTCAATGGCCGCGACGGCTACGGGATGTTGGCCGCCCATCCCGATCTCACCCTCGTGCTTCTCGACCTCAACATGCCGGAGATGAACGGGCTCGAGGTACTGGCCAGGCGGCAGGCCGAGCGGCTCCATCCCCACGTGCCGATCGCGCTGGTGACCACCGAGAGCACCGAGGACGACGAGGCCCGGGGCCGCGCGGTGGGCGCCTGGGACTACCTGCGGAAGCCGTTCCAGCCGTCGGACATCCAAAAGCTGGTCAGGCGCGCCCGAGAGCGGAAGCGGAGCCGGGGCGCGGCATGAGCGCCGGGGAGAGCCCCTTCGGGGATCTGCTCCAGGACTACATCGTCGAGTGCCTGCCGCTGGCCGAACAGGTGGGTGACGCGTTCGTGGAGCTGGAGCGCCGCTGGCGCGAGGGCGAGCCGGGCGACGACCTCCTCACCTTCGTGAAGGGCCGCCTCCACACCATCAAGGGCAACTCCGCCATGATGGGACTGGCACCGATGCGCGATGTCGCCCACGCGCTCGAGGACGCCTGCGGCTTCCTGGGGCGGGCCCCGCTGAGCCGGGGTGATGCCGCCGCGGAGCTGCTGGTGGCGGGAGGCGGCCTCCTGGTGGATCTCGTCGGCACCGCATCCCCGGAGACTGACGGCCGCCCCGCGACAGACTACGTCGAGCGGGTCCGGCAATTCCTCGGCGTCGCGCCGGGTGCGGCCGCGGCGGACAGCGACCGCCGCCGGGCCGAGCGGCGGAGCCGGGCGCTCCCCGGCGGGGGCGGCACCGCGAGCAACGTGGTGCGCATCGACTTCCGCCGCCTCGACGCCCTGCTCGAGGTCCTGGGCGAGGGGCTCATCCAGCACTCGAGTCTTGTGGACGTCTACCGGCGGCTGGTGCGCCGGCTGGGCGCCGGCGAGGAGCTCGGGGACCTCGATCAGGCGGTGCTGTCGCTCCAGAAGACGCTCACCCGTCTGGAGACCACCCTGATGGAGACCCGGCTGCTCCCCGTCTCCTCGGTGTTCGGCCGCTTTCCCAGAATGGTGCGCGACGTGGCCCACGCCGAGGGCAAGCAGGTCCGCTTCGAGGTGTCGGGCGGTGACACGTCGCTCGACAAGGCCGTGCTCGACCGGCTCGGCGAGCCGCTGCTGCACCTGCTGAGCAACGCGGTGGCGCACGGTTTCGAGCTGCCGGAGGCGCGCGTCGGGGCCGGCAAGCCGGCCGAGGGAACGCTCCGTCTTCACGCGGCGGCCGTCTCGGGCCGGGTGGCGATCCGGGTGAGCGACGACGGGCGCGGACTCGACGAGGACGCGATCCGCGCGAAGGCCGAGGCGCTCGGCATGGACACCAGGGCTGCGGACGCCGCGCAGCTGCACGAGCTGGTCTTCGTTCCCGGCCTCTCGACGGCGGACCGGGTGACGACGCTCTCCGGGCGGGGCATGGGGCTCGACGTCGTGGCCAACGTGATTCACGCGCTCGGCGGCACCATCGAGGTGCAGAGCCGGCGGGGCGAGGGCACGGCATTCACGCTGAGTCTTCCCGTCACGCTCGCGATCGTGCGGTCGCTGATCGTCGAGGTGGACCGCGAGCGCTACGCGGTGCCGCTGTCGCACGTGGCGGAAACCGTCCGGGCCGTGCCCGAGGCGATTCGGCAGATCAACAACCAGGGGGTCACTCAATGGCGCGGCGACCTGATCCACGTGGCCGATGCTGGGGCCGTCCTCGGGACCCGGGAGCCCTCCGGGGCGCCGCGCCCCTTCTACGTCGTGATGACGGCGGGCGCCAAGCGGCGCGGCTTGCTGGTGGACCGTCTCATCGGGCACCAGGACATCGTGGTGAAGGGGCTCGATCCCGCCTTGGGCCGGCCCGCCGTGGTCTCCGGTACCACGATTCTCGGCGACGGACGGGTGGCGTGCATCCTCGACGTGGTCCGCATTCTCGACGGAGCGTCTCATGCCAACTGAAGAGCGCGGGGTGGTCGATCCTCTGCTGGGGTTTGCTGACGCGCTGCCGGCGGCATCGCCGGACGCGGGCGCCCTGGCGCCGATGCTGCACCTGCTGACGTTCGCGCTGGACCGCGAGGAGTTCGCGATCCCCGTCACCCAGGTTCGCGAGGTGATCCGGGTCAACGGGATCACCCGGGTGCCCCAGGTGCCGGCCCACGTCCGCGGGGTGACCAACCTCAGGGGCCGCATCCTGGCGGTGGTGGAGATCAGGACGCGCCTGGGTCTCACCGAGGCGGTCGTCACGCCCGCGTCCCGCATCGTCGTGGTGGAAGTACGCGGCCGGGCGCTCGGCCTGCTGGTGGACCGGGTGTCGCAGGTGACGAAGGTCCCCGCGGAGAGCGTGGCGCCTCCGCCCGAGGAAGTGGTCACCGCGGATACCGATTATCTCACCGGGGTCGCGCGCTGGGACTCCCGGCTCATCATGCTTCTCGATCTCGACAAGGTCCTGCTCCCGAACGCCTAGCTCCCTTCAGCTTGCTCAAGGACGCGCCAAACGATGCCCAACGCCTGGCAGCAGACGATCAAGGACTGGACGATCCGCCGGAAGATTCTCACGGGATTCGCGGCGGTGCTGGTGCTCACGGCACTCCTCGGCCTGCAATCGATCCGGGCACTCGACCGACTCAACGGCGTGGGCAACGACATCGTGACCACCGAGCAGATCTTCCAGGACGCCCGGACGATGATCATGGCTCTGATGGCGGTCACCATCGGCCTCGGCGTGCTGCTGGCCCTGGGGCTCGCCCGCCTCATCGCCGACCCGCTCACCCAGCTCGGCGTGCTGGCCGAGCAGGTCTCCAAGGGCGATCTGACGACCGATATCCGGAGCCGGTCGCGGGACGAGATCGGCTGGCTGGAGCACTCGATGCGGCAGATGGTGAAGAACCTCCGCGAAATCGCCACCCAGATCGCCGTCTCCTCCCGCACGGTGGCGATGTCCGCCGAGGAGATCTCGGCCTCCTCGACCCAGATGGCCAAGGGCGCGGAGATGCAGTCGAGCTCCACCGAGGAGACCTCGTCCACGATGGTCGAGATCGCCTCGCAGATGCAGCACCTGGCCCGGAGCG
>JACDHV010000058.1 GCA_013820855.1 Gemmatimonadales bacterium | reverse complement strand
GTCGCCGCGCCCACGGCCTCCACGCCGTCCTCGGCGCCCTCGTCCTCCGTCGTCACGGCTCTCGCGGCCCTCACGGCTCTCGCGCGCCTCGCCGTCGCGGGGGCGAGGAGCCGGGGGCAGGGCCGCGACGGGCGCGGCGGCCACCGTTCCCGGCGAGACCTCGAACTGTCCGTTGTCGAGCTTCGTCACCGTGACGACGCCGCGCTGGCCGGCCTCGAGCACGAACTTGCTGAACCGGTTGAAGCCCGCGTTGCGCTCGTCGAAGTTCGGGTCGATCTGCTGCATCACCTGCTTCAGGCGGTCGGACCGCATGACGTCCCCGTTGCGGGCCATCTGCGCCACGGCCTGGCCAGCCAGCTCCCACGGATCGCGCTGGATGGACGGCGGGTCCACTTCCTTGGTGAGACCGGCGAGGTCGTTGTACGAGTAGTACTCGTCGCAATTCTGGATGAGGAGGTCGCTCGCCGACTCCCGAATCCCCACCCCGATGACGTACTTCCCGTACTCCTTCAGCTTGATCACCATCGTCGAGAAGTCGCTGTCGCCGGAGAGCAGGATGAAGGTCCCGATCTCGGGCCGGGTGAAGACCAGCTCGATGGCATCGATGGCGAGACGGATGTCGGTGGCGTTCTTCTTGGTGGAGCCGAAGGCCGGCGCGAAGATGAGGTCGATCGACGATTCGGAGAGGGAGACGATGTACTGCGGGTAGCGCCGCCAGTCGGCATAGGCCCGCTGGACCGCGACCTTGCCCTTGATGATGTCGCTGTTGAGGAGCGTGCGCAGCTCCTTGGTCAGGTCCTTCTGGATACCCAGGGTGACGTTGTCGAAGTCGATGAGCAGGGCGGCGTTCGGGGCGTGCACGGGGGGCTGGCTCAGATGCCGAGCGGGCCTGATGGGTCGGTTCACGTCTCTCTCGTTCCGGATCTCGCGCCCCCTCCCATCGCTCGCGACACCTCGCCGGACCCGGTCGTCGGCAGGTCGGTGGAGCGATGCTGGGGGGCTGAGACCCGCCATGGGGTCACGCTGTCGCCACCACGCTGCGGTGCCGGGCGTCGGCTGCGCGGCATCCGGCCGGGTCGCCGGGTCGCGCAACAGCACTCGCCTCTCGGAGTGGCCAGCGTCGAGAATTTAGTGGGGGTGGTACCTGGTGGGTAGGGGCGCTAGCCGATCGGCGTCTCGCCGGCGAGCGGAAGGTCCAGCTCGAAGTAGAAGCGGGTGCCGGTCCCCTGCCCGGTCTCGACCTGGAGGCTGGAGCCCATCGCCTCGACGAGCTTGCGGCAGATGGAGAGGCCCAGCCCGGAGCCCGAGAAGGCGTACTCGCCCGGCTTCTGCCGGCGGCGGAACGGCTCGAACAGCGTCGCCATGGACTGGGGCGGGATGCCGCGTCCCGTGTCGCGGACGGAAAACTCGATGCGCCGGGCCCCGGTCTGGCGGGCGACGACCTCCACGAAGCCTTCCGCGGTGAACTTGAGCGCGTTGGTAGTGAGATTGAGCAGGACGCGGCTCAGCGCCACCGGGTGGCCGATCCGGAAGTCCGCCTCGGGCACGACGAGCTGCACGCTCAGGTTCTTCTCCTCCGCGATCGGCTGAACGATGTCGCGCACCGATTCGAAGATGTCGGTGACCGAAAACGGAATCGGATCGAGATCGACCAGGCGGTCGCCTCCGCGAGCCAGCTCGATCACGTCGCTGGCCACGGAGCTGAGGCCGAAGGCGGCGCTGTAGATGAGGCCGAGCTGCCGCTCCTGAACCGAATTGACCGCCCCGCTGCGCCCCCGCTGCAGGGTCTCGGCGAGGAAGAGGATGGAGGTGAGCGGCGACCGAAGATCGTGCGCCACTTCGACCACCAGCTCCAGGCCGTCGGGCGAGGAGAGCCGGTCGGTGAAATGCTGCGACCAGTCGGCTTCGAGCCGCTGGCCCACTTCCTCGATGGCGGCCAGCAATCGGAGGAGCTGCCCCGAGTCGGGGGGCGACGGAAGGGACTCCGCCCGCTGGAGGAAGGCGCCGCGCACCAGACCGAGAAGCCGCCTCGCGAGCGCCGTCTTGGGCACCTCGACGGGCTCGGCCGTGGGCCCGAGGAGGTGCTGGCGGACGGCGGTGGAGAGCTGGGCCAGCTGGCTGGTCACCTCGTCCGCGCCGGACGCGTGCTCGATCGCGCGCTCCCAGGCGACCTGCGTCGCCAGCACCGCCTCGTGGAGCGATTCCCACAAGGCGGGGCCGATGGCCGCCGGCTGAGGGCCATCCGGATCCCAGAGTCTGGGCGGAGGAGCACCCGCCGCGACCCGTCGGCGCTCGCCGCTCATCGGGCTGGAGGTCGCGGTGTCAGGGGTCACTCAGCCGGTCCGGCGGCCTCGTCGCGGTGGAATTCATGCTTGTCCATCAGCCGATACAGCGTGGTCCGGTCGATGCTCGCCAGCCGCGCCGCCTTCGACATGTTGCCCCCCGCCCGGCTGACGAGCCGGGTCAGGTACTCCTTCTCGAACTGCGCCACCACCCGGTCCTTGGCCGGGTGATACGCCTCGTCCATCACCGCCGGCGATACCGCGGTCTCCGCCGGCCACTCGGCTCCGTCGTCGTAGACCGGAATATCGTTGGGCTGGATCACCTGATCGGGCTCGGCCAGCACGGCGACGTGCTCGATCACGTTCTGCAGCTCCCGCACGTTGCCGCGCCACGGTCTCGAGCGCAAGAAGCCGATGCTGGCCTCGCTGAGCCGTGGGGCGCGGTCGCCCATCTGCCGGTGGCGCTGCCAATAGTAGGTGAGAAAGTGGTTCGCCAGGAGCGGAATGTCCTCCGGACGCTTCCGCAGCGGCGGGAGCTTGATCGGCACCACGCGCAGGCGGTAGAAGAGGTCTCCCCGGAGGACGCCCTGGTCCACCGCCTCCTGGGGCTCCCGATTGGTGGCGGACACGAAGCGCACGTCCACCACGGCATCCTGCTGCTCGCTCCCCACCCGCCGCACCACGCCATCCTGGATGACGCGGAGCAACTTGGCCTGGAGCGGCATGGTCATCTCGGTGAGCTCGTCGAGGAAGAGGGTGCCGCCGTTGGCGGTCTCGAGCAGACCCGGCTTGTCGCGGTCCGCGCCGGTGAACGCGCCCTTGCGGTGCCCGAACATCTCGCTCTCGAGCAGAGGCTCGGGGAGCGCCGCACAGTTGATCGGCACCAGCGGGCGGCTGGCGCGGCGGCTGTTCTGGTGGATGAACTGCGCGATGACTTCCTTGCCGGTGCCGCTCTCACCACTGATGAACACCGACGCGTCGGTCGCCGCCACCTTGCGCGCGAGCTCCACGGCCTTCCGGAACAACGGCGAGATCCCGATGAGCGCGATCTTTTCACTGTGTCCATGCTGCCTCATGAGCTGGACGCGGAGGTCGTGGGCTTCGCGGGACATCATGACCGCGTGTGAGGCACGGCCGATCAGCACCTGCAGGTGGGTGGCCGAGAACGGCTTCGGAAGGTAGTCCCAGGCTCCCGCGCGCAGCGCCTCGATGCTGCTGGTGACGCTCGGGTTCCCGGTCATCACCACCACGATGGTATCCTTGTAGGCGCTCAGCGCGCCCTGGAGAATTTCCAGGCCGGAGATCTGAGACATGTACAGGTCTACCAGGATGATGTCGAACTTCCGCCGCTTGACCGTCTCCAACGCCTCCTCGCCCCGCCCCACCAGAGTCACGTTGTACCCGTCCATCTGGAGCACGCTGGCGCAGCTCTCCCGCAGCGTCCGCTCGTCGTCGACGACGAGCACGCGTATGCTCGCCTTGATCTCGCTGGGAATGGAAAGAGGATCGCGCGGCACGTCCGAGGACGTCGGACTGCCGCGCTCCGGCTGAGCCAACGGGTTGGCCATCCTGCACTCCTCAGGTGAGATGGACATGCTTCGGCCACTCCCCCGATGGAAGAGCGGCCGCCTGCTTACCGATGCGGAAATCTGACTGCTGACCCGCTGCTGCAAGGGAGTGTCTTCTATACCACAGATCGGGGGTGCTGTCAAGCATTTTGCGGGAGTGACGCCACAGGGCGCGTGCGGCCCGCAGCATTCCATCGCGGTGAGTTCCCTACACCCGGGACTTTCTAGTTGGCGAACTTCGTGGGGACCTGCTCGAACGCGCGGATTCGCTCTCCCGCCTGACCTTCCCGCTTGAGATCGCGCAGAGCCGTAGTGGCGCGGAGCAGGAGCTCGACGGCATCGACCGAGGATTCGGCGAAATCCGGTACGGCGCAGTACCCGGCGCGAAGGCGGAGCGTCTTCTCACCGCCTCGCACCGGTATGGGCGACGATTCGATGGCGCCGCCGAGCCGGCGCACCATCCGAACCGCGGCATCCGGGCCGGTCGCCGGCGCGATCACGCCGTACTCCAGTTGCCCCAGCCGTCCGATCGCGTCCGAGGCCCGCCCCGCCTGCCGGAACAACAGCGCCACCTGGTCGGACATCCGGTGCGCCTCTTCGTCTTCGCGTGCCTCGGCGTCTATCTCCTCGGCATCGGGTGAGAATACCACGCAGGCGATCGGATCACGCCGCCGGAATGCCTCCGCACCGATCTCGCGCGCCCGTCGGGAGAGCCCCCGCATGTTGTAGAGCCCAGTACCGGGATCGAGGAGATTCTCCTCGCGGAGGCTGTCCACTTCCCGCTTGGATTGCAGGAATGTGTTGAGTCTGAGGAGCAGCGCTTCGCCGTCGAGGGGCTGGCCGAGAAATTCCCAAGCGCCGGCGCGGTATGCCTCGAGCCGCTGCGTGCGGCCGGACGGACCGGAGGTGGTGATCACGATCGGCGTCGTGGCACTGAAGCGGGGATCGCTCCTCAGGGTCCGGCAGACTTCGAACCCGTGCATGTCGGGCATTTGCGCGTCGAGGATGATCAGGTCGGGCTGCGAGGTTCTCGCGCGCTCCAGTGCCTGCTGGCCGGTGTACGCCCTGACCACCGAGTAACCGTTGGGACCCAGGATGCTCTCCAACGATCGCGCGGACCACTCCTGATCGTTCGCGATCAACACCAGTGGCGCGTTGGGGGCCTTATCTCGGTTCGCCATGTGGAAAGCCGGGGTGGAGGGGCGGCGGGATGGTCGCTCCCGCTTTTGACAGCAGGAGTCGTGCGGGGCGGTCGGTATTCAGCAAAGACTTGTCCGATTTCGACTTGCTAGCGATGGTGGTGGCTGCCGGACCGAGAATCGCGGGAGCGGCGCCACAGTTTGGATGTCGGCGTGCCACGGACGGGTGCCCCGGATGCTGTGGTGGAAGGACGCATCCACCTTGTGGTCCCCGAGCAACGGACGCCACCTAGCCGCCGGTCGCGACAGGGCTCTGGCATGAGATGGTAACATTGTATATCATAGTGGCTTAGATATCCAGATCTCGACGGGAGTTGAACTGGGACTCCGCGATGGGCGTCGCGGCGTCAAAATTGAATCGTGTGCTCGAGCAATGCCGCCGAACATTCCCAACTCTGGACGAATGGCTCAGCATGGCTCAGCAATCACTCCCGCACGTTCCCGTGCTCTCCGATTCCCATGAGAGCGCCAACAGCGACCAGACGCCCCGGCCGTCCGCCGAGTTGCGCATCGAGCGCTCCCGCTTCAGCCGCCTGCTCGCGAGGTTCGGTCTCGGCGAGTTGACCGATCCGATTCTCCGACCGATAAGAGGGTCGGCCAAACGGGGGCGCGGCTGAGACGGGTGGAGTGAGACAGGTCACAGGTGAGGCCGACCCTCCCCTGTTACAGTGACAGAGCGCGCCCGTCATCCTGCCGTAAACGCGGTCGGCCGTACCGGGTGCATCAAGGACGAATCGCATGGGCATAGCCACCTCCGGGCCTCGCCGACAGCCATCGCATGAGTTGTTGACGGGGTCGATGTCGCCGGGCCCCGCGCGCGTGCGCGTCTCGGGTGCGCAGGCCGTCATCGACCGGGCACTCGTCGGGAATGAGGCGGATGTGGCGGCTCATCGCGCGCTGAACGTGATCATAGCGGGCCTCGCGCTATTCGTCGCGCTGCCGCTGCTGCTCCTGATCGCGGTGGCGATCAGGCTGACCTCTCGCGGGTCGGTGCTCTACATGCAGGAGCGTATCGGACTCGACCGGCGCGCCCCCGGGGCCGAGTCCGGCAACCGCCGGCGCACTCGCGACCTCGGGGGCCGGCCGTTCACGATCTACAAGTTTCGCACGATGCGGCAGGATGCGGAGAACGGCACCGGCGCCGTGTGGGCCACCCAGAACGATCCCCGCATCACCCCGGTGGGCCGCTTCCTGCGCCAGTACCGGCTCGACGAGATCCCGCAGCTCCTCAACGTGATGCGGGGCGAGATGAACATCGTGGGCCCCCGGCCCGAGCGGCCCACGATCTTCGCCGAGCTGCGGGGGCACATCGCGGAGTACCCCCTGCGCCAGCGCACCAGGCCGGGGATCACGGGGCTGGCGCAGATCAACCATCACTACGACCGCTCGCTGGACGACGTGCGGACCAAGGTGCGCTACGATCTGGAGTACATCCGCCGCCGGAGCCTGGGTGAGGACCTCCGCATCATGCTGCAGACGATCCCGGTCATCTTCCTCCGCCGCGGAGGCTGGTGAGCTCAGCCCGCCGGCCGGTTTCCGCTCGTCGCTGTCGTTCCCTGGCTACATTCGTGCGATCCGCCACCCTCGACCTTCCTGGCCGGGTGTGTCCTTCAAGGACAACCCGTTGAGGTGCAGCCCTTTGGACGAGGTCGGCCGGGCGCGTTTCGACGGAACGCGGATTGCTGGTAAGGGGCCCGGCAAGTCAATATCTTGCAACCGAGTTCCAACAACCGAAAGTCTGCGGTTCATGCCGTCCATCCCTTCGGAGGGGCCGGCTACCGACCGGCTCGATCTGTCGGTGGTCGCTCCGCTGTACAACGAGTCGCAAAACGTGGATCCCCTCGTCGAGTGGATCCTCGAGGCGCTCGTGGGCTATCCCGGAAGCTTCGAGGTGATTCTGGTGGACGACGGGAGCCGCGACGACACCTGGGGCCGGGTCGCCGCCGCGTCCGCGCGGGACCCGCGGGTACAGGGGCTCGGGCTCGGGCGGAACGTGGGGCAGACGGCCGCGATGATGGCCGGATTCGATCATGCGCGCGGGCGCGTGGTCGTGTCCCTCGACGGCGACCTCCAGAACGATCCGCGCGACATCCCGGCCCTCCTGGCCAAGCTCGACGAGGGTTATGACCTGGTATGCGGGTGGCGGCAACAGCGGCAGGACAAATTCCTGCTCCGGAAGGTGCCCTCCTGGGTGGCCAACCGGATCATCCGGCGCCTGACGGGCGTACAGATCACCGACAACGGCTGCTCCCTCAAGGCCTATCGGCGCGACCTGCTGGACCGCATCTCGCTCTACGCGGAGCAGCACCGCTTCATCCCCGCGCTCAGCGCGAGCGTGGGCGCCCGTATCACCGAGATGCCCGTGCGGCACCACGCCCGGCGGTTCGGAGAAAGCAAGTACGGCATCTCCCGGACGGCGAAGGTCCTGGTGGACCTTCTCACGCTGAAGATGATCACCACCTTTCGCTCGCGCCCGCTGCTCGGGTTCGGCACGCTCGCGGCCCCCATGGTGGCCGGGGCGCTGCTCTTCGCGGCGATGGCCGCCGTGGCGGCGGCGCGGTTCGTCCCGTCCAAGGCCCAGGCACTGGTCTTTCCCGGCGCCGCGCTGCTGTGCGCGGGCGCCGCGTTCTACCTCCTGATGCTCGGGCTGGTAGCCGAAGTGGCGTTGAACAGCGAGCGCGAAAGCGCGAACGAGATTCCGACCGCCTGGGAGGTTCGTTGACATGGGACATGGTGCGTTGATGGAACCGTCCCTGGGGAAGGCTCCCACCCGGAGCACCGCCGACGCGAGGTTCATCTCCGTGGTCGTCCCGGTGGTCGAGCGGGCCGACGACCTCGTGACCCTCTACCGGACCTTTTCGGCCGCGCTCGACTCGCGGGGTGAGGAGCACGAGTTCGTCTTCGTGTTCGACGGCGGCTTCACACCGCCGCCCGAGCTGTCGGCCTTGAGCCTGGAGCGGGACAACGTGCGGTTCCTCCGCTTCGCCCGCGCCTTCGGCGAGACCGCGGCGCTGCGACTGGGCATCGAGCGGAGCCGCGGAGACGTGATCCTGACGCTGCCGGCGTATTTCCAGGTCAAGCCCGAGGGCATCGGCACGCTGCTGGAGGCGCTGAGCGATGACACCGACATGGTCGTGGCCAGCAGGTCGCCACGGATCGACAGCTGGCTCAACCGGTTGCAGACGATGGCGTTCAATCGGATGATCGCCGGCGTCACCGACCGTCCGTTCCACGATATCGCATGCGGCGTCCGGGTTATTCGCCGGACCGTGGCCGAGGGGCTGCCGCTCTATGGCGACCTCCACCGGTTCATTCCCGCCCTGGCCCTGCGCGAGGGGTATCGGGTGACGGAGGTGGCCGTGCCGCAGCACCCGAGCAACGCCCGGACCAGGCTCTACGGGCCCGGCGTCTACGTTCGCCGCCTGCTCGACGTCGCCGCGTTCTTCTTCCTCGCGAAGTTCACCGAGAAGCCGCTCCGCTTCTTCGGACTGGTCGGCTCGGGATTCTTCCTCGCCGGCGCGATCACCTCGCTGGTGCTCGTGGTCAACCGGATCGAAGGCCAGGGCATCGCCAACCGGCCACTGCTGCTGCTGGCGGTACTCCTGCTGGCGCTCGGGGTGCAGCTCCTGGGCCTCGGGCTGGTGGGCGAGATCATCGTACATCTGCGCGCCCCGCACCGGAGGGCCTACCGTGTTCGCGACCGGACCCATCCGGCAAGCTCAGGGCATGACTGAGCGGGGCCGGGCGCGGCGACCGGGCTCATGCGGCGGGACCTGAACGAGCTTGCCGGCGTAGAGCACGACGTTCTGGTCATCGGGGGCGGCATTCAGGGCGCCTGCATCGCGTGGGATGCGGCGCTTCGGGGCCTCAAGGTGGCCCTCGTGGAGCGAGATGATTTCGGCGCCGCGACCTCCGCCAACAGCCTCCGCATCGTGCACGGTGGCATCCGCTACCTGGCCCGTGCCGATTTCGCCAGGATGCGCGAATCGATCCGCGAGCGCTCCGCGCTGCTCCGGGTGGCGCCCGGACTGGTCGAGCCGCTCGGGGTCCTGGTGCCGACCGGCGCGCCCGGAGTGCCCGGCAAGGCCGCCTTCGGCGCCGCGCTCGCGCTCACCCACGCCCTCTCCCCGGCCCGCAACCGCCACCTCGATCCCAGCCGCCGCATCGCGGCCGGGCGGATCGTCTCGCGGCCCGAATGCCAGCGGCTCTTCCCCGCGCTGAACACGGCAACGTTCAACGGCGGCGCCCTGTGGTACGACGCGCGGATGACGCGGCCCGAGCGACTCACGCTCGCGTTCGTCGTCTCGGCCGCGTCGGCCGGGGCCAGGGTGGCCAACCACGCCGAGGCCGAAGACTTCGAGATCCGGCACGGAGCCGTGCGGTCGGTGCGCATCCTGGACCGACTGTCTGGCGCGAGGCACGAGGTGCGCGGCCGTCAGGTGGTGATCGCCGCGGGACCGTGGACCGAGGAGCTTTCCGGCCGCGCCGGCCGGAGGGCGAACCTCCCGGGCGGCGACCCGCGCCATGCGCTGGCGCTCAACCTGGTGATCGGGCGCCGGATCTCCGAGGTCGCGGTGGGCCTTCGCTCGAGCGCCGCTTCCGAAGCGGACCCTGGAGGATCGGGGGGCCGGTTCCTCTTCCTGTCGCCGCAGGAGCACACCACACTGCTCGGCACCTGGTACGGCATGGCGGACCCGAGCACCGATCCCGGTCCGGCGCTCGACCGCGGGGCCGAGGTGCTCCTCGCGGAGTTCAACCGCGCCTGCCCCGGCCTGGGGCTCGCGCCGGGCGACGTGATCGGCAGGCAGTGGGGACGGCTGCCGCTCAAGGCCGGACTGGAGTCGGGGCCCTCCACCAGCCTCGCCGAGCGGCCGCGGGTGGGAGGCCGCAACGGATCCTGCCCGGCCAACCTCCTCACCGTCGAGGCCGTGAAGTACACCACGGCACGCGCCGTGGCTCAGGAGGTCGTCGACGGGGTGCTAGCTTCCATGGGTCTCCGACAGCGCGAGTGCCGTACCGCGGAGACTGCCCTGGTGGGCGCCGAGCTGTCGGGTGGCGACCTCCCTCCTCTGGCGCAGCGGGTCCTCTACGCGGTTCGGGAAGAGATGGCCATGACCTTGGGGGACGTGGTGTATCGCAGAACCGAGCTGGGCGATCCGCCGGGTCCGAGCCGCGAGGCGCTTGGCCTGGCGGCCCAGCTGGTGGGAGACGCGCTGGGATGGGACGAGAAACGGCGCGCCGCCGAGCAGGCATCGGCGCTTCGCCCGGGGGCGGTGTGAAGATCCTGCTGCTCGCGCCGCATCCGTTCTACCAGGCACGCGGAACCCCCATCGCCATCAAGAGCGTGCTCGAGTTCCTCGGCGAGCGGGGGCACTCGGTGGACGTGCTCACCTACGCCGAGGGCGCCGACGTCGAGATCCCCAACTGCACGATCCATCGCATCGTCCGCGTCCCCGGCCTCAGCAACATCCGGGCTGGCTTCTCGTTCAAGAAGGTGATCAGCGACATGCTGATGGTCGGCGCCTGCGCCCGCATGATGCGCCGCACCCGGTACGACCTCGTCCACGCGGTGGAGGAGTCGGCGTTCATCGCCTCGGCGATCCGGCGGCTGTGGGGCGTTCCCTACGTCTACGACATGGACTCCTCGCTCGCGGAGCAGATGGTCGAGACCTACCCGTCGCTCGGCTTCTGCTTTCCCGCCTTCCGCCGCATGGAGGGCATGGCCGTTCGGCGGAGCATCGGCGTGCTGACCGTCTGCGCCGCGCTGGAGGACATCGTGCGGGGCCACGACCCGGCGAAGCCGGTGGGCCGGGTGGAGGACACGACACTGCTGACCGACGGGGGCTCCGACGGCGGGAACGAGGTGACGCTCCCCGAAACCGACGGGCGACCGGTCGCCATGTACGTGGGGAACCTCGAGCCGTACCAGGGCATCGATCTGCTGCTGGAGGGCTTCCGGCACACGCTGACCGACGTGCCCGACGCGAAGCTGGTGATCGTCGGCGGACGGAAGAACGATATCGCGCACTACCGTGGGCGCGCCGAGCACCTGGGAATCGGCGGGTCGGTGGTGTTCACGGGCCCGCGGCCCATCCAGGTGCTGACCGGGCTGCTGCGGCAGGCGGACGTGCTGGTGTCGCCCCGGCTCAAAGGCCTGAACACTCCGATGAAGATCTACTCCTATCTCGACTCGGGGTCGGCCGTGCTGGCGACACGGCTGCGCACCCACACTCAGGTGCTCGACGATCAGATGGCCTATCTGGTCGATCCGGAGCCGGCCGCGCTCGGCCGTGGACTCGCCGAGCTGCTGCGCGATCCGGCGCTGCAGGCCCGCCTGGCGGCGAGCGCCAAGGCCTACGTGCGGCGGGAGCACACCCCGCAGGCGGCGCGCCGCAAGCTGGAGGCGTTCTACGCGACGATGGAGGCCCGGGTGAGGAAGGACGGTCCGTGAGGCGGCTGTGGCGATCCCCGACGCTCCGCAGCGTCGCCGTCCTGGGTCTCTCGGGCGTGGTGTTCGCGGTGGCGAACCTGGTGCTGGCGCGGGCGCTGCCCACCGCCGAGTACGCGCTCTTCACTCTGGTGGTGGCGCTGGTGAACGTCGGCTACCCGCTCGCGCCTGCCGGCGTGGACGGCATGGTGAACCGCCTCCGCCTGGAGGCCGGCCCCCGGCTCCTCGGCCGCATCGCCTGGACCATCCTCCCGGTCGGCCTCCTCTTCGCAGCCATCGGACTGGTGGGGTACGAGACATCGGTGCCGGTCGCCCTGATGATCCTGGTGGCCACCATGGCCGGAGGCGCGCTGGTGGTCGCGGGCGGCCAGTTCCAGAGCGAGCAGCGGTTCGGCATGTCGCTCACGCTCCATCAGAGCCCCAACCTCATCCTTCTCCTGTCCGCGCTCTGGGTCCTGCTGGCCGGCACGCACGGCGCGGAGCCCCCGCTGCTGATCTGGACCGCGGGCTTCGTCGCGACCGCCGCCGCGGGATGGTGGGTGCTCTTCCGGGAGCGCCACGCGAAGCCGCACCGGACCGTGGACTTCGCCTGGAGCGAAGCCTTCTCCATCGCCGGGCTCAGCGCGGCGGGATTGCTCCTGATCCAGCTCGAGCGGCTCCTGATCCCCCATCTGCTTCCGTTGCGAGACCTGGCGACGTACGGCGTGCTCGCCGCCATCGTGGGCTCCCTCTTCCGTGCGCTGCAGATGGGCGTCGGCTACTCGCTGCTGCCGCGCCTCCGCGCCGCGCCCGGCGTGCCCGAGCGCCGGCGGCTGATCGCGCGGGAAGGCCGGCTGATCATCGCGATCGTGGCCGCGGGCTCGGCCGTCATCTGGGTCGCCACACCCTACGTGGAGCGGTGGTTCCTCGCCGGCAAGTACCACCTGCCGGCGGCGCTGGTGCTCGCCGCGCTGGTCAGCGGGGTGGCGAAGATCCTGAACGGCTTCGCGCAATCCACCGTGTCGGCGCTGGCCGACGCCCGCGAGCTCTCGATGGTCATGGTGATGGGCTGGGTCGCGGCGGCGATCGCCGTGATCGGCGCGATCGTCGGGGCCCGCTGGGGGCTGCCGGGCGTCATCTACGGCGTGACGCTCGGGTGGCTGGTACGCGCCTCGACCGCGTTCGTGGCGAGCGCGCGGCACCTTCGTCTGCCCGCCACCGTGGCCGCGGTGACGCCGTGAGCGCCGAGTGGGCGCTGGCGCTGTTCCGGAAATCGGTGCTCAAGCAGGCGAAGTACCGGCGGATCACCGAGCTGCTGGACGACCCGGTGGGTCTGCGCTGCCTCGATATCGGCGCCGACAACGGCGTGATCAGCCTCCTGCTGCGGCGCCGCGGCGGACGCTGGGCCAGCGCGGACCTCGACGAGCACACGGTGGCGTCGATCCGGGAGCTGGTCGGCGACGACGTGCATCGTCTCGACGGGTCGCACATCCCCTTCCCCGACCGGACCTTCGACCAGGTCGTCGTGGTGGACTACCTCGAGCACATTCCCGACGATGCCCGCTTCGCCGACGAGCTCGCCCGCATCCTCAAGCCCGGTGGCCGGGTCATCGTGAACGTGCCGCATCTCAAGCCGGGCTCGCTGCTGAACCGGCTCCGCCACGCCATCGGCCTCACCGACGAGTGGCACGGGCACCTGCGGCCCGGCTACGACCTCGAGGGTATCCGGACGCTGCTCGGCCCCAAATTCTCGGTCGAGCGGGCCGTGACCTACTCCAAGACCTTCTCCGAGTTCGTGGACACCGCCCTGAACGGCCTCTACCTGGCCATGCAGAGCGGCGACGGGCGCGGCTCCACCAAGGGCACGGTCGTCACCCAAGCCGACATCCGCAAGCACCGCAAGCAGTTCCTCTTGCTCTCCGGCCTGTACCCCTTCCTGTGGGTCGTGTCCCGGCTCGACGGCCTTCTCTGGCTCCAGCCGGGCTACAAGTTGATCGTGCGGGCACGGCTGGCCGGCTGAGCCGGCGCCGCCCGTGCGACCTGTGTCACCGCTCCGGCCCCGCCCGCCGCTCTAGGTTGCCCCGGTCGACGCTGTTCGTGCTTCCTGCACGCGGGAGAACCTCGTGGGTGCACTGTACGGCATCCTCGGGGCGGCCGATCCCGGGGAGCTACGGGCCGCAGGAGATCGGCTGGCCCACCGCGGGCGCGAGGCGGTGGAATGGTCACCCGGGCGCGACGTGCACCTCGGCATTCGTGGCGCCCGCCGGATCGTGGACCTTCAGGAGCATGGGCCGATCGCGTTCGAGGGAGCCATCGACAACCGGGGCGACATCGCCCGGCTGCTCCGCAGGCGGGGCGCCGAGAACGCAGGTCCTGCCGAGGATGCGGGCCTGGTCTTCGAGCTCGTCGATTCCTTCGGCATCCAGAGTCTCGAGCAGCTCGCCGGTCAGTTCGCACTGGCACTCTGGCACGGGCCCGAGCGCCGGCTTCTGCTCGCGCGCGACCGCACGGGCTACGCACCGCTCTACTTCACCATCGCGGGCGACCGCTTTGCGTTCGCCAGCGAATACAAGGCGCTCCTGGTCCTCGCGGGCGTCGCGGCGCGGCCCGACCTCGACGCGCTTCAGGTCGCGCATGCGACCGAATGGTCGAGCCCCGGGCTCACTTGTCTCGAGGGCATCTTCCCGGTGGCACCGGGATCGTGCATCGAGGCGCGCGTCGGCCGGATCTCGAGCCTGCGGTACTGGTACGGCGACGTGGGCGCGGCGACGGGACGCGAAGTCGATCACGCCTCCCGCGTGCGAGATTCTTTGCTGGCCGCCATGGGACGCCAGGTGTCCGGATACGGACGGGTCGGCGTCTGGCTGGGCGGCGGCCTGGACTCGGCACTCGTCGCGGCCGGGGCTCGCCGGGTGGCCGAGGACCGGGAGATCCACACCTTTTCGGCGGGCCGCGGGCCGGACGACCGGACGCTGGCGCGCACCGCAGCGATGGCCAAAGCCGTGGGCGCGCGGCATCACGCCGTGCTCGTCGAGCCCGACGATCTGCACTCGCTCCTCCCCTGGATGGTCTGGCACCTCGAGGAGCCGGTCGGCGGGGAAGAAGCCGCCGGGCTCTTCGCCGCCGCGCGCGAGGCGGCGCGCCACGTGACCCTGGTCCTCATGGGCTGCGGGCTCGACGGGCTCCTCGGTGGCCTGCCCAGACACCGGGTGGCCGACCTGGCGTTCAGGCACAGCTGGCTCCGGGGACCCCTGGGCGAGGTCTACGACCAGGTCCACCGGGGCGTGCCTCCGGCCTCATTGGCGGGGCGCGCGCTCGGGACCGCGTACCATCGCGGCCGCGAAGTCACCGCGGCACGGCTCCGAGGAGCGCGTGCTCTCGAGCCCCTCGCCGGCTTTCCCCGAGGAGAGGACCCGCAGCTCTCGGAGCTCCTCCGCCGCGACCTGATGGGGCTGCCGCACCAGTCGTCATTCGAACGGCTCTTCGCAGGCCTGGGACTCAGAGCCGCCGCGCCGCACATGGACCCTCGATTGGTCGAGGCGGCGTTGTCGGTTCCCGACCGGCTCAAGATCGGGCGGGGCATCCGGAAACCGATCCTTCGGAAGATCTGCGAGGGAATGCTGTCCCCTGCCCTCGTTTCGGGCCGACCCCGCGGACCTGCGGCAGCCCACGATTTGCGAATGTCCGACGCGCTCGATCGCCTGGCCGTCGAGCTGCTATCGCCGGGCGCGGTTCGTGAGCGCGGCCTGGTCGAGCCGGTGTATGTGGCCGGCTTGCTCCGCCGCCCCAGGGGTCGTCCGTACGGGCCGGATCGGGTACGGCGAATCTGGTCGCTGCTGCTCACCGAGCTCTGGGCGCGCTGCTTCCTGGACCGGGCCGGCGCGGCACCGGAGCACCCGCCGCCGGCGGTGCGGACCCTGGAGGGCGCACCCTCCCGCGGGACGGCCTCGGGCAGCAGAGCCGCGGTTCCCGATGCCACGGGGCGTACCGCAGGATAGCTCTGCTGCGGGTGCCAGCTCACCCGGATACATTCCAGCCCCCCTTCGATTCATAGCCGGAGCGACCCTCACAAAGTGGGCGACCCTCCGGCCGACGGCCCGAGCTTCCGCGGGCAGCCGAGCGAGCGCAATGACGACCCGTCCAACCAAGGCCACCCAGCGGCTCGGCGCGTTCCTCGCGCTCACGGGAGCAATCGCCATTCTCGTGGCCACCCTCACGCCGGCCCCCGGCCAGGCCGGGGCCGCGGCCAGCACCTCTCTGTTCTGCCTCGTGTGCGGGGAGGGGGGTGGCACCGATGTATTCCTGAACCTCCTGGTCTTCACACCCATGGCGGTGGGACTGCGGCTGCTGGGCTGGCCCTGGCGCCGGGTCGTCATCGCCGCGGCACTGCTGTCGCTCGCCGTGGAGTCCCTGCAGCTCGCCCTAGTTCCCGGCAGAGACTCGTCGTTGAGCGATCTGCTCAGCAATACCACCGGAGCGGCCGTTGCCGCGGCGCTGGCGCCGCATCTGCCACGAGCGCTCGTGCCCGATCCGGTGCTCGCGAGACGACTGCTCCTCGGCGCCGCCGCCTTCCAGCTCGTGGTGCTGACCCTCTCCGCCATCGGCTTCCTGCCCAGTGT
>JACDHV010000236.1 GCA_013820855.1 Gemmatimonadales bacterium | reverse complement strand
CGCTGTACTTTACCGGGCATGTCGAAAGGTTACCGACCGCTCCGGAGCGCGTCAACGCGCGGTGTGCTGTTGCGGGCACCGGCGATTCTCCTCGCCATCGCCGCGGGACCCTGGGGGCCGCTCGAGTCGCAGCAGCCGGACATCGAGGCCAGCGTGCACGGCCTCATCCTGATGAACGCCTTCCACACCACCGACAACGTCAACAACAGCGACGTCCCCCAGTTCGCCGTGCCGCCCACCCCCGCGACTCCCGAGGCGAGCACGTCGAGCGCGACGGTGCGCCAATCCCGGGTTACCGTCTTCGCCCTGGTGCCGGAGTTCGCCGGCGGCGCGATGAGTGGCGAGCTGGACGTGGACTTCTTCGGAGGCCAGCAGCCTTCCACCGGTGGAAGAACCTTCCCGCTGCTGCGAATCCGTCGTGCCGTGGCCGACCTTGCCTGGCGCCGCGTCGCGCTGCTGATCGGCCAGGAGTCTCCGCCGATCGCGGCGGTCAGTCCCTCGTCGCTCGCCAGCATCGGGTTCCCCGGATTCGCCGGAGCCGGCAATCTCTGGCTCTGGATCCCGCAGGTCCGGTTGAGTGCCGATCTGGCGGCGACCGGGGATGCGCGGATCGGCGCCGAGCTGGCGGCGCTGGCTCCCACCTCGGGCGAGCCGCAGGGCACCTTCGCCACCCAGCCCGACATCGCCGAGCGCAGCGGGCGGCCGTTGGATCCTGGATGCCGCTGGAGACCGGGTTCCCTCGAAGGCGCTGGCGGTGAGCGTCTGGACACCGGTCGGGGCGGCGGTCGAGCTTCGAGCCGAAGGCTTCACCGGCCAGGCCATCGCCGGCCTCGGCGGCGGGGGTATCGGACAGAACATGGTGCGTGACGGTGTGCCGGTGCGTACGAAGGGAGGCTGGGGTCAGCTCAACCTGCGGCCGTCTTCCCAATTGGAGATCGGAGGCGGGCTGGGCATCGACGACCCCGATGACGAGGACCTGACCGAGATGTCACGGCTCAGGAACGTGGCGGCCGAGGCTCACCTCACCTGGCGGCGCCGGCCGGCGGTCGTGGGCCTCGAGGTGCGGCACATCCGCACTCGTTCCCGTGCGCCGCTCGACGACCTGACCGCGACGCAGGTCAATGTGGGTATGGGCTTCGAATTCTGATCGGGCTCTCGTCCAGCTCGTCCATGGCGTCCGGGTAGCCGGAAACGAGTGCCGCCTGCTCGTGCTCCCGCGTCGTCTCCGCTTCGGGGGCGTCGGGCGCGAGCAGGGGTGGCGGGGGATCGGCGTACTGAGCGGTCAGCTCCTCTCCCGCGATCCGCGCCTGAACCCGCTGCCAGACCATCTGTGCGGCGCTCGATGACAGGCTGAACTCCCGCAGGTAATGATCGGTGGTCTGCTCCACCGGCAGCACCCCCCGCAACAGCGAGCAGAAGCTGATCGCGTTCTCGACGTGGGTCGCGATCACCGCCTCGGCGGCGCGCGCGCCCACCATGCGCGCGAGCTGGAGGGTCTTCTCCCGGTAGCGGCGGCGATAGCGCTGCTGCGCCAGGAAGCGATCCACCCGAAGCAGCTGCCACCCGCGGAGCAAGGGCAGCTGGGTGAGCGGCGGCAGCGACTCGAGCTCCAGCGCGATCAGGCAGCGGGTCCGCACCGTCTCCTGCATCGCCTCGGGCACGGCGACCACTTCGAAGTACAGATCCAGTGCGCGCAGAACGGGCGTCCGGGAAGCGAACTCGCAGACGAACTGAAGGGCCTGGGATGTGTGCGTGCCGATGAGCGCCTCCCACGCGTTCGCGTAAGCGATGCGAACGTCGAGGTGCAGGGCTGCCGGGATTCTGCGGAGGGACATCTGGCTGGGCGCGCTCATCGAGGGAGCGGGCAGCAATATCCAGTCCCGCTGGAGTCGCGGAAGGGGCGAGGGGCCCCGACCTTTCAGCGGCCGGGGCCCCCTCTGTTAAAACGAAGACACTCAAGGAATTACTGAAATGGACTGGGCTCGATCGCGTCGCCATATCCTGCCCGACGACGGGGCGACGCTCGGGCTCACCGCAAATTGCCCGGAGCTGCCGCAGAGGACTCGATCAGCGCCTCGTTCCACGGAGGGAGTACCGGTAGCGATGCTCCCACGAGCGGAGCGACTCGAGCGACAGGCCGTCCAACTCCTGCGCGACCTGTCGCGCGGCCATGGTCACGCTCTCCATATCCAGCTTTTCCCCGGATGCCGGATCCCGACTGCGGAACTCGGTCATCCCGAGCATCACGGTGAGCTGATTGTTGACACGATCCTGAAGCATCAGCCGCATCTTCTCGACCAGCTCCTTCCGCCGGAACCAGGCGTGCCGGTGCACCGACCAGATGAGAAATCCCTGCAGCCAGATGATGAACGCGTGTGCCAGCCCCTGCTCACCCTTCGGCAGGCTGGTGAAGATGAGCAGGACCGCCAGGAACACACCCGCGGTGGTCAGGAACAACTCGAAGTGCTCGACCAGAATGGCCCGAACCCGGTCGGGCGTGCGGAAACGTCGCTTCACGGGTGCACCTCGCCGGACTGACCGGACCGGAACGTAGATTTTCTGACAGGAGGTCCTACTAGTATCCGACATTAGGACCGTCTAGTCCAGCCCCTGGCAACTGCAACCTTTGGCAATGCGAAAAGGCCCCGGCCGGCGGGTCGCCGGTCGGGGCCTCTTGCTCCAGCCGAAAGGTATCAGGCAGCCAGCTCGCGCAGCTTATCTCCGTGCTGCTCCCGGAGCTGCCGCAGCGCCCGGTCCCGAAGCTGCCGGATCCGTTCCCGGGTGACGCCCATCATCCGGCCGATCTCCTCGAGCGTGCGACCCTTGCCGTCGTCGATGCCGAAGTAGAGCCGGAGCACCTTGGCGTCCCTGGGAGGCAGCTCGGCGAGCGCCGCCTCGAGATCGGTGGTCCTGCTGTTGGCCATCGTGGAGGCGTCCGTGCCCTCCTGGGTCAGGGGCACGAACCGCTCCATCCGGCCGCGGTCGTCAGCCTCCCGGACCGGATGGTCGAGCCTCAGCGCCTCGATGTGCAGGGCGCTGAGGGCACGAACCGCGTCCCGGGTAAGCCCAGTCGCTTCGACCAGCTCCTCCGTGGTCGGCGCGCGCCCGAGCCGCTCGGTCATGAGCACGGTCGCCCGGCCAAGCCGGTTGAGGTCGGCAGTCCGGTTGAGAGGCACGCGGACCGGCCGGCCATGGCGCGCGATGGCCGCCTGGATCGCCTGGCGAATCCACCAGACCGCATACGAAATGAACTTGACGCCGCGGTCCGGATCGAACTTCCGTGCGGCCGTCATGAGGCCGAGGTTGCCTTCGCCGATCAGATCCATGAGTGGAACGCCGCGATTCTGGAACTTCTTGGCCACCGAGACCACGAAGCGCACGTTGTGTCGCGCGAGCTTCTCCTGCGCCTCGATGTCGCCCTTGAACGCGCGCCGCGCCAGCGCGGTCTCTTCCCCGATCGTGAGGAGAGGGATCCGGCTGATCTCCTGGAGGTAGAAATCCAGGCTTTCCCGGCCTTCGTCGATCGCCTTGGGCAGCTGAGCCGCCCGAGCCGAGCGCCGGCGCCCGCCCGTCCGCTTGGTCACCGCCACAGCACTGCTCCTGTTCTCACCCACCCGGTGGCACCCTGCGGATACCGACCAGGCAAGTCGTTGGAAATAAAGAATCTATATGACTGCACCCGACCGTCCCGCACCACTCTCGAGCTACAGTCTTTAGATGTCCGGCCTCGCGGGTTCGTTGCACTCCAGCACGCTCTCCGAACATCCAAGTCCCCTTACGAGTTCCCTTTACTTGTTGCGCCGCGCCCGGCTGCTCGGTTCGCCCCGAGGGGGTCGTTCGGCCAGAAATGCTTGGGACAGCGGCCCTTCAGGTCTTTCCTCACATCGAAGTACGTGGTCCGCCAAAATCCCGCGAGGTCACGCGTCACCTGAACCGGACGTCCGGCCGGCGAGAGCAGGTGAAGGGCCGGTCGAGCAAGGCCGCCGAAAGGTCCACCCGAGCCAGATGGTCCAGACGCGTGAGTCGGATGGTCCGCGGCCCCAGCCATTCCTCGAGCTCGTCCGTCAACGCCTGGTCCGAGAGGTCGGGCCAGGCGGCGTCGTGCGTGCGAAGGAAGGTGATGCGCCCGCGGGTCCGCCTTGCACCGTCGTTCCAAGGGAGGACGCGAAGACCCTCTTTTCGCACACCTTCCATGAGCGCCCTGGTGACCTGCTCGGGGTCAGGCTCCCGAGGGCCTCCCGATCGGTGTCGGGGTGCAGCGGGCTTCCCCCGAAGGAGATCGAGGCGTGTACGGATGTCCGCCTCGGGGACACCCGGCTCCGGCCGAGCGGATCGCGCTCCGTGAGGAGCGCCGCCAGCTCGCACGCCAGCCCTCGGACCCCCAACTCCGTGCCCTTCATGACTATATGGGAGAGCCGGGGGTCCGGGGCGAGCCGTCGTATCTCCGCCCCATGGCGGGTGACGACGCCTCCCGATTCGATGGCGCCGAGCTGGACGAGCAGAGACCGTGCCTGCGAGTAGGCGGCGGCTGGAGGCGGATCGATCCAGAGAAGCTCTCCAGGGTCTCGGCAGTGCCGCGTCCTCCTGACGCGACCACAGCCGGTAACAGATACCGGGCGCGAGCCTGCCGGCTCGCCCGCGACGCTGCTCAGCCGAGGCCCGGGATACCCTCGATGGTGAGGCTGGTCTCCGCGATCGAAGTGGCGAGAACCCACCTTGCGGGTCCCGGGGAGGCTCGCCAGAATCGCGCGGTCCTGCATGTCCGCCGGGAGGTTTCCGTGCAGCGGAACACGTCGCCCCCGACGTCCTGTAGCGATCGTTCCACCCGCCGGATCTCGCCCGCACCGACGGCCCCCACCTCGAGTGTGGCCGACATGGCCAGCACACGGAGATCCTGGCGCAGGATGGCGCGGGT
>JACDHV010000235.1 GCA_013820855.1 Gemmatimonadales bacterium | reverse complement strand
GTGACGCAGGCGCCGCCGAGCACCTCCCGGCGCTCGAGCACCAGCACCTTGACGCCCTTGCGGGCCAGGTACGCGGCGGTCACGAGGCCGTTGTGGCCCCCGCCGATCACGATGAGGTCGTACTGGACGGGCATGGAGTGGCTTCGGGTTGTGGTGCCGGACGATAAAGCGGGACGCGAACCTATGGAAACGTCACCCTGCTCCTGACGTACACCCACCGGCCGTTGTACCCGAACGGCGAGGCCGCGGCCCACGGGAAGATCAGGAAGCTGTTCAGCTCGCTCGCCTGATCCGGATAGGTGTCGAAGAGGTTCCGCGCGCCGAGCGCGAGGTTCACCAGGCCGACCTGATACCCCACTTCGGCATCGAACAGCGTCTTGGCGCCGTACTCCTCGCGGCATTCGTCGCAGAAGCCGGGCTGCGCGGACGCGAACCCGCCGAAGTAGGAGACCCGCGCCAGCCCGCTCAGGCGCCCGCGGGAGTACTGGCCCTGGAGCGTCGCGCGCCATTCCGGCCGCTCCTCCTCGATGCCGACCTGGGTGACGATGTCGAGCAGCCCGGGCTCGGTGGACCCGGCGTCCTGGAGCACCTGCGGCAGCGGGTCCACCCGGGTGATCTCGTTGTGGGTGTAGTTGACGTAGCCCGAGAAGTCGAGCTGCCCCGCGTCGCCGGCCGGCACCCTGAGGTTGGCCGTGAAGTCCACGCCCTGGGTCCGGGTGTCGAGCCCGTTGGTGAAGTACTGCACGCCGCCGATGCTGCCGAAGCCGTTGGCGGCCAGGATCCCGAGGGTCGCCTCGTCGTCGAAGGTGGCGCCGAGCAGGATGCGATCGTTGATCTCGATGTGGAAGTAGTCCGCCGTGAGCGTCAGGTTCTCCGTCGGCGTCACCGCGAGCCCGCCGCTGAAATTGAACGAGGTCTCGTCCCGCAGCGGCTCCGCTCCGAGGGCGAGCGAGGCGGGATGCTCGACCGGGAAGTTGCCGACTTCCACCGGCACCGGCGCCCCGACGTCGGGATCGAAGATGAAGTTGGTGGTGATGTGGCTGTAGAAGCTCTGGCTCAGGCCCGGCGCGCGGAACCCGGTGCCCGCCGCCGCGCGGAAGGTGAGCCGGCGGGAGGGCTGGTAGCGGAGGGCCAGCTTGCCGGTGACCCGCTCACCGAAGTCGCTGTAGCTCTCGAACCGGAGCGCCGCGTTGGCCAGGAGCTGCGAGGTGAGATTGGATTCGGCATCCGCGTAGAGGCCGAAATTGGTGCGGCTCTCGTCGGTGGCGTCGGCCGGCGAGAAGCCGGGGAACACCTGCGACCCTCCGGGCGCGTCGTCGCCGTACTGGTCCAGGCTGCCGCCGTCGACGTACGAGGCCAGCTCGCCCGGGCTGATCTCGTAGCTTTCCCCCCGCAGCACCGTACCGAAGGCGAGGTTCACCGCCTCGGGCAGGCCGAAGTCCACCGGCTTGGAGATATTGACCGCGGCGATCATCTCGTTGCGCGACAGCCGGCCGCTGAAGAAGTCCGTCTGGTTGGGAATGCCCGGATCGTCGGCGGTGCCGAGGACGCCGTCCGGCCCCGGCGCGCACGCCTCGTCGAGGCAGGGGCCGAGAGAGGTGTTCAGCGTGTTCGTCAGGTTGTAGTCGAAGTGGTTGTGCCCGATGGTGCCGCCCACGTCGTAGTTCCAGCCGGAGACGACGCCGCGGACGCCGACGTTGGCCGAGTAGTCGGTGGCGTCGGAGTCGAACTCCGGCAGGAAGCCCAGCTCGTAGATCTGGGGCCAGTTGCGCTCGCTGTCGGCGTAGCGGCGGTAGCCGTTGCCGGTGCCGTTGCGGAAGCTGTACCCGCCGAACGCGTACACCTCGGCCGATGCGGACTCGTTGAGCGGGTGCCGGAAGTTGGCGAAGGTCAGCACGTCGCGCGCTTCGCCGTCGCCCCAATGGTGGTTGGGCTGCGGCACGGGATTGTTCTTGGTGATGACGTTGCCCTGCTCGTCCACCTCGTCCGCGACGCCGGTGACGCTGGTGTCGAACGGGTCGGCCCAGGCGCGGTTGGTCTCGTCCCGGTCGCGGTACTCGCCGAAGATGCCGAGCGTGCCGCGGCCCACCCGGAAGCCGTAGCCGCCGTTCACGTTGAAGGTGGTGCCGTCGTCGTCGTAGTCGGCGGTGACGTAGCGGCCCCCCTCGGCGCTCAGGAACGGGCGGAACTCGCCGTCCTTGATCACCAGGTTCACCACGCCCGCGATCGCGTCCGACCCGTACTGCGCCGACGCGCCGTCCCGCAGCACCTCGACCCGCTCGAGCGCGCTGGCCGGGATGGCGTTGAGGTCCACGCCGCTCGACCCGGCGCCGGTGCCGTAGGCGAAGGTGTTGACCACCGCCGTCTGATGGCGGCGCCAGCCGTTCACCAGCACCAGGGTGTGGTCGGGACTGAGGCCGCGCAGCGTGAACGGCCGCACGATGTCGGTCGCGTCGGTGACGCTCTGCCGGGGAAAGTTGATCGAGGGCGACAGGGTCTGGAGAATGACCCCGGTCTCGGTGGTGCCCTGCCGCTCCAGCATCTCCGCGGGGAAGATGTCCACCGGCACCGCCAGCTCTTCCTCGGCGGTGTGCCGGGCCCGCGACCCCACCACCACGTCGATCGGCGCCAGCTGGACCGCGCTCCGCTCCAGGGTGACGTCGTGATTGACCTCGCCCCCCTCGGGCACCGCCACCTCCGATGTCCCCGCCTGGAAGCCGATCAGCCTCACCCGGAGGGTGCGGGTGCCGGGCGGGACGCCGCGGATCTCGTACCGGCCGCCGACGCTGCTGTTCGCGCGGAGGGCGGTGCCCTCGACGCTCACGGCGGCATTGGCGAGCCCGGCGCCCGCACTGTCGGTGATGGATCCGCGGATCGTGCCGGTCTGGGCCATGAGCGGCGCGGCGGCCGCCGCCGCCAGGATCAGCCCCGGAATCAGCCCTACGACGCGTCGCACCATGTGGCCTCCGTATGGTGGGGTGGGGAACGGAGGCGGGTGGCGTCAGGACGACACCCGGCCCCCGTCACTAGATACCGGCCGCCGGAATCACCGTCAAGCCGAACGCCGGAGCCATCCTGCCGCCCCGTTCCACCATGCCGTCTAGACAATCCTTTCGGTGTCTACCACATTTGCGAAGCAATCCCATCCCAGTGCTGCCCTGCTCCCCGGCGAAACCACATCGTTCCGCTGATGCCGCCGGGCAGTCCCGTCCGACAGGAGATGGCTCCCATGAAAGTTGGCATGCGTCGGTGGATACTCCGCGCGGGCGGTCTGGCGACCGCGCTGGCGTGGGCGACGGTGTCCCTCGCGGAGGCGCAGGACGCCTCGATCGGCGGCCAGGTGACCGACGAGGCGACCGGACAGCCGCTCGAGGCGGCGCGCGTCGTGCTCACCGGCATCGACCGCATCGAGGCCACCAATCAGGAAGGCCGCTACCTCTTCCGCAACGTCGCCCCCGGCAGCTACGCGGTGCGCGTGCTCCGGCTCGGCTACCGGCCCAGAACCGGCAGCGCCAACGTGGCGCCGGGTGAGAACGTCACCCTCGACTTCGCGCTCACGGGGGCCCCGGTCCAGCTCGACGAGATCGTCACCACCGCCACCGGCGAGCAGCGCAAGCTGGAGGTCGGCAACGTCGTGGCCACCATCGACGCGGCCCGCATCGCGGAGGAGTCGCCCATCACCGAGTTCGGCAACCTGCTCTCCGGCCGGGCGGCCGGCGTGCAGGTGCAGAAGACCGGCGGCACCACCGGCACCGGCACCCGCATCCGGATCCGCGGCTCCAACAGCGTGTCGCTCTCCAACGAGCCGCTCTACTACATCGACGGCATCCGGATGGAGAGCGGCGCCACCTCCAGCACTCTCGACATCGGCGGGTTCGGCCAGGGGGCGGGGGCGGCGCCGTCGCGGATCAACGACCTCAACCCCGAGGACATCGAGTCCATCGAGATCGTGAAGGGGCCGGCCGCGGCGACGCTCTACGGCATCCAGGCCTCCAACGGCGTGGTCCGGATCACCACCAAGCGGGGACGGAGCGGGAAGGCGCGGTTCAACCTGTACACCGAGGCGGGCGCGGTACACGACTTCAACACGTACCCGATCAACTTCAACGGGCGGGACGCCACCGACGAGACCGGCCCCGACTGGGACGGCTTCTGCATCGTGCAGTTCGAGCTGGACGGGCTCTGCACCCAGACCTCGGTCAGCCAGTTCTCCCCGCTGAACAACCCGGCGACCACCCCGCTCAAGACCGGCTTCCGCCAGCAGTACGGCGCCAACGTCTCGGGCGGCACCGACCAGTTCAACTACTATCTGTCCGGCGACTACGAGAACGAGGACGGCGTCTTTCGCCTGCCCCGGTTCGAGGAGGACTCGATCCGGGAGCTTCGCGGGTTCGTGGCCGACAACCAGCTCCGCCCCAACACCCTGGAGCGGGTGAGCCTGCGCGCCAACCTCGGCGCCAACGTGTCGGCCGACGCCGACGTCCAGGCCAACATCGGCTACACCTCCAGCGACGCCCGGTTCGTGGAGAACGACAACAGCTTCCTGACCGTCACCGGCAGCGCCGAGGCGAGCGGCGTGCCGGAGGACGTCAACCGGGGCTGGTATTTCATTCCGGCCGAGCTGTTCGCGGCGCTGAACGCCCAGTCCACCGAGCGGTTCATCGGCGGGCTCACCGGCAACTGGCGGGCCACCAGCTGGCTCACCACCCGCGCCACCCTCGGGTACGACATCACCAACCGGCATGACGTCCAGTTCTTCCCCACCGGCCAGGTGGCCGACTACCTGGAGAACCGGAACGGACTCAAGTACGACAACCGGTTCCAGATCTCCCAGACCTCGGTGGATCTGGCCGCGAGCGCGCGGTTCAAGCTCTCGCCCACCCTCGGCTCCAAGACCTCGGTCGGCGGCCAGTTCTACCGCGACCGCGCCT
>JACDHV010000057.1 GCA_013820855.1 Gemmatimonadales bacterium | reverse complement strand
CGGCAAGCCCGTGATCGCGGCGGTCAACGGCTTCGCCCTGGGCGGCGGGTGCGAGTTGGCGATGGCTTGCCATCTCCGCGTGGCGAGCGACCAGGCTCGCTTCGGCCAGCCGGAGGTGAAGCTGGGGATCGGCCCGGGCTACGGGGGAACCGTCCGGCTGCCGCGCCTGGTTGGCCACGCCCGGGCGCTCGAGCTGCTGCTCACCGGGCAGATGATCGAGGCCCAGGAGGCCCACCGCATCGGGCTGGTGAACCGGGTGGTGCCGGCGGACCGCCTGATGGCCGACAGCGAGCAGCTGCTCCGGGCGATTCTGGAGAACGGCCCGCTGGCCGTCCGGGCCTGCCTGGAGGCGGTGGACGCCGGCTACGACATGGGGTTGGACGAGGCCCTGCTCCTCGAGGCCAACCTCTTCGGCCTCCTGTCCGGGACGTCCGACATGCGGGAGGGAACCGCCGCGTTTCTGGCCAAGCGGAAAGCGGTCTTCGAGGGCACGTAAGTCTAGAATTGGGGCTGCATTTCGTCACCTCGTCCGGTTATTTTTGGGGATGCCCGCAAAGGCCGTATGGGGAGTACTGTTGGCACTGCTCGTCGCGTGTGATGAGCGGGAGCGGCTCACCTTCGAGACTGGGCCGGACGACCGCGTGGGTCCGACCACCCACATCGATCCGCCCTCCAAGGACACGGTGCTGACGGAGGGCGACATCTTCGTCGTCGGGGCGCGCACGTGGGATTCGAGCGGCGTGGACACGGTCTACATCCAGGTCGAGGGCGCGAACCTCAGCTACCTCCCGCTCAGCGCCGATGGCGTGGACACCTTCGCTTTCGCGGTCAGCTTGCCGACCATCGGCCTCAGCGGCCGGACGATCACCCTGGGAGTGCACGGGGTGGACGTGATCGGCAACGTCGGTCCGACGGTCTCGCGCCGCCTCACGATCCAGTAGTGCGCCTCCGCCGTCTGGTGGTCCGCGGGTTCAGGAATCTGGCCGATCTGGACTGCGCGGTGCCGTCCCGAGGCATCGCGCTCCTCGGCGCCAACGCGCAGGGAAAGACCAACTTCCTCGAGGCCGTGTACTACCCGGTGCTCTTCCGGTCGTTCAGAGGGGCGCCGGATTATGAGGTCGCGGGCATCGGATCGCCCGGGTTCCATGTGGAGGCCTCCGTCGAGGCGCCGGAGGCGGCGACGCTCGCCGCCGGGTACCTGCCCTCGGGGCGGCGGAAGCGGATCCTGGTGGACGGCGACGAGCCGGCACGCCTCTCCGAGGCCGTGGGACGTTGGCTGGCGGTGGTGTTCCTTCCGGGCGATGTCGATCTCGCGTCCGGCCCCGCGGCGCTTCGGCGGCAGTACCTCGACCGGCTGCTGTCACTCGCCGATCGGGGGTATCTCCGGGCGCTCGCCCGCTACCGCGCGGCACTGGCGCAGCGGAACAGTGCGCTCCGGCAGGGACGCCCCGAGCTGGCCTGGGCATTCGACGTGCCGCTCGCTTCGGCCGGAGCGGAGATCGTCGCCGCCAGGGAGCGGTGGGTGCGGCAGGCGCGGGATCGGTTCGGCGCCGAGCTGGACTGCATCGGCGAGCGGGGGCACGCAGGGCTGGGTTACCGGGGAGCGCCGGAGCTGGCCGACCCCGGCGCGTGGGGCCAGGCACTGACCGACGCCCGACCCGCCGACCGGGCCCGCTCCACCTCCACCGTGGGCCCGCATCGCGACGATCTGAGTCTGGAGATCGCGGGCCTGCCGATCCGGGAGTACGGATCCACGGGACAGCAACGGAGCGCCGCAATCGCGCTCAAGCTCCTGGAGATGGCCACGCTGCGCGGCGCGCGCGATACCGAGCCCGCGCTGCTGCTCGACGACGTCTTCGCCGAGCTGGACGACGACCGGCGGCAGCGGCTGGCGACGCGCCTGATCGGGCCGGAGGAGCGGCAGGTATTTCTCACCGCGCCCCGCCGCGAGGAGCTGCCGCGCGGCCTGGAACTGGAGGTCTGGTCGGTGACGGACGGCAGAGTGGCGGCAGCCCGGCCGGTGGCGTGACCGACAAGCGCCCGCCGTCCCCGATCGCGGACGCGCTCGCGAGCTATCTGCGCCGCTCCGGCTTCTCCAAGCGGATCCAGCAGGCGGGCGTGATCGAGGCGTGGCCCGAGCTGGTCGGGCCGCAGATCGCGGCCGTCACGGCGCCCGAATCGGTGACTCCCGACGGCGTATTGCGCGTCAGGGTCGCCACCGCGGCCTGGGCCAACGAGCTCAGCCTCATGACGCCCCGGATCCTGGCCCGGCTCAACGACGGCCGGCAGGGACGGGTGAAGGAAATCCGCTGGATGCCCGGTCAGCTCGACCGGCCCCGGCCCTAGACGACGGAGCTTATGGCCAAGCGAGACGCCGCCCTCCTCGAGGGCACACTGGAGTACAAAGCCGACGCGATTCAGGTCCTCAAGGGCTTGGAGGCCGTCCGCAAGCGACCCGGGATGTACATCGGCTCCACCAGCGAGACGGGTCTTCACCACCTGGTCTACGAGGTGGTGGACAACTCCATCGACGAGGCGCTGGCCGGGCACTGCGATACGATCAGCGTGACCATCCACGCCGACAATTCGATCACCGTCTCCGACAACGGGCGCGGGATCCCGGTGGACATGCACCCCACCGAGAAGCTGCCGGCGGTCGAGGTGGCGCTGACGGTGCTGCACGCCGGCGGCAAGTTCGACAAGAACAGCTACAAGGTGTCGGGCGGGCTCCACGGCGTCGGGGTCTCGGTGGTGAACGCGCTCTCCGAGCGGCTCGAGGTCGTCGTCGAGCGGGACGGCAGCAAGCACCACATGGCCTTCGTCCGCGGCAAGACCACCAAGAAGCTCACCAGCCTGGGCAAGACCAGGAATACCGGCACCACGGTCCGGTTCAAGCCGGATCCCGAGATCTTCACCGTCCTCGAGTTCCACTACACCACTCTCGCCGACCGGCTCCGGCAGCTCGCCTTTCTCAACCGGGGCCTCACCATCACCATCAAGGACGAGCGGGAGGAGCCGAAGACCGAGACGTTCTTCGCCAAGGGCGGCCTGATCGAGTTCGTCGGCTGGCTCAACCGGAACAAGAAGGCCCTGCACCCGAAGCCGATCGCCTTCACCGCGACCAAGGACGACGTCGAAGTGGACATCGCGCTTCAGTACGAAGACGGCTACAACGAGAACACGTTCACCTTCGTGAACAACATCAACACGCACGAAGGCGGAACCCATCTCACCGGCTTCAAGTCCGCGCTGACCCGCACGATCAACGACGTGGCCAGGCGGCGCGACTTCCTCAAGAAGGAAGGCTTCACCCTCTCGGGAGAGGACATCCGCGAGGGGCTCACCTGCGTGCTCCACGTCAAGGTGCGGGAGCCCCAGTTCGAGGGTCAGACCAAGACCAAGCTGGGGAATTCCGAGGTCGAGGGAATCGTCAAGGCGGTGGTCAACGAGCACCTCGGCAACTACCTCGAGGAGCACCCGCCGGTGGCGCGGAACATCATCGAGAAGGCGGTGAGCGCCGCCCGGGCCCGCGAAGCCGCCCGCAAGGCGCGCGATCTGGTCCGCAAGAAGTCCGGCCTGGAGAACGCGGTCCTTCCCGGCAAGCTGGCCGACTGCTCCTACGACGATCCCGCGCTCTGCGAGCTCTATCTGGTGGAGGGCGACTCCGCCGGCGGCAGCGCCAAACAGGCGCGCAAGCGCGAGTTCCAGGCGATCCTGCCGCTCCGCGGCAAGATCCTGAACGTCGAGAAGGCCCGGATCGACAAGATCCTCAGCAACGAGGAGATCCGGTCCATGATCACCGCGATCGGCACCGGGGTCAAAGACGACTTCAAGCTGGAAGATGCCCGCTACCACAAGATCGTGCTGATGACCGACGCCGACGTGGACGGGGCCCACATCCGGACGCTGCTGCTCACCTTCTTCTTCCGGCAAATGCAGGAGTTGATCGAGGCGGGCTACGTCTACATAGCGCAGCCACCCTTGTTCCGGGTCGCGAAGGGCAAGGAGGTGTTCTACGCCTACAGCGACGCCGAGCGGGAGGAGTACGCCAAGCGGCTGAGCGGCGCCGACGGCAAGGGCACCATCAACACCCAGCGCTACAAAGGACTCGGCGAGATGAACCCGGACCAGCTCTGGGATACCACCATGGACCCGGAGAAGCGGACCATCCTCCGCGTCACCATGGAGGATGCGGTGGAGGCGTCCGAGCTGTTCAACAAGCTGATGGGCGACGAGGTGGAACCCCGGCGACAGTTCATCGAGCGGAACGCGAAGTACGTGACCAATCTCGACGTCTGAGCCTGCCGCTCGGCGGGCATTCCGATGGCGGGGCGAGCTGCCCCGCCATTTTGCCGTGCCCTGGCGCCACGTTACGGCCCGCTGGCATCGCTCCCTCGAAGCCATTCATCCTCCCCGCCTGCCCCCCGCGGACACCCGCAACGCTCGCACCAGGTCCTTCAGTAGAAGAAGCAGGTACCCGTGTTACTGTGAACCGTGCCGGTACGGTGAATCGTTCCGGTTTCTGGAGATCATTGCGCCGGCGGGATCTGAGCACTTCTTCGACGCGCTCGGCGCGCCTGGGCCAGGCGCATGGCCTTACCTTCCCGGGGGACGACGGTCGGGGGTGAAACCGGCGCCGGTGGGGCTCCATAAGGAGAGTACCACCGACCCTCGCGCCCGGGATGGCGATTCGGGGGGCGGTCGACCGACGTCCTGGTAGCCACGGTGGGAGCCGGATCGAAGCCTTCGGTTGCAGCCCCGCAGTGCCCACATGCCAGTGAGACCACATGAGCGATCGCGGCGTGGCGTCCGCCACTCCGGCCGTCAGCACGGTACCAGGAGGCGCCCCTGCGACGTCCGGGTCCCGGGACCGGCCGCGCTACGACCGGTCCATCATCGAGGGCCCGCTGCGCTCGGCGGTCTGGAAGCTCGCCTGGCCGACCATGATCACCAACGTGATCGGAGGGCTTCAGGGCATCGTGGATCACGTGCTGGTCGGCCACCTGGTCGGCTTCACCGGGAATGCCGCGATCGGCGTCGCGTGGCAGATCATCATTGTCGTCATCATCTTCATCAATTCGCTGTTCACGGGCATGAGCGTGCTGGTCGCCCGGTTCGCCGGCGCGGGCGAGGAAGACAAGGTGAACCGCACGGTCTACCAGGCGTTCCTGACGGCCATCGGGATCTCCCTCCTGGTGCTGGCGCCCCTCGGATACGTGCTCTCCCCCGCCCTGCTCGACCTGGTGAACGCCACGCCCGAGGTGCAGGCCGAGGCGCTGCCGTTTCTCCGCGTCATGTTCCTGTTCATCAGCGGGATGCTGGTGTTCTACATGTTGAGCGGCGCCCTGCGGTCGGCGGGCGACGCGCGGACCCCGATGGTGCTGGGCGTCGCCATGACGGTGCTGAACCTGGTGCTGAACGTCGTCTTCATCCGCGGACTGGGACCGATTCCGGCATTCGGCACCACCGGCGCCGCGATAGGAACGGTGATCGCCTCCGGGCTCCTCGCGCTCTACGCGATGGTGAAGCTCTGGCGCGGCGGCTGGGTGGTGTCGTTCCCGCGCGGGCAGGGCTGGGGACCGGACTGGACGATCGTCCGCTCGCTGTTCCGGTTCGGCCTTCCCACCGGCATTCAGGGGATCGCGATGAACGTCGGGGGTGTGCTGATGCTCGCCTTCATCGGGTCGCTGGCCCAGAGCGCCGCGGCCCAGGCGGCGTTCGCCGTGGCCTACACCCAGCTGTTCTCGCTGGTCACGTGGACCTCGGTGGGGCTCATGGGCGCGGCCGCGGTGGCGGCGGGGCAGAATCTGGGCGCGGGGCGTGCCGACAGGGCGGAGCGCGCGGTGCACATCGCCGCGCGGTACGGGGTCGGGGGTGCGGCGTTCATCGGCTGCTTCTTCTTCGCCTTCCCGCGGCAGCTGCTCGCGGTGTTCGGCATGAGCGATCCGGCGGTGGTGGAGATCGGCGTGCAGCTCCTGCACGTCCTCAGCGTCTCCGCCCTGCTGATCGCCGCCGCGCTCACCTACACCGGCGGCCTGCAGGGCACGGGCGACACGAAGAGTCCCCTCTACATCTCCGTTGTCTCACAGGTCATCGTGCCGCTCGGTATCTGTTTCGTGGTCCAGCAGGTGGGCACGCTGGAGCCGATGGACATATGGATCGCGATTCTCGTGGGGCACGCCACGCGGTGCGTGCTGAGCGTGTGGCGGTTCAACCAGGGAAGATGGCGCACGATCGCGGTGGACATCGTCGGGCGGTGAGCCCGAGCGCCTCCGACGAGGCTCAGAGATTCTTGTCGAGGTAGAGCGACTTGTAGAGCCACGCGCGGGCCTTCACCCAGTCGCGCCGCACCGTCCGCTCGGAGACGCCCAGCACGGCGGCGATGTCGTGTTCCTCCATGCCGCCGAAGAACCGGCACTCGATGACCTGGCGCTGCCGCGGCTCGAGCTGCTCCAGCGCGTCGTCGAGCGCCAGAAGGTCCTCGGCCGACGCGTCGGCCGGCTGCGGCTCGTCCCCAAGAGTCACGGAGATCACGCCGCCGCCCCGCTGCGCGGCCTTCCGGCGCCTGGCGTAGTCGACCAGCACCTGCCGCATCGCACGGGCGGCGATGGCGAGGAAGTGCGCTCGGCTCGTGGCGCTGACGGAGCCGCCGGCGGCGAGCTTGAGGTAGGCTTCGTGGATGAGCGCGGTCGTCTGGAGCGTGTGGCCCCCGCCTTCCCGATCGAGCTGACGGTGAGCCACGCGTCGGAGGTCTTCGTACACCAGCGGCACCAGTCGCTCGAGCGCGTCGCGATCGCCCGCCTCCGCCGCTTCGAGCAGTCGCGTCACGTCGCCCGCGGGCATGCTACCCTCGTGGTCCATGTGTCCCGTCCTCGGTCAGAGCCGGGTGGGTGGACGGGGGCGGCCGGTGCCCGGCCCCCAATCGTCCCCCGGCCGCTCCTCATCCGCCATGCTTCGGGCTTCGAGCTCCCTGACCTCGCGCTCCGCATCTTCCAGCTCCTCCCGGTCGATGTCCTCGGCACCGTGCAGACGGGGACCGGGATACCGGCGGTCGCGCAGTAACCAGATCACCAGCGCGACGATCAGGACGGCCGCCAGGAGCACGGCTGGAACGGGCCCGAGGAAGAATGGCATGTCAGCCGGCCCCGGCCTTCACTTCGGCTCCGCGCGACGTGACGCGGCGGGTGATCAGGGGGGTGAGCCGTCCCTGCTCTCCGATCTCGATCGCCTCGCCCAGAGCCGAGAGACCCGAGGCGATCCCCGCCTCATCCCGGGCGAAGACGGAGGCGACCGGATCTCCCTTCGCCACCCTGTCACCCGGCTTCACGGTGATCACGAATCCGACGGACGGATCGATGGCGTCCTCGATCGTTACCCGTCCGCCTCCCAGCTCGAGGATCGCGCGTCCGATCCTCCGCGGCTCCACCGCCGAGACGACCCCGCTCCGGGGGGCGCGATACACCTCCACCGCTCCGGCCTGGGGAAGGATCCCGGGGTCTTCGATCACGGCAGGGTTGCCGCCCTGTGCCTCGATGACCCGGCCGAATTTCTCGAGCGCCCGCCCCGACGAGATCGACGCCTCGAGCCGGCGCCGTGCATCCACGGCGTCGGTCGCGGCACCGACCAGCAGGAGCATCTCGCAGCCGAGCGCGTAGGTGACCTCCATGAGATCGTCCGGCCCGCTCCCGCGCAGGCCCTCCACCGCCTCTTCGACCTCGAGGGCGTGTCCGCACGCCCGCCCCAGCGGCCGATCCATGGCGGTGACGAGCGCGACCGTGGGGCAGCCACGCGCCTCGCCCAGCGCGATCATCGTGCGCGCGAGCTCGACGGCGCGCGACGGATCGGGAATGAAGGCGCCGCTCCCGGTCTTCACGTCGAGCACCAGCCCGTTGAGTCCCTCGGCCAGCTTCTTCGACATGATGCTGGCGGAGATCAGCGGGATCGACTCCACCGTGCCGGTGACGTCGCGCAGCGCGTACAGCTTCCGGTCGGCGGGCGCGATCTCCGGCGTCTGCCCCAGCATGGCGCAGCCGAGCCGCTCGACCTGGGCCCGCGCCTCGCCAAGCGAGAGCCCGGTACGGAACCCGGGAATCGACTCCAGCTTGTCGAGGGTGCCGCCGGTGTGCCCCAGCCCCCGGCCGGACATCATCGGCACCGCCACCCCGCAGCTCGCGACCATCGGCGCCAGGAGCAGCGACACCTTGTCTCCCACGCCTCCCGTGGAATGCTTGTCGGCCCGAGGCAGAGCGAACCCGTCGAATCGCAGCCGGTCGCCCGAGGCGAGCATGGCATCGGTCAGAGCCGCGAGCTCGAGCGGCTCCAAACCGCGGAAAACAACGGCCATCAGCAGCGCCGACATCTGATAGTCGGGAATCCGGCCGGCCGTATAGTCCCGGACGAGCCGCGCCCAGTCCTCGGGAGCGATGGCGTGGCCGTCCCGCTTGTGCTGGATCAGCGAGGGGATCACCATTCGGAGCTCTCTCTGGAGGCTGTCGCTCGCATGCTCCCTCGGCTCCTCGGTGCCGGTCTGCTCTGGATCGCGACACCGGCACCTCTCTCAGGTCAGTCCGTGGCCGATCACGTCTCCATGGGTACGGCCGCCCTTCAGGCTCACGACCTCCGCACCGGCCTGGCCCACTTCGAAGCCGCGCTGGCGCTCGACTCCGGCGACTACTCCGCCAACTGGCGAGCCGCCATCGCGCTGCTGGATCAGGGCGAGCAGATCCCCGACGGTACCGAGAGCGCCGAGCGCGACTCGCTGTTCGCCCGGGCCGAAATCCTGGCGCGCCGCTCGGTCGCAGCGGACTCCATGGGCGCCCAGGGGCATTTCGCGGTCGCCGCGACCGTCGGGCGCGCCTCGCTCACCATGGGTAAGAAGGAGCGGATCCGCCGGGCCAAAGTGGTGCGCGACGAGGCCCTCAAGACGCTCGAGCTCGACCCCGACTACGACGGCGCATACCACGTCCTCGGCCGCTGGAACGCGGAGATCATGCGGCTCTCGGGGCTGAGCCGCTTCTTCGCGAAACGCTTTCTCGGGGCCGGTATCTTCGGCCAAGCCTCCTGGGAGGAAGCGATTGCCAATCTCCAGCGGGCGGTGGAGATCGACCCGGCCCGGATCCAGCATCGCCTGGAGCTCGCCAGCGTCTATGCCGACCGCAAGCGGTACCAGGAGGCGCGCGATGAGCTCGCCCGGATCGAGGCCCTGCCGGACCGCGAGCTGCTGGACCCACTGTATCGAGACCGCGCGGCTGCCCTGGCGATGCGGATAGCGGACAAGAGTTAGCCCGGTTTGGTGCAACCTAGCCGCGCGGGACCCGGCGTCAACCATCGCGACACCTCAGGGATTTGACACCGCAAGTGCAGGTTGGTTCACGGCTTTCGCCCTGTCGCCAGACTCTTATTATCAGCCTAGTCACCCTACCCTGGATACCGACATGACGGCGGCACCGGCATTCGATGAAGTCGAGCGGCTGCAGATCCGGCTCGGCGCGCTGGAGCAGGAGCGCAAGCACCTGTTGGCGGTGATCGAGATCCTCCAGGAGATCAGCGGCACGCTGCACTTCGCGGACATCGTCCAGTCCGTGGCCCTGCGCCTGGGCGAGACCTTCGGCCTCGACCGCTGCTCGATCTTCCTCGCCGAGCGTGGCGGCCGCCGCGTCCGGCTGGTGGCGAGCTACGAAGACCCCGGCATCCGGAATTATGTCGTGGATCTGGAGCGCTACCCCGAGCTGCGCCGGGCCATCCAGACCGGCGAGACGGTCTTCATCGCAGACGCGGCCACCGACCCGTCGCTGAGCCCCGCCCGCGGCTCGTTGACCGCCAGGCGGGTCAAAGCCATCACGGCGATCCCGATCTCGTGGCGCGGCACCGCGATCGGCGCCATCCTGCTGCGGACCTTCCGAGACGGCCCCGCCTTCTCCACCGCGGACCTCCAATTCTGCCAGGTCGTGGCCAACCTCACCGCCAAGGCGCTGAGGAATGCGCACCGCTTCGAGAAGCTGCGCCAGCAGCGGGGCGAGAACGGCGCGCTTCGCCGCCGCGAGCGGGAGCAGGCTGCCCTGATCGGCTTCCTGCGGAACCTGCTGTCGGCCTACCCGCCGCGCGCCGGGCTCGAGGACGAGTCCGACCTCACCGCGGACGCCACCCCGGAGATCACCCGGCTTTCAGGCGTGGCGCAGGCGGTGCTGAGCCAGGAGGCCGCCTCGCGGTGAGCTCTCGCGCGGCCGATCGTGCGGCCTCGCTGCGGCAGCAGATCGAACGCGCCAACTACGCGTACTACGTCCTCGACACGCCGGAGATCTCCGACGCCGAGTACGACCGCCTCTTCCGCGAGCTCCAGGCGCTGGAGGCGGAGCACCCCGATGTCCTCTCCCCCGACAGCCCCACCCAGCGGGTAGGCGCGCCAGTCGCCAGCGCCCTCGCCAAGTACCCCCACAAGCGCTCCATGTTCTCCCTGGCGAACGCCTTCTCGACCGAGGAGCTGGCGGCCTGGGAGGAGCGGAATGCGCGTCTGGCGGCCGAGGTCCGCACCGCCGGCTACACCACCGAGATCAAGATCGACGGCGCCGCCGTGAGCCTGACCTACGAGGCGGGCCGGCTGACGGTCGGCGCCACGAGGGGCAGTGGAGAGATCGGCGAGAACGTCACCGCCAACCTGCGTACCATCGCCGACGTGCCGCTCACGTTGAAGGGACGGGGCTGGCCCAAGGTCATGGAGGTGCGCGGGGAGGTATACCTGCCGTACGCCGGGTTCAAGCGAGTCAACGAGGCGCGGGAGCGGGAGGGCGAGCCGCTCTTCGCCAATCCGAGAAACGCGGCCGCCGGGGGGCTCCGCCAGCTCGACCCCGCGCTCACGCGCAAGCGCCGGCTCCGGATGTTCGCCTTCGGGGTCGAGCCGATCGAAGGGACGCTTCCGGCCCGAACGCACTGGGAAGTCCTGGATCTGCTGGATGCCTGGGGCTTCCAGGTGGAGCCACATCGCGAGCGCTTCGAGACGCTGGAGGGGGTCCAGCGGAAGATCGCCTCCTTCGAGCACCTCCTGCCCCATCTGCCTTTCCAGGCCGACGGCGTGGTCGTCAAGGTGGACCGGCTGCGGCTGCATGCCGAGCTGGGCGTGGTGGGCGGACGGGAGCCGCGCTGGGCGATCGCCCGGAAGTTCGCGCCCGAGATCGCGGTGACACGGGTCCGGCGCATCCAGATCAACGTGGGCCGCACCGGTGCGCTGAATCCATGGGCATCGCTGGAGCCGGTTCAGATCACCGGGGTCACGGTCAGCGCCGCGACGCTGCACAACGAGGAGCTGATCGCCCAGAAGGACATTCGAGAGGGCGACCGGGTCGAGGTGATACGCGCCGGCGAGGTGATCCCGCAGGTCGTCCGGCCGCTGCTCGAGGGGGTGGATCCCGCCTCGCGTGCAGCGCCGTGGCGGATGCCCGACCGCTGCCCCGCCTGCGGCACGCCGGTGGAGCGGCCGCCCGATGAGATCATGCGCTACTGCCCCAACGCCTCCTGCCGCGGCCGGATTCTGGAGTCGATCGTCCACTATGCGTCGCGTGGCGCCCTGGACATCCGGGGTCTCGGTTACGAACGGGTGCGGCAACTGCTCGATGCCGGTCTCATCCGCGACGTCGGCGACCTCTACCGGATCCGGAGCGAGCAGTTGATCGAGCTGGACCGGTTCGCCAAGCAGTCGGCGGATCAGCTCGCCGCGGCCATCGACGCGTCGAAGGGCCGTCCCCTCTCGAGCCTGCTGTTCGGGCTCGGCATCCGCCACGTCGGAAAGACGGTAGCGGTCCTGCTCGCGCGACGGTTCAGGACCATGCAGGCGCTCATGCAGGCTTCGGAGGAGGCCATCAACGCCGTGCCGGGCGTCGGCCCCACCATCGCCGCGGCGGTGGTCGCCTTCTTCGCGGAGCCTCGCAACATCGAGCTGATCGGGCGGCTGGAGCGGGCGGGCCTCTCCTTCGACGAGCCAGGAGCGTCCAGTGCCGACGGCGCGCTCGTGGGCCGGACCTACGTAGTGACCGGTACGCTGCCCACGCTCTCCCGCGCCGAAGCCACCGCGGCCATCGAGTCGGCCGGGGGACGCGTGGCGGGCAGTGTCAGCAAGAAGACGGACGCCGTGGTGGCGGGCGAGGAGGCAGGCAGCAAGCTGGAAAAGGCCAGGAAGCTGGGTGTGGAGGTGATCGATGAGGACGAGCTCTTGCGTCGCGTCGGTCGCGGGTCCTAAGATGCAGCGTCCTCAAACCCCGATGCCCATGACCAGCGACCATTCCCGTCCGCACCACGGTGGCCTGAGGCTGGGCCGCCGCGTGCTGCACCAGCTCCGCTCGGCCCTCGAGCGCGACACCGGCCTCCAGGCCTCCACCTACCTTCAGGAAGCGGGGTTCGCCGGCGGGGAGGAGCTGTACTCCGAGTTCAGGGAATGGCTGCTCGGCACCCGCGGCGTGGAAAATCCGGGAGAGCTCGACGCCGAATTCCTGAGCGAGACGCTGGCCGCATTCTTCGCCGATCAGGGATGGGGCAGGCTCGAGGCGACCCCGCTCGGCGATTCCGTGCTGGCCCTCGATTCAGCCGAGTGGGCCGAGTCGGACGAGACCGGCGGCGGCGAATTCCCCTCGTGCCATCTCACCTGCGGCATGCTGGCGGACCTCTTCGGACGTCTGTCCGACGGCCTGGTGGCGGTCATGGAGGTGGAGTGCCGCTCGCGGGGCGATTCGCGCTGCCGCTTCCTGGCGGGCTCGCCGGATACCCTGAGCACCCTCTACGACCGCATGGCTCAGGGCACGGGCTACGCCGAGGCGCTGGGAGTCAGTTCGGTCCCTTGAGCAGGCGCACGTCCCCCGATCCGGTCTCGATCGCCACCCGTCCCGTCCCATCCCCGATTCGGCCCGCCACGTGGTCCCGGGAGTGCCGGGTCACCTGCAGCGCGAAATCGGTCTCGATTCCTCCGCTCGCGGTCTCGATCTCGACTTCGGCGGCCAGTGATGCCGGCGCGCGCACCGAGATATCACCCGAGCCCGTTTCCACGGCCAGATCGCGCAAGGTGCCGCGCAGCTCGGCCGCGATGCGGCCGCTGCCCGTCTCCAGGGTGAGTACGGGCGAGGTGACGGCGGTGAGCTCGATGTCGCCGGAGCCGGTATCGATCCGAATCTCGCCGGCCCGAAGCTCGCTGCCGACCACGCCGCCCGATCCGGTATCGATGGAGAGCTCTCCGCCGCTGAACCTGGGCACCTCCACACCGCCAGATCCCGTATCCACATTCAGGCTGCCCTCGGCGTCGCGCACCCGGACCGGTCCGGATCCCACGTCGAGCACCAGCGTGCCCCGGGTACCCGTCGCTGTCATCGGGGCCGAGTGGCCGTCCACCACCAACTCGCCGTTCACCCTGCTGATCGACACCCGACCGACGGCGAGATGAACCGAGACGCGAGACCCCGCCGGCATGCGCACCGTCAGGTCGGCATGAGCCCGGAGTCCGTCTCCTCCGCCGGACACCTTCACCTTGCGGCCCCGGTCGCCGTCACCCGAGTGGCCGTCGCCGAACGTTCCGTCTTCCCGGACCCTCAGCGTGGTGGACGAGCCAGGCTCGATGCCGCCATAGACGATCGATTCGCCGGGGTAGACCACGCGGAGCGTCTCCCTGCCCTCGAGCTCGCCGCGCTCGACGCGGAGCCGCGCGGCATTCCCCCCGCCGCGCGTCACCTCCACCGACAGGCCGCCGGCGCCGGGCTCCACGGTGAGCGAGCCGGCCAGATTGTAGATCGCGACTTCGTCGGCGTTCAGAGTGTACCGCTCGCCCTGCTGCGCGCGCGCGACCGCCGGAAGGAGCAACAGGCACCCCAGCGTGAGTGTCGGCAGGACCTGCATCGGAATCTCTCCGGGATGAGGATCCTGCTTAGACGGGCTCAGACCCGCGGAGGTTGCAACGCGCTCAGAGGCGAGCCGCATAGTCGGGGCGCATCACCAGCTCGCCGCCCTGAATGATCTCGCGGTCCCATGGAAGGATGATGAAGTTGTCGGTCTCGAAGGCATGGAAATCAGGAGCGTACTCCCCGGTCTTGAAGGAGACCGCCGACCGGACCTCGGCGGGGTGGAGCGCGCGTATTTCGCTCAGCGCGAGCTTCATGGTGCTGCCGGTATCGCAGGTTTCGTCCACCACCAGCACGCGACGCCCCCGGATGGTCGGCGGCGGACCGGACACCAGGACCGGCTGGTCCCCCGCTTCCCGCCGGGTGACCGCCATCGAGGTGAACTCCGACTGGAGGATGGACGCCACCACGACACCGGGAATGACGCCTGCCTTGGCGATGCCGAGCACGATCTCCGGCTCGTAGTCCCGCGCGACGCGCAGCGCGAGCGCACGACAGAGCTCGCCGAAGAACGGCCAGTCCACCTCGAGCACACCCTTCGACGCGGGCGGTTGGCTGCGGCGCATGCGTATCTCCTGGTTGGGCTGTCCCAACCTACGCCCGTTCACCCGACCCGGCAACAGCATCGCTCGCGTTGCGGTGGCCGTCGGTGATCACTAGATTCGCGGTAGCCCAACGCGTTGTCCCAGTTCGACTTTGCTCGGAGAATCACCGTCCCATGAGTTTCTGGAGACGCATGCTCGGCAAGGAATCCCGCGAGTCGCTGCAGCCGCAGCGACTCGACTATCTGAACGAGGGATTGGCGTTGGAGCGTCAGGGGGATTTCGAGGCGGCGCTCACCTCCTACCGTCTGGCGTTCAGGGACAATCCGAACGACTCGCGCATCCTGCTCAACATGGCCATCGCCTTCACCAAGACGGGCCAGCCGGAGGAGGCCATTCGGCATTACAAGCGCGCTCTCGAGCTGGATACCAGCCTGGTGGGCGCTCACTACGGGGTCGCCTTTCTCCTGCTCAAGCGCGGCGACACGCAGCAGGCCGCCGAGCATTTGAGGGCGTTTCTGGCCAGGCCGCCGAAGGGCTCCGATGCGGATCGCTGGATCCGTCACGCCGAGAGTGCGCTGCGGGACATCGCGAGCAGTCCCGCGCAGGAGACGCTGTGAGACGGTGGGTCTGCCTGTTGCCGCTCCTCGCGGCGGCTTGCAGTGGTCTGGAGGAGCTCGAGGGCGGCGTTGCGGCCGTGGAGATCCACTTTCCCGCCCTCCCCGCCCTGGAGGTCGGCGAGCAGGTCCAGCTCACCGCGCGCGCCCTGGACGCCGAGGGCGAGGTGGTCGACGCTGCGATCTCCTGGCGGGCCAGCGACATCGCGCTCGGCGTAGACCCGACCGGCCTCGTCACCGGGATTCAGCCGGGAGCGGCCAGCGTGCAGGCGGCGGTCGGCTCGCTCACGTCCGAGCGGGTCGGCTTCACGGTCCTCGCGCCCGCCGATACGCTCGTCATCGAAGGCGACTCCGTCCTGATCGTTCCGGCGGCGGATCCTCCAGCCAGCACCAGCCTGACGGTCCGTCTGGAGAGTCGCACCCCCCCGGGGCCGGCCGGGCCCCGCCCAGTCGTGTTCGAGATCATCCGACCCCTTGCGGGCGCATCGCCGGCGGTCCAGCTCACGGGCGGAGTGCAGAGCGATACCGTCACCAGTGCCGCCGACGGCACCGCCAGCGTCGGGCTGAGCCTGGTGAGCGGCCAGGTGGCGCCGGACACCGCGATCGTCGAGGTTCGCGCGACCCGTACCCGCGGCTCGGCCGTGCCCGGCTCGGGGCAACGGTTCATCGCCCGGTTCCAGTAGGAGGCGTCACGCCGCGCACCCTCAATCAGCTCTACTTCGAAGCGATGGACCGGCTCGGGCGCCGGCCCGTGGCCCTCAGGGCCAAGCGGGCAGGCCGCTGGGCGGACATCAGCTATCGGCAGATGGCCGACCAGGTCCAGGATCTCAGCATCGGACTCCAGGAGCTCGGCGTGCGCCGGGGCAATCGGGTGGCCATTCTCTCGGAGAACCGGCCGGAGTGGGCGATCGCGGACTACGCCTGCCTCACCGCGCGCTGCACTGACGTTCCGATCTACCCCACCCTGCCCGCCCGGCAGGTCGAATACATCCTCCGCGACTCCGGCGCCGTGGCCATCGTGGTGTCGAACGCGGCACAGCTCGCGAAGGTGACCGGCATCCGGTCACGCCTCCCCGCACTCGCACACATCATCGTTCTCGACGAGGCCGCGACCTCGCCGGACGTCATTCACCTCGACCAGGTCCTGAGCCGCGGCCGCGCCGCTCG
>JACDHV010000234.1 GCA_013820855.1 Gemmatimonadales bacterium | reverse complement strand
ACACTCCGCCGCGAGAGACGCGGTCGGAGCCCCGCGCGGAGCCCCGCGCGGAGCCGAGGTCCGCCGACCGCGGCAGCGGGGGTGGCCGGGTGGTCGAGCGGGCGCCTTCCTCCTCGTCGGGCTCGAGCTGGGCGGGCGGCAGCGGTGGTGAGCGTCGGGGTGGAGGCGGTGGTGGTGGAGGCAGCCCGTCGTCCGGCGGTGGTCGCCGGCGCTGAGCGGAAGTCATCCTGACAGACGAGCGGGCCCCCGGTGGTACATCCGGGGGCCCGCTCTCCTGAGGGGGGACGTGCTGGACGGGGGGGAGCCGCTACTGTTAGCGTAGTTACTCCGCGGCGACGACTTCCTCACGAGGCCAATGCCGAACGTCCAGACCCCGCCCGCGCTGAGAATCGCGCTCTACGGTGCCAGTCTCGTGATCATCGTGGCCGGCCTCCGAGCGGCGGCCCCGATCCTCACGCCACTCGCGCTGGCCGCCTTCGTCGCCACCGTGAGTGTGCCGGCATTGGGCTCGCTCCGCCGTCATGGGGTGCCTACCGCGCCGGCCATCCTGCTCATCGTGCTCCTGAGCGGAGCGATTCTCGGCTTCTTCGGCTGGATCGTGCTCCAGTCGGCGGCGGAGCTGCGAGCCGAGCTTCCGGGCTACATCGGTCGCTGGCAGCAGATCGAGCAGGATGTCCGCGGCAGCCTCCTGACGTGGGGAGTCGATGCCGCGCCCGGCGACTACTGGACGCTGGCGGAGCCTCAGCGTCTCCTGGACGTGGTCACCCTGGCGGCGAGAAACGTCACGTCGATGCTGGCGTTTCTTCTCCTCATCCTGCTCTACCTGGTGTTCATCCTGGCCGAATCGGTGGTGCTTCCCCGGAAGGTCCGGCTGGTCCTGGGGCCGGGTGCCGGCTGGGTGCCCGGCGCCGCCGCCGCGCTCAGCCAGGTGCAGCGCTACATCCTGGTCAAGACCCTCATCAGCGTCCTGACCGGCGTGGCGGTCGGTGCCGGGGCGGCCCTGCTCGGCGTGAACTTCGCCCTGCTGTGGGGCTTCCTCGCGTTCCTCCTCAACTTCATCCCGACCATCGGCTCCATCATCGCCGCCGTGCCGGCGGTTCTCGTCGCGCTGCTCCAGCTCGGGCCCGGGCGGGCGCTCGCCCTGGCGGCCGTCTACCTCGGGGTGAACGTGCTGGTGGGAAATTTCGCCGACCCGATTCTCATCGGCCGGCAGCTGCGGCTGTCGCCGATCGTCATCCTCGTCTCCCTGGTGTTCTGGGGATGGACGTGGGGGCTGGTGGGAATGTTCCTCGCCGTGCCGCTCACCATCGCGCTGCGCATCGGATTGGAGAACACGGACACCCTGGGGAAGTACGCGATGCTGATGGGTCCGGTGGGGGCGGAGCCGGACACCCGGGGAGCGTCTCTGCGCCCCTCAGGCTAGGGGATCCGAGGCACAGCCGTCCCTTCACGTTCCTCCGATTCTGTGAAGGTCTCCCAGCCCCGTCTCGAAGGCGGAGATGTTCCCGAGGGTCGGTGAAGAAGCCTTGATGGGCCGTGATCAGCACGTTGGGGAAGGTCAGGTTCTTCCTGGCCGTGACGCTGGCCGTCTCGGCGATTCCCGAAGGCCTGCCGGTCGCCGTGACCGTCGCGCTGTCGATCGCCGCCAACCGCATGGCCAAACGCAACGTGACGCGGACGCAGGTGGCACTCCGCGCGGCTCGGCCCGGATCAGCCGGATCTTCGTCTGGCGTAGCCGAGCCCCCACTCCAGCAGGTCGGCGCTCCGCAGCCCGACCCGCATCGCCTGCCCGATGGCGTCCTCCTCCTCCAGCCCGTGCTCGAGCATCAGGAAGGGAAGCAGCGCGCCGCCCACCCTGCTGCCACTGCCGCAGTGGACGAACACCGGCCGGTCGCCGGCGTCCCGCAGAACGCCGTGGATGCGCTCGAGCGTGGCGTCCGTCATCGTGCCCACCGCCACGGGGATCACCACGTAGTCCAGGTCCAGCCGCGCGGCGGTCGCGGGCTCGTCGATCGGCCTGGGCTCCATCGGGTCGCGGAGATCGAGCACGATGCCGCCACCCGCCTCCCGGAACGCCTCGAGATCGGCCGTGGAGGGTTGGCCGCCGGTGACGATGTTGGGGAGGAGCCGGCACGCGTTGGGGACGCGAGCGAGCGCCTGGAAGGCGTCGGACACGATCAGCCCTCCGGCCGGTACACGATGACCCTCGCCCGCTCCAGCGTGATGAGCCCGCCACCGATCATGCGGTCGAGATCGGGAAGAACCGCCTGGATCTTCTCCTCCGTCTCCACACTCTCCACCACGATGGGCAGGTCGAGCGAGAGCCTGAGCACCTTCTCCGTGTGGATGCCCGCGCTCGCCCCGAATCCCATGATGCCGCGGAACACGGTGGCTCCGGCAAAGCCGCGCCGCCGAAGCAGGAGCACGATCGCTTCGTAGAGCGGCCGGCCCTCGAACTTGTCGCGCTCGCCGATGTGAATGCGCATGAGGGTGCGCTCGCCCGCCAGCCCGCTCATCGCTTCTACACGCTGCCGCGCAGCACGACGACGCCGCGCGCGACGATGAAGCCGAGGATGACGGCGCCCAGCGCGAGCATCACGCTCAGTGCCGCGTAGAGGCCGGCACGGGCCCACTCGCCATCCTCCAGGAGGGCGAAGGTCTCGTAGCTGAAGGTGGAGAAGGTGGTGTACCCGCCGCAGAACCCGATGGTGAGAAACGCCCGCAGCTCCGGGCTCAGCGTCGGCGTTTCCAGCGCGTAGCGGAGGAAGAGGCCCAGCAGAAACGATCCCGTCAGGTTCACCACGAGGGTGCCGGCGGGAAAGGTGGTGTCGAACATCCTCTGCGCCATGCCGCCCACGAGATAGCGGCTGGCTCGCCGAGCGCGCTGCCGGCGGCGATGTACCAGAGCATGCGCAAAGTATACAGCAGGGTAGAGCCTCGTGCCCGTCCGTTGTAGGTTGCCTTCCATGGAGTCGATGGACCGCGAAGCCACCCGGATCCGCGCGCTTCTGGCGCACATGCACCACGCGGATCCCGGTGAGCTGCACCTCCGGCACCAGCGGCTCCGCGGAGGTCTCCAGGCCACGAGCGTCACCCGACTGGCGGTCCGCGATCGGGAGGCGCGCGGGAGGTGGCGGGTCCACACGCTGGTAGTGAAGCGCCTCGCCGGCTCCGCAGCCCGCGAGTCGATGGTGTACCAGGAGCTGCTCGCCTCTCTCCCAGCCGCGCTGGCACCCCGACTCTACGCCGCCGATCGCGGGACTGCCGGCCACGAGGTCCTGTACCTCGAAGCGCTCCGATCGGTCTCGGCGTGGCCCTGGGGGAAACTCTCCGCGGCTCGCGGAGTGCTCGAGTGAGCCGCCCTCCTCCATCGCTCGACGCCGGCCGGCGGTACCGGCTGGTGAGCGTGCTGATGGCCTCGAGGCAGCGGGGGTGTCCGGCGGCGACCGGACTCGCTGCAGCTCTGCTCCAAAGCCAAGCTGCTCCACGGCCCAGGACACCGGTGTGCCGGGGCGAGTGCGCACTCGATCGGCCCGCGACTGTACCTTCCAGCGGGCTCCGATCCGCGGACAAGGCGGCTACGCTGCCCGGGCGGGGGCCACGTGCGGCCCCGAACACGCTCGACTTCGCTGTGCCACTGCCGGAGGTCTGGTCATGGAATGCCCCAAATGCGATGCGCTCATGGAGGTCGTTCGCTTCGAGGAGATCGAGGTGGACCGCTGTGTCCGTTGCGGCGGCCTGTGGTTCGACCGGTTGGAGGACGAGGACTTGAATCGACTGACCGGCTCAGAGGCCATCGACTCCGGCCCTGCCTGGATGGCCTCGATGCACGACGCGCAGGAGAAGGTGTTCTGTCCCGTGGACGGCGCGCTGATGGTTCGGATGGTAGATGCCGCGCAGCAGATCTGGGTGGAGTCCTGCCCGGTCTGTCACGGAAGATTCTTCGACGCCGGTGAGTTCACCGATCTCAAGGATCGCACCCTCTCGGAAGTGCTTCGGCGTCACCCGCGGGATTGACCGCGCGGGCGTTCGGAGGCCCCCGCCGTCGCGCGGAGCGGTGCCCCTGCCTCCCCACTCGAGGACGTATACATTTCCGGCGTGCTCCGCCTGGCCATCGCCCAGCTCCGGCCCCACAAGGGCGCCTACGAGGAGAACCTCTGCCGGCTCGGGGCTCTCTTCCGGGAGGCCGGCGGCTGGCCCGAGCCGCCGGACCTCGTGGTGGCGCCGGAGACGGCGCTCACCGGGTACTTCCTCGAGGGCGGGGTCCGCGATCTCGCCGTCTCGGCCGACCGACTCTTCGACGACCTCGCGCGGCAGCATCGCGACGCCAAATCGCCGCCGTTCGACGTCGCCCTCGGCTTCTACGAAGTCCATCAGAACCGGCTCTACAACTCGGCCCTCTACGCGCGGCTCGGCGGCGGCGATGCCGGCATACGACACATCCACCGCAAGGTGTTCCTCCCCACCTACGGCGTGTTCGACGAGGAGCGCTTCGTCGAGGCCGGGCGGAGCGTGCAGGCGTTCGACACGGCCTGGGGCCGCGCCGCGATCCTGATCTGCGAAGACGTCTGGCACTCGTTCACGCCCATGCTCGCGGCCCTCGACGGCGCCCAGCTCATCATCGTGCCGAGCGCGAGCCCGGCGCGCGGTCCGGTCCTGGGCGACGACGGCGGCGCCGGCCGTCCCGCGAGCCTCGGGCGCTGGAGCCGCATCGTCCAGGACATCGCGGGTGAGCACGGCCTCTACGTCGCCCTCGCCCAGCTGGTGGGATTCGAGGGCGGAAAGGCGTTCCCCGGCGGCTCCATCGTGGCCACCCCGCGCGGCGAGCTGGCGGTGCAGGGGCCGATCTTCGAGGAGGCGTTGATCCCGGCGACACTGGATTTCGAGGAGATCACCCGGGCCCGGGCCGATCTGCCGCTGCTGGCCGATCTGGAGATGCGGCTCCCCCATCTGC
>JACDHV010000056.1 GCA_013820855.1 Gemmatimonadales bacterium | reverse complement strand
ACGCCGTCCTGCCCGACGCCGTTTTCGTGATCGCCGACGGCCTTGCCGCGACCGCCGCCCAGCGTCATGCCGTTCCCGTCATCGCCGCTGCCGCCGGGTCCCTCCACGCCGAAGGGTGGCGCCTCGCGCCGGTCGTCGTCGCCGAGCAGGGAAGAGTGGCGCTCGCCGACGAGATCGGCGCCCGGCTCGGGGCCGCGATCGCTGTCGTGCTTCTCGGCGAGCGGCCCGGCCTGAGCGCGCCGGACAGCCTCGGCGCTTATCTCACGTGGCAGCCGCTGGTCGGCCGCGCTGACGCCGATCGCAACTGCATCTCCAACATCAGACCCGAGGGACTGTCCTATGATCGGGCCGCGGCGACCCTGGTGCATCTCATGACCGAGGCCCGGCGCAGGCGCCTGTCCGGTGTCGCGCTCAAGGCGGATCGCGGAGCGCTCGGCCGATGATCATTCACCTTCTCGGAGTGCCGATGGACCTCGGCTCCGGCCGGCGCGGGGTGGACATGGGGCCGTCGGCGATCCGGATCGCCGGCCTGGCGGACCGCCTCACCGAGCTGGGCCACAAGGTCGTGGACGAGGGCGACGTCGGCATCAGGAACATGGAGGCGCTGCGGGTGGGCGACGTCCGCGCCCGCTATCTAGCGGAGATCGCCCGCGCGTCGCGGCTGGTGTGCACCAAGGTGGAGCGCATCGTCGCGAAGGGCCACTTTCCCCTGGTGCTCGGCGGAGATCACTCGATCTCGGTGGGCACCGTCTCCGCGATCGCCGCGGCGGCCCGACGGGAGGGGAAGAGGGTCGGCCTCCTCTGGGTGGACGCCCACGGCGACATCAACACGCCGGAGACCTCCCCGTCGGGCAACATCCATGGGATGCCCGTCGCCGCGCTGCTGGGCGAAGGGCCCGACGAGCTGACCTCGATCGGGGGGGCCGGGCCCAAGGTGGACCCCCGTAACGTGACGATGGTCGCGATCCGCAGTCTCGACGAGGGAGAAAAGGTCCGGCTGAAGCGGTACGGCGTCGCGGTCCACACCATGTCCGAAGTGGACCGGCTCGGCATCGAGGAGGTGATGAAGGTGGCCCTCGCCAGAGTGGCCGACGGCACCGACCGGGTGCACGTGAGCTTCGATCTCGACGCGGTGGATCCCACCGTGGCGCCAGGGGTGGGCACGCCGGTCAAGGGCGGGCTCGCTTATCGCGAGGCGCACCTGCTGATGGAGATGCTGTCGGACTCGGGATTGATGACTTCGCTGGAGGTGGTGGAGGCCAACCCGATTCTGGACGACCGGAACGCGTCGGCGGTGTTCGCGGTCGAGCTGGTGCAGTCGGCGTTCGGGAAGCGGATTCTCTGAGCGGCCGAACGAGGCTCAGTGCATGCCGTCGGCGAGGACATCGCGCACCTTGCCGAGGAGCTGCTCCGAGGTGAACGGCTTGAGCAGCACGGGCAGCACCGCGTCGCGCAGCTCGAGCAGGGCGGTGAGCTGGGGCGCGTGTCCCGTCATCAGCACGATGCGCAGGTCCGGAGCTCTGGCCAGCGCCCGGTCGGCCAGATCGAGCCCGTGCATCTCCGGCATCACGATGTCGGTCACGAGCAGCCCGATGGTGGGATTGCCCTCCAGCGCCCGCAACGCCTCCGACCCGGAGCCCGCTTCGAGCACGTTGTAGCCCGCCACTCGCAGCATCCTGGCCGTGAGGCGCCGCACTTCACGGTCGTCGTCCACCACCAGAACGGAATGACTTCTCGCGCCGAGGCCGGTTCGGTCGGCCTCGGGCGACAGCCTCGTCGTCGGCTGTCGTGTGACCCAGCCCTGCAGGGTGGCGCCGGACGATGTCGGCAACGGGATCCCCGAATGCGAAGTGGGCGGCACGGGCGCCTCCCAGGCATGCGCCCGCCTGAACGCGTGGATTCTGCCCGGATCGCCAAAATACAGGAAACCTTCGTGTCGGCAAGCCTGATCTCGGCCCGCCGTCAGCCGGTTCTCGCCTCCTGATCGCGCAGGAACCGGAGCATGTCCGGCGTACGCTCGAACACCCGGACCTCGGGCGATGCGAGCGCACGCTCGCGAGGCTCGAGCTTCAGGTCGAGATGGGGCCACCGCCGGTCCCCCAGATGGAGTGCCTCCCGCGGCGCGCCCACCCGCTTCCGAAAGGCGTCCAGCTCGTCGAGATCGTTGGTGGTGGAGAGCACGTGGGACCAGCCGGGGGCGTAGAGGTTCTCCCGGTCCATCACGATCACCCGGCCATCCCCTCCCGCAGGAACTCGACCGACCAGGCGATCACCGCCGGGTCGCGCAGCAGGGCGCGGTGCCCGAGGCCGCTGGTGCTCTCGAGCCGCGAGCCGGCCCAGGCGCCCACGATCTCCTCGCCGTGGGCGAATGGGACGTCGGCGTCGTCCCGGTCGTGGATCACCAGCGCCGCGGCGGGCAGCTCCCTCACGATGGTGGGGATGTGCAGGTCGTCCCACACGATCCGAAGCCTTCGCTCCAGGTTGCGGTGCATCGTCCGCTGCACGGCGGGCGAGATGGCGAGCGCCTGGGCGAAGATGTCGGAGAAGATCCGCACGTCGGCCGGCGGTGCGATCAGCACGGCGCGCCGGGCCCTCAGCCCCTGCCGCATCGCCATCGCTACGGCGGCGCCGCCGAGCGAATGCCCCACCAGGCCGTAGATGGACCCCACCGCGTCGGCCACATCGCCCAGCGCCCGGGCGAACTCCGGCAGCGAGGCGAACCGACCGGTGGACTCCCCGTGGGCCGGCGCGTCGTAGGCCACGACCCGAAACCCGGCATCGACCAGGGCCGCCGCCAGTCCGCCGAGCCTGCTCGCCCGGCTGCCCCAGCCATGCACCAGCACCACCACCGGGCCCTCTCCCCACTGCCAGCCGGTGAGCTGCTGCCCCTGGCTCATGATCGTGAAGCGGTTCCCGGTCGCGGTGAACGCTTCATCCCCGCCGCGGCGGGCCGGCGGCGTGCAGAAGAGCGTCTCGGCCCAGCGCGCCGCGATGCCGGGAGCCACGGCTCCGACCGTGCGGAAGGCGGCGCGGATCGCCCAGAGGCGGGGAGACGGTTGCGGCATTCGAGAAAACTCCGGCGGGTTCGGGAACTCGGCACCGGAGTATCGCCGGACGGGGCTGGGGCTGCCAGAGGGTATGCCCAGGGTCGGGCTCCGGCGCCTACCTCAGCCTCGCCGGGTACTCGCGCCGCAGCCTCGCAACCTTCGGCGCCACCACCGCCTGGCAGACATCCGGGACGGATTCCGCTGGAGTATTGCTGGTGGTACTCCTCCGCGGGACAGAATCGCGCCAGGGTGCGGCTCCGGCACCTGACCGCCGGTGGACCCGGACACCACCTTCTCCACCCCCCTCCAGCCGCTCGAAGCCCGCCTCCAGGCACCAGAAGCACCCTCCGCCCAGCGTGGGCGTCTCCAGCCGCTGTCCCTCCTGGCTCGTCGTCATGCAGGGATGGTAGGCCGGGCGTCAAGGCCTGGTAAGCACCCGGAGGCCCCGAGGCCGACGGCCCTCCCGTCGCGCCCCGCTCGGCGGCATCATCAAGCATGCTCAGGAAGAAGACCCGGGTCGGCGCCGCACGCGCGACGGGGGAGTCGCTCAGGGAGTACGGCCGGGGAGTGGCCGGAGGCCTGCTCTTCAGCCTGCCCCTCCTCTACACCATGGAGGTCTGGCAGGCGGGGTTCACCATGCCGCCGCATCGGCAGCTCGCCTACGTGCTGCTCGCGCTCGTGCTGCTGCTGGGCTACAACCGCTACGCGGGCCTGCATCCGGATTCCACGTGGTCGGAGGTGGCGATCGATTCCATCGAGGAGATGGGAATCGGCCTCCTGCTGTCGGCGCTCGTGCTCCTGCTGCTCGGGCGGCTGACCGCCGGGCAGGACGCCGGCGAAGTCGTCGGCCGCATCGTCGTGGAGGCGGTGACCGTCGCGATCGGTGTTTCGGTGGGAACGGCGCAGCTCGGTGGAGGCGGTGGACCAGGCGATGCAGCGAAGCCGGGCATGAAGAACGGCCATCAGCCGTCGTTCGCCGGTCAGCTCACGCTGGCGCTTTGCGGCGCCGTGCTGCTGGCCGCGAACGTGGCGCCCACCGAGGAGATCGTCACGATCGGTGTCGAGGTGCCGGCGCTCCGGCTCGCCGCCCTCGCTGTGGTGACGATGGTCTTTGCCGGTCTCATCCTCTTCTACTCCGATTTCCGCGGCGCCCGCCGCTGGGCGAAGCGCGCAGGTTTCGGCGGAGTGCTGCGGGGGACGGTGATCACCTATGCCGTGGCGCTGGTGGCCTCGGCGGGAATTCTGTGGCTCTTCGGCCGGTTCGACGGAGTCGGCGCGCGGGCGATCGTGGGCCAGACGGTGGCGCTGGGCGTGGCCGCCGCGCTCGGCGCGTCCGCGGGGAGATTGCTGCTTCAGGGGGCGGGCAATGACTGAACCGAAGAAGAACTGGCTGGAGTGGACCGTTTTCGCGGTCGGGCTCGCGCTCGTCCTGGCCACGCTGGGCTTCCTGGTGCGCGAGTCCATCAACGGCGTGGATGGGCCGCCCGAGGTGGTCGTGCGGTTGGGAGCGCCTCGCCCATCGGCGAGCGGCTACCTCGTGCCCGTCGAGGTCCACAATCCGGGCGGGGCCACGGCCGAGGACGTTCGGGTGCCGATACACCTCGACCTGGGCGGTGGCCGCCGGGAGGAGGCCGAGCTCGACATCGCCTACCTGCCGCGGGGCTCCAGGCGCAACGGCTGGGTGAGCTTCCGGGAAGACCCCCGGCGCGGCCGAATCGGCATCGGAGCCATCGCCTTCGAGGTGCCCTGAGGCCGGGTGATGCCGGTCACCCGCTGGGATGGGTCAGCGAATTAGGATGGGGAGGCCATGCTCCTTCATCTCGCTCGGAACGACGCGTTCATCGCTCACGGTGACGATGTCGGCCGGCGTACCCTTACATTACAAAGGAACGACCTCATGACTCATCCATCCGACGACTGGCGTGCCTCGTGGGAAACCGAGGACAACTATTGGAGCGAGAACTTCAGCAGCCGGCCCTACGCCCTCGGTCCCGACTACTACGACCGGTTCCGCCCGGCGTACCGCTATGGCTTCGAGTCCGGCCTCCATGGCATGGGCCGCAGCTGGGAGGAGGCCGAGCCCGATCTCCGTGCCGGCTGGGACCGCTACGAGCACCGCCCCGAGCCGACGGTATGGGACGAGATCAAGGACGCGGTCCGGGACGCGTGGGAGCGCGTGGCGGGGCAGAAGCCGGACGCGTCCAAGCCCCGGATCCGCGAGTGATCCGCCTGCCGCACTGACATGGCCGACTCCATCCGCGATCTGTTCTTCGGCACGCCGGCCAACGAGCTGGTCGAGGCCATCGAGCCGCGGCGGACCTTCGACGACGTGGTGCTTCCCGAGACCACGCTCCGGTCGCTCAATCACGCGCTCGCGCTGGTCCGCAAGCACGACCTCATCTTTCGCCAGTGGGGGCTCGCCGAGCGGCACTCGAGCGGGCTCGGCCTCGCGTTCCACTTCGCGGGCCCGCCGGGGACCGGCAAGACGATCTGCGCGGAGGCACTGGCCTACGCCCTCGACCAGCGCCTGCTGGTGGTTCGCTATTCCGAGCTGGAGTCGCGCTGGGTCGGGCAGACGGCCAAGCACGTAGCGAGCGTGTTCCGCGCGGCGGAGCGGCAGAACGCGGTGCTCTTCTTCGACGAGGCCGATGCCATCGCCGGGCGGCGGTTCACCTCGATGAGCGCCGCGTACGAGCGCGAGGCCAACGCGATCGTCAACGTCCTGCTGCACGAGCTGGAGAGCTTCGACGGTGTCGTCATCTTCGCCACCAATCTCGCGGCGAACATGGACCCGGCCTTCGAGCGGCGGATCCGGACCCACATCCTCTTCGACATGCCGAACGCCGAGGAGCGCGAGCGGATCTGGCGGGTGCAGCTCCACGCGCGGAAGACGCCCCTCGCGGACGACGTGGACTTCCCGGCGCTGGCCGAGCGTTACCCGCGAAGCGGCGGCGACATCAAGAACGCCGTGCTCAAGGCCGCGCAGATCGCCACCACCGAGCCCGGGCCCGACGCGGAGAAGCGGATCCACCAGCGGCACTTCGTGCAGGGTATGGAGGAGGTGCTGGCCGCGGAGAGTGTGATGTCGCAGTCGCTCTTCGACCCCCCGGCCGCGGTGGCGCAGGCGGGCGGGGTGCTCGAGCAGATGATGGAGGGTCAGGAGCAGCTGCGGGGCGAGCTCGGATTGCTGGCCGAGAGGCTGGACCAACTGGAGCGCGGCCAGGCGAAGCTGGAAGCGGGAACGAAGGCGGCGGTGGTGGAGCTGGAGCGGCGGCGGCCGGAGCCGCCCCGCGTTCCCCTCTATGCCGCGATCACCGCGGTGGTGCTCGCCGCCGCGGCTGTGATGATCGCCTTGCTCTGGCGGTGATGCTTCTGGTTGGTGGGCGTGCGACCAGCTCAAATGGGCCGGAACAACTCGCTCAGGGCGAACGCGAACGGCTCACCGCGCTACAGCCCCGGCCACCGCGACCGCCGCTGCAGCCGCACGTCCTCGCTCCGCACGTTCGGCCCGACCACGAGCACGAGCAGCCGGGTCTCGTACCCCTTCGCCGAGACTCGCACGTACTGGGTGCGGCAGTTGTCCATGAGCGACAGATCAAACCGGAACCGATACTCGCCCTCGCTGTCGGTGAAGGCGACGTAGGGCGTGCCCAGCATCTGGAGGTGCGCGCCCGCGAGCGGCTTGCCCCCATCCTGCCGGAAGATCCTCCCCTCGACGACCCCGTACTCCACCGGCGCGGCCGGGTCGGCCGGCGCGCTGGGCGAAGGCACGCACTTGTCCGGGCGATCCGGCAGGTACGTCTCCATCGGCCGCGTGGCCCGCGGCCCGGCGCCGGGTCGAGTGGCGATCCGTTTCCGGCCGAAGATGCGGAGCGCCTCGGATTCCATCGTGGGCGCCTCGGCGCGCGGTGCTTCCTCCGACGTCTGACGCGGCGCGTCGGCATCGGAGGCGCCCTCCGGCTCGTCGGCCTCCTCGCCCTCGCTTCGGACCGCCTCCGGCGGCGCGTTGGCGCGGTCCTCCGGCGCCGGCTGGCGCTCCGGTGGCGGCGGAGCGCTCGGCTGGGGCGTGGGGCGTGGGGGCTCGGGCCGGGGCGTTGGTGGCGGAGGCTCCGCCGTGGCCGGCGCGGGAGGAGGGCGGGGAGGCGGCGGCGGCAGATAGATCATGTCCACCTGCCGCGAGGGGTCCGCGCGGCGCTCCGGCGACGACTCCTCGGCCGCCGGCTCCCGATTCGACAGCGTCACGGCCAGGGCGATCAGCCCGCCGTGCACCGCGGCGCTGATGGCGAGCGAGGTCCAGGACTGCTGTCTCGGGGGTAGAACCGGCGACTGTGACAAACCCGGGGGATCCTCGCTGCTGTGCGGTCAGCCCGGGAAGCTAACGACTTCGGCGGGGCCGGCGCTCGGGAGGACGCGCCGGCTACGCGGGATCCGGCAGCGGCTCCCCTGCCGTCCACCCGCGCTCCCGCAGCGTCTCCAGCAGCTCGTGCACGCCGCGCCGCTCCTGGTGCAGCGCGAGCACCAGCAGGTCGCCCGGCCGCGCCCAGGCGAGCGCCTCCCGCACGGCCGGGATCTCGGTGCCCGGTGCCGAAATGGCCCCGTCAGGCAGCCCCGCCCGGCGCAGCTCGTCGGCCATGACCGCCGGCACCTCGCCGGGGGCGCGGCCCCGCAGGTAGGCGTCCATCTCCTTCAGCACGACGCGGTCGGGGCGGAGGGCGAGCGCCGCCCGGGCCAGGTCCCGGATGGCCTGATCGTCGCGGTCGCCCGCCTGCCCCAGCATCACCAGCCGCCGCTCGGAGGGGAGGGTATCGAGGGTCGCCGCGAGGGCGGTCATCCCGTGGGGGTTGTGGGCGTAGTCCACCACGACCCGGATGCCACCGACGTCGTACACGTTCGCACGCCCCGGATTGTCGGCCGGATCCCGGCCGAACCGGGCGAGCGTCGAGCGCACGGCGTCGAGCGGGATGCCGAGCCCGCCCGCGGCGCCGGCGGCGGCGAGCGCGTTGGCGATGTTGTGCCGGGCAATACCGCCGGCGGCCAACGGCATCGCATCCACTCGCGCGACTATCTGGCGCTCCCAGCCGGCGAGGAGGACCAGCGCGCCGCCATCCTGCACCACGGCGGCGCCGCCGCGTTCCGCGTGCTGCTGCACGGTCGCGTTCCCCGCCTCCATCGAGAACCACACGATCGGTGCCCGGATCCCGGCCGACGACTCCACGAGCACCGGGTCGTCGGCGTTGAGCACCACCCGGCCCCGCGCCCCGACCGCGCGCGCTACGAGCAGCTTGGTCTCGGCGAGCTGCCGCAGGTCCTGCACGCCGAACTCGCCCAGGTGGTCCGCGGCGATGTTGGTGACCACGGCGACGGCGGCGCGCTCCACCGTGAGCCCGCGCCGCAGCAGCCCGCCCCGCGCGGTCTCCAGGATCGCCACCTCCACTTCTTCCTGCCGGAGCGCCAGCCGCGCACCCTCGGGCCCCGAGTAGTCGCCCTCCGCGAGCGGCCGGCCGGCGACGAGAACGCCCTCGGTGGACGTCACGCCGGTGACGCGGCCCGCCGCCGCCGCCATCGCCGCCAGCAGGCGGACCACGGTCGTCTTGCCGTTGGAGCCCGTGACCAGCGCGACGGGAATGTCGTGCGCGCGCGACCACTCGATCCGGTCCGGCGCGGGGAGATCGCCCGCCGGCCAGCAGAGGACGCCGGTGCCGGCGCCGACCGACACGGTCTCCTCGCCGCTCAGGAAGGTGAGCCCGCGCGAGCGCGCGGCGCTCCGGATGGCCAGCATGCCGGGGTTGCGCTCGCCGGCGATCGCCTCGCGCAGCCGCTCGGCGGCGGGCTCGAAATCGGGCTCCGGCTCGTGCCGGATCGCCGCCTCAGCGGCGGCCCAGGCCCACTCGTTCAGGTCGGCGGCGGCATAAAGCGCATCGGGCGGCGCGGTGATGGCGAGGCTCGCACCCCCGGCGAACCGGCGCGCCACGATGCGCTCGCCGCCCCAGCCCACGGCGTTCAGCATGCGGATGACCGCGTCCCGCCAGGCGGCGATCACGTCGTCCCGGCGGTCGTCGGCCACTGTCACGTCGGCCACCGCGCCGGGCCGGTCGAGCAGCAGGCCGGGCCCGGTGAGACGCCGGGAATCGAGCAGTTCCATGGGCGACGCCTAGTCGTCGGCCTCCTGGGCCCTCGGCAGGCGGACGCCGCGCACGTCGCGGACGAACTCCCGGCGGCGATCCTCCAGCACCAGGGAGTCGATCGCCGCCGCGGCCTGCTCCGGACGAGACACCCGGCTGGGCCGGACGGCCGGTTGAGGGGCGGCGTCGGGGCGGAACTGTACCACCTGCTTCCAGCTCCGGGTGATGGCGTCGCCGAAGATGAGCACCAGGTCACCCGCCTGCGCCTCGCGCAGCGCGGCGTCTACCGCGGCCTGTTCGTCGGGGATCACCGCGATCGCCGCTGCCGCGACCCCGTGCTCCAGCAGCGCGTCGCGCAGCAGGTGGGGCACCTCCTCCGGCTTCCGGCCCCGGAGCTGGTCGTCGCGCCGGCAGATGTAGCGCTCGAACCGCCCGGCGGCGATGCGGCCGATGTCCTTGACGTCCTCGTCGCGGCGGTCGCCCGGCGCGGCGAGCACGCAGATTCGCCGCCCGGTGACGTCGAGCCGCTCCACCAGCTCGCACATCACTTCTACCGCCGCCGGGTTGTGTCCGTAGTCGAGGATGACCTTGAAGGGGTGCTCGTCGTAGATGTTCATTCGGCCCGGCGCCTGGAAGAACGTGGTGTCGAAGGTTCGCAGGCCGTGGCGGATGTCCTCCAGTCTGAGCCCCATGCTGAACGCCATCGCCGCGGCGAACATCGCGTTCTGCACGTTGTGCGTGGCCCGGCCCTCGAGCGTCGCGGGGATCAGGTGGGTCCAGAGCAGCGGGATGTGAGCCCCGTGGTCGTAGATGGTGATCATATGGCCCTTGATGCCGGACTCCAGCACCACGCCACGCCCGCCCTCCTTGATGTGCTCGCCCACCAGCTCGTGGGTCGGATCCATCGTGACGTAGCACAGGTGCTCGGCCTGGGTGTAGTCGGCCATCTTGAGGCACAGCGGGTCGTCGGCATTGAGCACCGCGGTGCCGCGGGTTACCTCGACCACGATCCGCTTCACCTGCGCCAGCTGCTCCAGGGTGCCGATGCCGCGGAGGCCCAGGTGATCCGATTTCACGTTGAGCACCGCGCCCACGTCGCAGTGGCGCACGCCCATGCCGGCGCGGACCAGCCCGCCGCGCGCGACCTCCAGCACGGCGACGTCCACCGACGGGTCGCTCAGCACCATGCGGGTCGCCACCGGGCCGGTCATGTCGCCGCCGACCGTACGCTGCCCGTCGATGTAGACGCCGTCGGTCGAGGTGAGCCCGACGTGATGGCCGGCGAGCTTCTGAATGTGGGCCAGCATCCGCGCCGTGGTGGTCTTGCCGTTGGTGCCGGTGACGGCCGCGATCGGAATGCGGCTCGGCGTACCCGGCGGGAAGAGCATGTCCAGCACCGGTCCCGCCACGTCCCGCGGCCGGCCCTCGCTCGGGGCCATGTGCATGCGGAAGCCCGGCGCCGCGTTGATCTCGCAGATCGCGCCACCCACCTCCTTGTACGACTCGGTGATGTCGGTGGAGAGGAAGTCCACGCCGCCGATGTCGAGTCCGATCGCCTTGACCGCCCGCGTCGCCATCTCCACGTTGTCGGGATGCACCAGGTCGGTGAAATCGGCGGCGGTGCCGCCGGTCGAGAGATTGCCGGTGGAGCGCAGAAAGACCTCTTCCCCGCTGGCGGGTACCGTCTGCCTGGTGTAGCCCTGCCGCTGGAGCATCGTCTCGGCCTGGTGGTCGAAGCCGAGGCGGGTGAGGACCTTCTCGTGGCCGATGCCGCGGCGGGGGTCCCGGTTCACTTCGTCCACCAGCTGCTCGATGGTGTGCACCCCGTCACCCACCACGTGGCCGGGCACCCGCTTGGAGACCGCGACCAGCCGGCCGTCGATCACCAGCATCCGATGGTCCTCGCCGCTGATGAAGCTCTCGACGATGACGCTGCGGCTGTGTTCCCGGGCCACCTCGAACGCCGCGCGAACCTCCTCGGCGGTCGTGATGTGGATGGTGATCCCGCGCCCGTGGTTGGCGTTGAACGGCTTCACCACGACCGGGTAGCCGATCGCCTCCGCCGCCTCGACCGCGTCGTCCACGCCCTGGACCAGCCGCTGCCGGGGCACGGGGAGGCCCAGGTTGCCGAGGATCCGGTTGGTCTCCTCCTTGTCGGAGGCGAGCTCGACCGCGATGTGGGAGGTGCGGCTGGTGACGGTCGCCTGGATCCGCTGCTGGTAGCGGCCGTGCCCGAACTGGATCAGGCTCTGCTCGTTGATCCGGATCCAGGGAATCTTCCGCTCCTCCGCGGCGCGCACCAGCGACATCGTGCTGGGGCCGAGATGGCGGCGCTGGGCGTAGCGGATGAACTCGTCGCGCTCGGCGGCGAAGTCGAAGTCGGCGGTCACCGACCCTTCCGGCCGCAGCTCGGCGGGCAGCAGGGAGTGGAGCAGCATGAGGCCCAGACGGCCCGCCTCCAGGCCGACGTCCTCCTGCTCGTACTGGTAGATGACGTAATAGTGCCCGGTTCCACCGTGGGAGCGCGTCTTCCCGAAGGTGACCGCCTCGCCCGCCACGTTCTGAAGCTCGATGGCCACGTGCTCCAGGATGTGACCCATCCAGGTGCCGTCGTCCTCGGTCAGCCGCCGAACGAACCCGCCCGGCTTCCCGTAGGAGCAGGTGTGCTCGTGCAGTCCCGGCAGAGCGGCCACCAGGCCGTCGGTGAACCCGCGGCCCAGTTTGACCGAAGGCCAGTTCTCCAGCTCGGCGAGATCCACGTCGAGCCGGATGACGGGAAAGTGGGCATAGAGACTCGGGCCAACGTAGACGGCCCTGTCGAGAATGCGCATGCGGTAGTGCTCCTGGTGCCTATGGCCGCTTCGCGACCACCGGCGGCGGCGCCGCGAGGCGCGTGTGCAGATTGAATGTCGACCCGTCGTTCAGGATGTGGAGCCGCAACCCGATCAGGCACACCGGGTCGTTCTTCCGCACTTTGGCCATGGAGGAGAACTCCAGCTCGGAGGAGTCCACAATGGTGAGCGCCCCGCTGCCCACCACCTCCAGCGTCTCGTCCGGCCCGACGAACCCGGCCGTATTCTCGTCCAGTCCGATGCCGATGGCGAACGGGTTGTAGGCCAGCGCGGTGAGCAGCCGCCCCAGCCGGTCGCGCTGACGGAAATGTTGGTCGATGATGATGCGGTTGGTAAGCCCCAGCCCGGCGGCGAGCGTGACGATCTTGGCCCGGGGCGACGCGCCTTCCCGCCCGAAGGCGATCATGTGCTCGCAGAGGAAGGCCGCGCCCGCCGAAGTGCCGGCCACGTGCATGCCCTCCGCGTTCCGGCGCCGGAGGGCCCTGGCGACCTCGGTGCCGCCGATCATCGTGCTGAGCCGGAGCTGGTTCCCGCCGGTGAGAAAGACGCCTTCCACCTCGTCCAGCACGTCGAGCCATTCGCGGCGCTGGCAATCGGCTCGGCTCGCGATCGGAAGCGACCGGGCCACGCTGACGCCGAGCGAGTGAAACAGCTCCTCGTAGCGCCCGCCGGTCTCGGCCAGCTCGGACGCGGTCGGAATGATCGCGATCCGCCCCTGCGAACCGCCGCAGAGGCTGGCGAACCGGCGCAGGATGGCGACGTCGCCGATCTTCTCCTCCGCCCCGCCCACCGGCACTATGAATCCGCGCGTTGCCCCCACCCGCCTCCTCCGCTGGAAGTTGAGCGTCGGGGAACATACACCGACTCCTCACCCCGAGCGAAGCGAAAGGGGGCACGCCCTCGGCATGCCCCCTCGCTCCCTCGGGCCGGCCGGCCGGCCGGTCGATGCGATCGGCCGGTCGATGACGTCAGCGGCCGAAGTTGATCGCCCCGCCCAGGCCGAAGGACGCATCCGCTCCGCTGAGGCCCACCGGGATGCTGATGCTCGGATTCAGGCTGTACCGCGAGTTGAACACGAACCCGGTGCCCAGCGTGAGCAGGCCGAAGCTCTCGGAGCCCGACGCCGAGGACGTGCCGTCATCCACCCTCATCCTGGTGTTGGCGAACTGGAAGCTCGCGTTGGGCAGGATCTGCATCTGCGAGCTGTTCCCCACCAGGGCACCGATCGCCGCCCCGAACGCGAAGTTGCGGGTCGAGATGTCCATGCCGCTGCCGATCACGTCGTTCGGCCCGGACCCGAAGCTCAGGCTCGCGATCGGGCACAGCTCGGCCTTGCGCGAGGTGTGCAGCGGAATCTGATAGCCGCCGCCCACGCCGAAATCGAAGGACGAGCCGTCGAAGGCGTCGTACGACGTCGTACCGATGCCGGCCTTGCCGTACAGCCCGTTCGGCACACCGTAGCCGAAGGTGCCGCCGACGCTGCTCACGCCGTCGGCGAACGAGCTGGCCGCCGCGACCTGCATCGGGCCGGATGAGAACGAGGGCATGCCGGCGCAGGCCTGCGCCGCGGCCTTCGAGCCGAGCAGAAAAGGAAGTGCCAGCGAGAGAAGAAGAATGCGCCGCATGGGTGGCTCCGCGACTGTGGGTTGTCCCGTCCGTGTTCCGGCAACCGGACGGTCTCGCAGGGAGCGAGACTCCTGGCTTTGCGTCCCCGCCTCGCGACGGGTTTGCCTTGATCGGTGTGGCTCGGTTTGCGGCCCACCGGACGGGCCCGGGGCAACCCTCATGCCAGGAGTGACCTGCTGCAAACTTCGGCATCGCCGCCCCGCGTTCCGGCCGCCTGGCGGGTCCACCCGCGCCGCCGGCGTGGCATGCGCCCTTCCCCGCCTGAGGGAGACCAGCGACTCATTCGAACGTGCCGCGGATCGCCACGCGGCCGTCCCGCACGTGCCAGCGCCCGCGGGCCATGACGTCGAGGACACCGCCGGCCTCGTCGAGCACCACGAGATCGGCGTCGGCGCCCGCGGTGAGGTGCCCCTTCCGAGGCAGCCGGAGCAGCCGGGCCGGGTTGGTGGTGAACGCCGGCAGCATCCGCTCCAGCGACTGCCCGCATGCGAGCAGGCGGCGGATGGTCTCGACCAGGGCGGCCGGCCTGCCGACGTCCATCTCCACGACCCGTCCATCCGCGTCGAAGGTGGGAAGGCACCCGCCACCGTCCGAGCTCACCGTCACCCGCTCCGGCGGCAGCCCGCTGCTCAGGTATCGGATCAGCGACTCGGCCGCGTCCCAGGCGTCCTCGCCCTCCGCGACGGGAAACGCCGTGATGTCCACGGTGCAGCCTCGCTCGGCCAGCGCCAGCGCCTCGTCGAACAGCGCCTTCCGGCGGTTCACGTGCGTCGGGTTGAACACCATCGCGGGAAGCTCGCTTCGGTCCAGCGCGTCGCGGACCGGCTGCAAACCCCGCTCCCCGTCGCCCACGTGCAGGTGCAGTATCCCGGCCTTGCCGCTCATGAGGCCGCCTACATGCGCGTCGGCGGCCACTCGCAGGAGCTCGTCGTGGGTGGGCTGGCTCGAGCGATGATCGCTGATGGCCACCTCCCCGACGCCCAGCACCAGATCGATGAGCACCAGGTCCCTCCGTACGTCGCCGGTCACGGTGGCGGGAGGGACGTGATACCCGCCCGTGAGGCAGTAGGCGCTCAACCCCTCCGCGTTGATCCCCCGCGCCACCGTCACCAGCTCGGCCGGTGTTCGGATGGCGTCGTCGGTGCCGAGCAGGCCCACGGCCGTGGTGATGCCGCCGGCCGTCATCCGGCTCAGCGCCAGTGGCGGCACCCGCGTCTCCGGCCCGGCCTCGCCACCGCCACCGGTAAGATGGACGTGACAGTCGATCAGGCCCGGAATGACCCGCCGGCCCGCCAAGTCGTGCTCGCTGACCGGGACCTCGCGGCCGAGCCTCGGGACGTCGGTGCCGACCCAGACGATCCGTTCGCCCGCGACGAGCAGATGCGCCCGGCCGCGGGGGGAGGGGTCGTAGAGATCGGCGTTCAGGAGGAGGGAAAGCATGGAGTAAGGTTAGTGAGGTCCGTCAGTCGAGCCTGAACCCTCCCACCGCGCCCGTCAGCCGCGCGGCCGCGTCGGCGAGGTGTCCCGCCGACGACGAGATCTCCTCGGTGCTCGCGTTCAGCTCCTGGGCCGCCGCCGCGATCTCCTGGGCGGCCGCCGCGTAGTCCTCGGTGCCGGCCGACACCTCCCTCATCCGGCCGGCGATCCCCTCGATCAGTCCTTGCACCTCGCCCGCCGAGGTCGAGATGCCCCGGGTCCACTCGTCGTTCGCCTCCGCGTCGGCAGCGACGTTGACGAGGCCTTCGGCGGCCGCGTGCGCCGCGTCGCGGGCGACGAGACCGCTCTTCCCCAGCCGGAGCAGCCGCTCCCGGGCCGTCGTGACGCGGGAGAGCACCGCCTGCACGGTCTCGCTGGTGGAGGTCGCCGCGTGCGCGGCCTGGGCGGCCAGCTTCCGGACCTCTTCGGCCACCACGCTGAACCCCTTGCCCTCCTCGCCCGCGCGCGCGGCCTCGATGGAGGCGTTGAGCGCGAGCATGTGGGTCTGCTTGGCGATCGCCTTGGTCTGGGTGATGAACTTCTCGATCTCCGCCGAGGCGGCCGCGAGCGCCTCCGCTTCCGTCGCGGCGGCCTCGACCTCACCGGCCAGCCGCCCGAGCTCGGTGCTGCTGAGGTCGAGCCGCTCCCGGTGGCTCCGCGCCAGCCGGGCCAGCGCCGCGTTCCGCTCCGCCGCCTGCCCGGCTCCGGACGCGAGCGTCTGTGTGATCGTGAGGATCTTGCCCGCGTCCTCCGCCGCCTTCCGCACCACCAGCGCCTGCTGGCTGGCGCGCTCGGTGAGGTCGCCGGTGGTGCCCGCGACTTCCTGGGTGGAGGCGGTCATCTGCTGGGTGGAGGCGGCGATCTGCTCCGCCATCGCCGCGGCGTCGTGCGCGTGCTGCCGGATGGTGCCGACCAGATCGCGGAGCCGGCCCAGCATCCGGAGAATCGTGCGGGTGAGCGGGTCCCGCGGCGAGCGCGCGGGATCGGTGCTCCAGGAGGGAAGGCTGAGATCGCCGTCCGCGATCCGCACCGCGACGCCCGCCGCCACGCCGGTGGGCGCGAGGATCTGCTTCACCAGCACCCAAACGACGATCTGCTCCAGCACCACCGCCACCACGGCGAAGAGCAACACCCCGCGCGCCATTTGCGTCGGCCCCGCGGATCGCAGCAGCCAGGCGACCACCGCCGTGAGCACCGCGACCACGCCGAGGGCCGTGAGGTGCAGCTTGTACAGGTACATCCTGCGCGAGGAGGTCATCGGCGGGTCAGGACCCGTCGCGCGG